>JAEWED010000120.1 GCA_023389745.1 Actinomycetes bacterium
CGCCCGGGCGGTGATCACCGACCCAGAGGTGATCATCTGCGACGAGCCGGTCTCGGCGCTCGACGTCTCGGTGCAGGCCCAGATCCTCAACCTGCTCGAGGACATGAAGGAGCGCTACGGGCTGACGCTCGTGTTCGTGGCGCACGACCTGGCGGTCGTGAAGAACGTGTCGGACCGCGTCGCGGTGATGTACCTCGGCAAGATGTGCGAGATCGGCCGCCCCGACGCGCTGTACGCCGCGCCGGCCCACCCGTACACCAACGCGCTGCTCTCGGCGATCCCGCTGCCGGATCCCGAGGCCGCGGTCGACGTCGGCCACCACCTGGGCGGTGAGCTGCCCTCGCCCATCGATCCGCCCAGCGGCTGCCGCTTCCGGACGCGCTGCGACCGGGCCCAGGAGCTGTGCGCCCAGGCCGAACCGCAGATGCAGCGGGTCAGCGACGACCAGTACGTGGCGTGCCACTTCCCGCTGGTGCCCGTCGACACGCCGGTCGAGGTGTCCTGAGGCACACCTCGGGACCGACCGGACCCGCAGCACCTCGCCGGTACCATCACTGGGTCGCGCCCAGGTGCGCGGGAACGGATGATGCCTCGATGAACGCCCCCTCCCCAGTCCGCCGTCGCCCCAGCGCCCGGACCCGCAGGCGCGTCGTGCTGCTCGCCGCAGCGTCGACCCTCGCAGTGCTCGCCGCCTCGTGCGGTGGTGACGGCGGGGGATCCGGCGGTGGGTCCGGCGGAAGCGACGACGAGGCGGTCGGCGCGCCGACCCGGGGCGGCACCGTCGTCTACGGCCTCGAGGCCGAGACCAGCGAGGGCTGGTGCCTGCCCGAGGCGTCGCTGGCGATCAGCGGCATCCAGGTGGCCCGCGCCATCTACGACACGCTGACGATCCCCGACGAGAACGCCGAGTACCAGC
Source organism: Actinomycetes bacterium (assembly GCA_023389745.1). Classification (GTDB taxonomy): domain Bacteria; phylum Actinomycetota; class Acidimicrobiia; order Acidimicrobiales; family Microtrichaceae; genus JAFAFN01. The sequence continues at coordinate 917 of JAEWED010000120.1, forward strand.
CGTTCCTGGCCGAGTCGGTCGAGCCGAACGAGGACGACACCGTCTGGACGATCCGGCTCCGTCCCGACATCACGTTCCACGACGGCTCCCCGCTCGACGCCGAGGTGGTCAAGAACAACATCGACGCGTACCGCGGCGAGTACCCGGGCCGCACGGCCCTGCAGTACATGTTCGTGTTCGAGAACATGGCCGACGTGGCCGTGGTCGACCCGATGACCGTGCAGATCACGACCAAGACGCCGTGGCCCGCCCTGCCCGCCGCGCTGTTCGGCTCCGGGCGTGTCGGCATCGTCGCCCAGGCGCAGCTCGACGACCCGGACACCTGCGACTCGGAGCTGATCGGCACCGGACCCTTCGTGCTCGACGAGTGGAGGATCGACGAGTCGCTCACCGCCACGCGCAACCCCGACTACTGGGGCACCGACGCGGACGGCGAGCAGCTCCCCTATCTCGACGCCATCGAGTTCCGGCCGATCGCGGACGGCCACTCCCGCGTCAACACGCTGCTCAGCGGCGAGATGCAGGCCGCCCACCTGTCGATGGCCGAGGACATCGAGGCCGTCACCGCCGAGGCCGACTCCGGTGAGCTCGACGTCGTCAGCTCCGCGGAGTACGGCGAGGTCGGCTACCAGATGCTGAACACCGCGAAGGCCCCGTTCGACAACAAGCTCGCTCGCGAAGCGGTCGTGAAGGCGGTCGACATGGAGACCTACAACATGGTCCGCAACCAGGACCTGATGACGAACGCCAACGGCCCCTTCGCACCTGGCGAGATCGGACACCTCGACGACACGGGCTACCCGACCTACGACCTCGAGGCAGCGAAGGAGGCCGTCGCCGCGTACGAGGCCGAGACCGGCGAGCCGTTGGAGTTCACCATCCTGCTCTCCCCCGACGCGGGCACCGTGTCGAACATGGAGGTCTTCCAGGAGATGTTCTCGAAGGCGGGCATCACCGCGAAGCTGTCGACCGTGCCCCAGGCGGAGCTCATCGACCGGGCGATCGCCAAGGACTTCCAGATGCTCGACTGGCGCAACCACCCCGGCGGCAACCCCGACGGCCAGTTCGACTGGTGGAAGAGCGGCTCGCTGCTGAACTTCAGCTCCATCGACGATCCCGAGATCGACCGGTTGCTGCTCGAGGGGCGCGCTGAGCGCGACGTCACCGAGCGCCAGCGGATCTACGGCGAGATCAACCGTCGCTTCGCCACCGAGCTCTACAACCTGTGGATGCAGTGGACGCAGTGGACCGTCGCCACCTCGCCGACCGTGCACGGCGTGATGGGCCCCGCACTGCCCGACGGCTCCGAGCCGTTCCCCGGCCTGGCCACCGGCCACTCCGTCGCGGGGCTCTGGGTCGAGCAGTGAGGCGGGTCGAGCAGTGAGGCGGGTCCAGCAGTGAGGCGGGTCCAGCAGTGAGCGGGCGGGGCGGGCGCTGATGGCGATCGAGCTCGACGTCGCCTCGATCACCGAGGCGATCGCCGCCGCGCACCCGGATCGCCCGTGCCTCGTGCACCGCGACCGCACCACGACCTGGGGAGAGGTCTGCGACCGCACCCGTCGGCTCGCGTCGGTGCTGCTCGGCGCCGGGCTCGGCACCCGACGGGCGGTCGACGAGCCCTGGGCGTCGCCCCAGGACCACGTGGCGCTCTACCTGTACAACGGACCCGAGTACCTGGAGTCCATGCTCGGCGCGTGGAAGGCGGGCACGGCGCCGTTCAACGTCAACTACCGCTACGTCGCCGACGAGCTGCGCTACCTGCTCGAGGACTCCGGTGCCCGGGCGGTCATCGTGCACTCGGCGTTCGCCGAGACCCTCGCCGAGGTGCTCCCGACCCTGGGCGAGCCTCCCGCGCTGATCCTCCAGGTCGACGACGGGTCGGGCGCGCCGCTGCTGCCCGGGGCGCTCGACTACGAGTCGGCGCTCGCGGGAGCCGACCCGGAGCTGCCCGCCGACGTGGTCGCCGGCTGGTCGGGCGACGACCTGTACCTCTGCTACACCGGCGGCACCACCGGCATGCCCAAGGGCACGATGTGGCGCCAGGCCGACTTCCTGGTCGCGGCGCTCGGCGTGCGCCGCCGCGACGGCCGGGAGTACGAGTCGATCGACGAGGTCGTCGACGACGCCCGTGGCCGGGTTCGGGCGCTGCCCGCGCCGCCGCTCATGCACGGCGCGGCGCACTGGAACGCGCTCTCGTGCTGGATCGCGGGCGGCGCGGTCGTCATCCAGGACGTCGTGGATCGCTTCGACCCCCGCGACGTGCTGGGCGCCATCGAACGCCACGGCGCCACCTCGCTGCTGCTGGTGGGCGACCCCATGGCGCGTCCGCTGGTCGACGCACTCATCGAGGACGCCGCCGCCGGCGTGACCAGGGACCTGTCGTCGCTGCGTCACGTCATGTCCGGTGGTGCGGTGCTGTCGCCCGCACTCAAGTCGACCCTGCTCGAGCTGCTGCCGGGCGTGACGATCGTCGACGTGCTCGGCTCGACCGAGTCCGGCCGCCAGGGCGTGGCGCGCACCGCCTCGGGCGACGACACCGGCGCCGGGTTCGAACCGTCGTCGACCTCGGTCGTGCTGACCGAAGCGCTCGACGGCGTGCTCGCGCCGGGCTCCGACGAGCTCGGCTGGTTGGCGCAGGGCGGCCGTGTGCCGTTGGGCTACCTGGGCGACCCGGAGAAGACCGCCGCCACGTTCCCCCGCATCGACGGGACGCGCTACGCCGTGGCCGGTGACCGCGCCCGACACGGTGCGGACGGTCGCATCGAGCTGCGGGGCCGTGACTCGGTGTGCATCAACACCGGCGGCGAGAAGGTCTTCGCCGAAGAGGTCGAGACCGCCGTCAAGGCCCACCCCTCGGTGCTCGACGCGGTCGTCTGCGGTCGACCCTCGCAGCGTTGGGGCGAGGAGGTCGTCGCGGTGGTGCAGCTGCGTGACGGTGTCACGGTCGAGGATCGGGAGCTCGTCGAGGTCGCGGCCGGACACCTGGCCCGCTACAAGCTGCCCCGAGTCGTCGTCCGCCGTGATCGCATCGTCCGGGCGCCGTCGGGCAAGGCCGACTACCGCTGGGCCCGGGAGCAGGCGCTCCAGGGCTGAGCCCGGGGTTCACCCCTTCGAGGCGCCTGTTCCTTGGAGGCGCCTACTCCTTGGATGCGCCTACTCCTTGGATGCGACAGCGTTCGGGGTGACGTTCATCTTCGGCTCGTAGGCGGCCGCCTCGACGTCGCGCTGCTCGCCCGCCTGGGTCACCCGCAGCGTCGTGCGGCACGACGTGCACGGGCCGTAGTAGGCCTCGGTGACCTCGAGCCGGCAACGGGGACACGTGAACTCGAGGGGTGCGTCGTCGTCGTGGGTGGCCGTCTCGTCGATCGTCGCGGACATCGTCCCAGCATGCCATGGCCCCGCAGGCGTCCCCTGCCAATCCCCCGTGCAGGGCTGGTCATCCACCGCAGGGGGATGGTCGTCCCGACCCTGTCCCCCGCAACGGGGCGATGATCCCCCGACAATTCACACGGTTGCGGCTCTATCGATCCACAGGGCGACCTCCGTAGCGTCGACACCGGCGACCGGGACCGGCCCCGGATCGCCAGAGCGCCAGGAGGCACCATGACGATCAGCACCACGTTCGACGTGACCCTCGCGGATGGCTCCGTGGAGTGCGTCGACGACGCGAACGCCTACCAGCAGGAGCAGTCGATGACGACGTTCTTCCGCACCGACGGCTCCCGCCAGGCGGTGGACTGCTGGTCGGTGCGCGTCGCCAGCTTCCGCACGGACCACATCGTGGCGATCCGTCGCATCGACACCGAGCTCGCGCCCCTGCGCCAGCTGCAGACCGCCTGAGCGCCCAACTGCGGACCGCCCGAGAAGTGGGTCCGGACCTCGGGTGTGACGACCGTCCGATGAACCGGGACCTCAGCGCCCCACCGGCTACTGTCGAGCGACGGCCTGCGCCCCGAGAGGTGATCCGAGGCAGGCCCCTGTCTGACCGTGCCCCCCGCTCCCCACCGTGACTGAGATGACTGACGAAGCGAAGCCCGAGAACACTTCCGCCGACGACGCGCCGGCGGTTCCGACGGCCGACCCGGCCGGTGACACCGCACCCGCAGCCGACGACCCGTCGGTGGTCATCATCGGTGCCGGTCCTGCCGGCCTGACTGCTGCCTTCGAGCTGATGAAGCAGGGTCACACCTCGACGGTGATCGAGGCCGACGACATCGTCGGCGGCATCTCGCGCTCGGTCGAGCGCGACGGCTACCGCTTCGACATCGGCGGTCACCGCTTCTTCACCAAGGTGCCCGAGGTCGAGGCGCTCTGGCACGAGATCCTGCCCGACGAGGAGTTCCTGCTGCGGCCCCGCATGAGCCGCATCTACTACAAGGGCAAGTACTACGACTACCCGATCAAGCCGGTCAACGCGCTGCTGAACCTGGGCCCCGTCGAGGCCGTGCGCTGCGTGCTGTCGTACCTGGCGGTGAAGGTCCGTCCGCCGAAGACCCAGGACACCCTCGAGGACTACATCGTCGCCAACTACGGCCGACGTCTCTTCGACCACTTCTTCAAGACCTACAACGAGAAGGTGTGGGGAGTGCCCGCATCGGCCATCTCGGCCGACTGGGGCGCACAGCGCATCAAGGGCATGTCGATCTTCGACGCCGTCTGGGAGCCGATCCGGGCCAAGTTCGCCGGCCGGCGCAAGGGCTCCGCCCAGGTCACCAGCCTGATCGAGGAGTTCCAGTACCCGAAGTACGGCCCGGGCCAGATGTGGGAGGTCTGCACCGAGAAGGTCGCCGCCGCCGGCACCGACGTCCTGATGGAGACCCGCGTCGAGCGGATCACCCACGCGGACGGCAAGGCGAACACCGTGTTCGCCCGCAGCAAGGACGGCGCGGCGCTCGAGTTCCCGGCCGACGAGGTCATCTCGTCCATGCCGTTCCCGCAGCTGCTGCGCTCGATGGATCCCCAGCCGCCCGCCGACGTGCTCGCCGCGGCTGACGACCTCGGCTTCCGTGACTTCCTCACCGTGGCCCTCGTCGTGCCCGAGGCCGCCGGCTTCCCCGACAACTGGATCTACATCCACTCCCCCGACGTCAAGGTCGGCCGCATCCAGAACTTCGGCTCGTGGTCGCCGTACCTGGTCAAGGACGGCAACACCTGCCTGGGTCTCGAGTACTTCGTGTTCGAGGGCGACGACCTGTGGACCTCGACCGACGAGGACCTGATCGAGCGTGGCAAGCGCGAGCTCGCCATCCTCGGCCTGGTCGACCCCGCCCAGGTGCAGCAGGGCTACGTCGTGCGCCAGCCGAAGGCCTACCCGGTCTACGACGACGTCTACACCGAGAAGGTGGCGGTCCTGAACGACTGGATCAATGCCAACACGCCGAACGTGCACCCCGTGGGTCGCAACGGCATGCACAAGTACAACAACCAGGACCACTCGATGCTCACCGCGATGCTGACCGTCGACAACATCCTGGGCAAGGGCCCGCACGACATCTGGTCGGTCAACGTCGACGAGGACTACCACGAGGAGTCCAGCGGTTCCGGCGGCACCGGTCGTGACGCCCCGGTGCTGCCCCGGGACCGCGCCCGTGCCGGCTCCCGCCTGGGCTGACCGACCGTCGCCCGGCACCTGCCCGGCACGCGCCACGACGACCCGGTCCACGCACATCTCACGGAGGCCCACATCCGCGTCCTGGTGATCATCCCTGCGCTGAACGAGGCGAGCACCATCGCCTCGGTGCTGACGACGCTCGCCGGCTCCTCCCCGGACTACGACGTCGCGGTGGTCGACGACGGGTCGACCGACGACACCGCGGCGATCGCCCGGGCGCACGGCGCCACGGTGCTGTCGCTGCCGTTCAACCTGGGCATCGGCGGTGCGCTGCGTGCGGGGTTCCGCTACGCGGTCGCCCAGGGCTACGACGCAGCCGTGCAGCTCGACGCGGACGGCCAGCACGACCCCGAGCTCATCCCCGTGCTGCTCGAACAGCTCACCGCGGCGAACATGGCCATCGGCAGCCGCTTCGCGGACGGCGGCGCCGACTACCAGGTGGGCAGGACGCGCCGCATCGCCATGCGGTCCCTCGAGCTCACCGTGCGGGTCCTGACCGGTCGCCGCTACACCGACACCAGCTCGGGTTTCCGTGCCTTCGACCGCAGCGTGCTCGAGTACTTCGCGCAGACCTACCCGGCGGAGTACATGGAGTCGGTCGAGGCGCTCGTGAACGCCAGCTACGAGGGCTTCCGCATCGTCGAGGTGCCGATCGACATGCGTGAGCGTGCCGGCGGCACCCCGTCGACGATGCACCTCGGCCTGGCGTACCACTACGTGCGCGTGATCTCGACGCTGCTGGCCCGCGTGCGCTCGCGCTCGCGGGTCGCCGCTCCCGTCGCGCCGGTCACCGGAGGACCTCGGTGATCGGGCTCACCGGTCTGTTCGCCTCGGTCGGCGTCGACTCTCTGTTCGCCTCGGTCGGCGTCGACGACCGCCTCGACGAGATCGGCGAGATGACGCCACGCACCCACCTGCTCGTGATGATCGGCGCGGTCGTCTGCATCGGCTTCATCCTGCGGCTGGTGCGCCGTCACGGGCTGCGCAGCAAGTACGCCCTGCTCTGGTTGACCCTGGCCGTCGTCGTGGCGGTCCTGGGCGTCTTCCCCGGCGTGCTCGTGGCGGTCTCGCGGCTGGTGGGCATCCAGTACCCGCCGGCGACCTTCCTGGCCGTCGGCGTCGGCGCGCTGATCCTCATCGTCATCCAGTTCTCGTGGGAGATCTCCCGGCTCGAGGAGCGCACCCGCGTGCTCGCGGAGTCCGCCGCGCTGCTCGCCGCCGAGGTCGAGCGCCTGCGTGCCTCGGTCGAGGACGAGCCGCAGGCGCCCGGTGACGCACCGGGCGCCGTGCCGCCCGACGACGAGCCGTCGAGCACCTGAACGGCCGCTGAGGCGCGTGCCCGCTCCGAGCCTGGGGTCGGATCAGACGCCGCTGGCGATGGACCGGAGCTGCGGACCGAGCCAGTCACCGATCGAGGGGATCACCTCGGCGTTGAAGTGCACGCCGTCGGCCCGTGTGGCGGCGTTGTGCTCCCCTCCGGGTTGTGCGACGACCCATGACCGGAAGTCGACCAGACGGGCGACACCCGGCCGCAGCGACACCGCCTCGGCGAGCATCTCGTTGAGGCGGTCGATGCGCTCGGGCTCACCCTCGGGCAGGTCCTGGAAGCCCTGGTCGAGCCCGGGACGGATCCCCGGCTGGGTCAGCACCACCACGGTCGCCCCGTCGACGGACAGCTGGTCGATCGCCGCGAGGAACTCCCCGAGCACGTAGCGGTCGACGCCGGGGTCCCCGACGCTGCGGAACCGGTCGTCGCCGGGGAGACGACGATCGACGACCTCCCAGATGCCCGAGCTCAGCACGACCAGATCGGGCCGGTAGCCGGTGAGCAGCTCCGGGAAGAAGGTGCTCCAGTCGCAGTCCTCCGCGAACACCACGGTGTCGCGCTTGAACCGGTAGCTGCCGCCACGGGCGATCGGGCAACCGAGCTTCGAGCCGTTGGTGGCCTCGGTGTCGCCATCCGCCCAGGCCGACAGCCCCGAGGCGACGTTCCAGGCGACCGAATCGCCGACGACGAGCACGTCGAGTCGCTCGCCGGGTGCGACGACCCGGCGGGGCCCGGCCGCGGGAGCCGGGGGCAGCGGTGCGTCCGCGGCGATGACCGGGGTCGGCGAGGCGGCCGCGACCACGGGCGCCCGGTCGCGTAGCAGCGGGAGCAGCCACTCGGCGATCAGCTCCCCAGCCTCCGGGGTGAAACCCACCCCGTCGAGACGCATCTCGGGGTCGAGGGCCCCTCCCGGCCAGGCACGGGCCTGGGCCGCGAGGTCGAAGACCGGCACACCCCGATCCGCTGCGACGGCCGTGACGACGGCGTTGACCTGATCGGCGCGAGCGGGATCGTTCTCGGGGAACGGGCGGGCCGGGACCCCCGCGGCGATCTCGATGGCCTCGGCCCGCATGAGCGTGGCGCCCTCCTCGCTCGCACTCGGCGGCACCTCGAGGGGCACGGCGCTCAGCGGCGTCGTGTTCGCGACGTCGGGCAGGGTCACCAGGCCCACGCCGACGCCGGTCGAGGTGACGTCGTCGACGAGCGAGCCGAGCTCGACGTTGAGGAAGTCCGCAATCGCCGGATCCTCGGCACCCGCCCACGGCGTCTGCAGCGACAGGCGCCGGTCGGCAGCGTCGCGTGGCGAGGTCACCAGGAGCACCACGTCCGGGGCGGTGGCGGCGATCCCCTCGAGCCAGAGGTTCCGGGTCGCGCGGCAGCGGTCGACGTCGCGTTCGACCGTCCCGTCGGGCAACGCGACCCAGCCGCCGAGCACGAGCCCGCACGACGGCGCGCCGACCGCACTGACGTCGAACCCCTCGACGTCGCGCAGGGAGTCGGCGAGCGAGGTGGCCATGTCGTCGCCGACGAACAGCACCCGCACCGGCGGCGGCGGGATCGTCGTGGACCGGGGGGACTGCGCCGCGAAGGAGTCGGCGGGCGGCGGTCCGACCGACGACGTCAGCGCGAAGGTGCCGGCGAGCAGCGCGATCACCGAGACGCCTGCCAGCACGGGCGTGCGGCGCCCCTGCAGCAGGGAGCCGTGGCGGATCGGGTGCTCGACGAGACGGAACATCAGCACCGCGCCGGCGATCGTGATCGCCATGCGCAGCCCGAACAGCGGCCAGGGCCCCAGGTCGACCCGACCGGGCGAGACCCACAGGAAGACCGGCCAGTGCAGCAGGTAGACGCCGTAGCTGATCCGTCCGAGTGCGACGAGCGGCGCGACCGAGAGCACGTTCGCCACGAGGCCGTGCTGGACCGCGGCGAAGATCAGCGCCGAGGTGCACAGCGCGCTGAGCAGGAAGCCCCACGGGTACAGCCACGACGAGTCGAGGCGTGTGACGTGCCACATCACGGCCAGCACCACCGTCGCGACGCCGCCGGCGACCAGGGCGAGGTGCCGCGCCCACCCCGCGGGCAGTCGCAGCCGACGCAGCGTCGCACAGGCCAGCAGGGACCCGATCAGCATCTCGGCCATGCGGGTGTCGGTCCCGTAGTAGGCGCGGTCGATGCTGGTCCGGGCGAAGAACCAGTTCGAGACCGCTGAATACACCGTCAGCACGACGAACAGGGCGACCAGCCGCTGCAGACGCCGTCGTGGCGGCACACGGGCGCCCAGGGTCAGCACCGCCAGCGCCAGCAGCGGCAGGAACACGTAGAACTGCTGCTCGACGGCGAGGCTCCAGAAGTGCGCGAACGGCGACGGCGCCGCGAAGTCCGCGGCGTAGGACCGGTCGACGGCGATGAAGTGCCAGTTGAGGATCTCGAGCAGCGAGTACGGCAGGTCGCCGCGCACCGCACGCAGCTGGTCGTCGTTCCACACGCCCACGACGCCGAGCACGAGGATGACCGCCATCGTCACCCACTCCGCGGGCAGGAGCCGGCGGAAGCGTCGGGTCCAGAAGCTGCGCAGGCCGAGCGTCGAGCTGCTCGACCACTCGCGCAGGATCAGCGCGGTGATGAGGAAGCCCGACAGCGTGAAGAACGCCGAGACGCCGAGGAAGCCGCCAGGGATCCACGCGAAGTGCGAGTGGTACAGCACCACGGCGATCACGGCGAGGGCCCTGAGGCCGTCGAGGGGGACGACGTAGCCGAGGTCCTCGGCGGCGATCCGCCGACGTCGCAGGACGCTGTGATCGGACGTCCCCATCGGGGACGTCTCGGTGCTCACCGGCTCACTCCGCCGAGGGAGGCGCCACCGGCCGGAGCCGCTGCTCGAGGTAGCGGCCCGGCGGAGTGGTCCGGACCCGTGCCGACAGCGCCGGCAGCCGCAGCGAGATGCCCCACCAGGTGACCCGCAGCTCGGTCTCGACCATGGTCCGCACCACCGCCATCTTCGAAGCGCCCGCGACCCTGTCGACGAAGGTGATCGGGAGCTCGGCGATCACCGCGTCGGTCGTGGACACCCGGAACGCCGTCTCGATCTGGAAGAGGTAGCCGTTGGCGCGGGTGCCGTCGATGTCGATCCGCTCGAGCACGTCGGCTCTGTACGCGCGGAACGCGGTGGTGGCGTCGTTCATGCGGAGCCGCAGCATCCGGTGTGCGTACCCGTTGCCCCACCGGGACAGAAGTCGCCGCGAGAAGGTCCAGTTGGGGACCGACCCGCCCGGGACGTAGCGGGAGCCGACCGCCACGTCGGAGCCGTCGGCCACCGCGGCGAGCAGCGCCGGAAGGACCGACGGGTCGTGGGAGAAGTCGGCGTCCATCTGGGCGATCACGTCGTGGCCCGCGTCGAGCGCGTGGCGGAACCCGTGGCGGTAGGCCGCGCCGAGGCCCTCCTTGGCGCGACGGTGCAGCACCTGGATCCCGCCGAGGCGCGCGGCCGCTTCGTCGGCCAGACGCCCGGTGCCGTCGGGGCTGTTGTCGTCGAGCACGTAGATAGTGAGCTCGGGGCACTGCGCTCGGATCGCCGTGAGGACCGGAACGATGTTCGCGGCTTCCTGGTAGGTGGGCATGACGAGCGCGGCTGGCACGGGACGACTGTAATCGCCGGGGTGGCCCGCCACGGATCAGCCGGTCGGGGTCATCGACAACGCTGGAGCAGCTGGAAGCTGCCGGCGTCCTCGACCATGCAGTAGTGCTCCCGCACGATCTCGTTCGGCCGCTGCGAACCCGACTCGGTGCTCTCGTTCGGCTCCGACCACAGGTCCGACGAACCCGACAGGATGAGCCAGTCGTTCGCCAGCAGCTCCTCGGCCAGGCCGGAGTCCTCGGTGTTGGCGAGTCCCGGGTCCATCTCGATGTACCGGGTGCCGGGCACCAGGTCGGGGAACAGGAAGTAGAAGAACGAGTCGTTGTAGTTGGTGCGCGACAGGTCGGTCGGCCCCGCGATCAGCGACTCGCCGTCCTCGGCCCGTTCGCGCAGCGCGTCGGTGACGCGCTGCGCGTCCGCCGCACCCTCGGCGCTGCCGAAGTAGAACGTCCGATCGCCGTTGGTGATGGGCGCCCCGAAGCGGTTCCGGCCGAAGGTCTGGCCGACCAGGTCGACGTAGGTGCGTGCCGGATAGAACGGGATCACCAGGACCAGGATCGCGGCGACCACACCGCACGACGCGGTGACGCGCCAGGTGGGCGTCCAGCGGGGGCCGAGCTCCTCGAGCAGCGACGCGACGGCGGGGATCATGACCGCGAAGCTGATGCCGGTCACCCACGCCAGGTGCGTGGTGTCGGGTCGCTGCAACGCCTGGGGCAGCAGCGCAGCGGTGAAGAGCGCAGCGGGCCACAGGACCTTGGCCCGGTCGCTGCCAGGGGCACGACGACGCAGGCGCCACGCGGCGACCACGTCGACGGCGATCGAGATGGGCACGAGCCAGAACCACAGCGAGATCTGCTTCGACAGCCCCAGCATCGGCAGCGGCCAGCCGTCGGTGCGCAACGCGCCCGCCCGCTGCAGGAAGCCGTCGATCTCGTTCCACGACGGCGGCACCGGCAGCGCCCGGCCGCCACGCAGCGAGAAGACGGGCTCCAGGAACATGCCCTCGAACGACGCTCCGATGCCGGAGATCAGCAGGTGCGGCACGTAGAGCAGCAGGGACGCGCCCGCGCCGATCAGCAACGGCATCCGCCGAGACTTCGGCAGGTCCCACAGGACCGCCGCCATGCCCGCACCGACCGCGAGGATCATGTCGGGGCGGTACAGCAGGGCCGCACCGGCGAGCACGCCGGCGACGGCGAGGCGGACGGTGGTCCCCCGCTCGCCAGGCCCGCTCGCGTCAGTTCCGCTCGCGTCAGTTCCGCTCGCGTCAGGGCGTCGACCTGCCGATGTCGCGACCGCCAGTGCGCACAGCCCGAGGGCGAGCGCCCCGTTCCAGGCGAGCGCGGTCAGCCCGGCGGGGCCGATGAGCAGCAGGATCGACACGACCGCCGAGGCCGTGGCGACCCGACGTCCGAACGGGCGCAGCAGCGCGTAGAGCCCGAACGCGACACCCGCGTGCTGCAGCAGTCCGACGAGGCGCTCGGCGGTGAGGCTGACGCCGACGACGGCGAAGACCGCGGCCAGCACGTAGAGAGATCCCGGTCCGTACAGGTGCAGGAAGTCGCGGTGCGGGAAGCGGCCCTGGAGGATCTGCTCGGGGAAGGCGAGCATGAAGCCCTCCTCCATCGGCGGTCCCTGGTAGCGCAGCAGCCCGCCGACCGGCAGCAGCAGGACGATCGAGATGATCCCGAGCGCCGCGGCGTCCTTCCAGCGCTCGGTGCGTCGCCCGTCGGTGCCGGTCGTGCTGTCCGGTTCGTCGGCTGCCGGTTCGTCGGCTGCCGGCGCGTCCGCTCGGGCCGTCGTCGGCGACTGGTCGGTCACGACGAGCGCAGCGAGGTGGCCGACACGATCAGGCCGTCGGCCGCGTAGGGACGACCGATGCGTGCCAGCAGCCGCTCGGCGCCGAGCACGACGCTCGCACCCGCGCCGAGGACCTTCATGCGGCCCCGCAACGCGCCGAACTCCTTGAGGACCGGCACGTACGTGGCGACCTCGTCGGTGCGCCAGCCGTGGCGCTCGAGCAGGTTGGTCAGCGTGAAGCAGGAGTACAGCGTCACGTGGTCGGGGTGGTTGACCTCGTAGCCGGCGAGCGCGGCCGCGCCGGCGTTCAACAGCCCGCTCGCGTTCGGGGTCGTGACCAGCAGTCGGCCCCCGGGACGGACCAGCGAGTGCAGGCCCTCGAGGAACGAGCCGCTGTCGTCGAGGTGCTCGATGATCTCACCGGCCACGACGACGTCGGCGGGCTCGAGCCCGAGCGCCGCGACCTGCTCGGCGTCGGAGCAGTCGACCGCGTGCGCCGGGAAGCCCTGCTCGACGGCGCGCTGCACGCCGGCCTCGTCCAGGTCGAGCCCGATCAGCTCGGTGGCCGACCGGTCCAGGTGCGCGTGCAGCCAGCTGTCGAACTGGTCGTGGTAGTCCCAGCACCCGCTGTCGACGAAGCCGACGTGCACGACGCGTCGTCCGCGGACGCCGTCGACGAGGTACTCGGTGCGGTCCACCAGGCGAGCGGGTGGCAACCGGTGGACCATGTCCTGCTGGGTGATCGATTCGGTGGGCACAGCTCAGTCTCCTGTCGGGGCCGTCGCGAGCGGTGGACGGTCGCCGTTCTCGGTGTCGGTCTCGGTGCTGGGGTCGGTCTCGGTACGGGTGTTGTTCTCGGTGCGGGGAGCGGTCGCAGCGTCGGGCGTGTCGGTCCCGGCGTCGGCGGGTCGCTGCCCGAACATCCACGTCGCCAGCGCACCCAGGGCCACCGCCGCCCCGATCACGATGCTGACCTCGACCCCGGCGCGGTAGCGGGTGATCCCGAAGGTCCCCGCCGCGATCACGGTGACCAGCAGCGGCTGGGCGAGCAGCGGGTAGATCTGGCGTCCGCGGCGCTTCAGCACGACGAGCCCGCCGATGGCGAGCGCAGTGAGCACGTAGTACGACCACAGCGCCTCACGCACCAGGCCGAACCCGGTGCCGGGTGCACCGCCCGCACGGCCCTCGATGTAGCCGTCGAGCCCGATGCTCTGGTCGACCCGGAACAGGTGCCACAGGCGCCCGACGCGGGCAGCCATCACCTTGGGCAGCTCGTCGGCGTGCTCCGACATGTAGGTCGTGGCGAGCTCGCGGTACTCGCCGTCACGCAGGGAGCGGTCCTCGGTCGTGGGCTCCTCGATCTGCGGGGCGAGCAGGCACTTGGTGTCGTAGAAGCCGAGGAAGTCGCCCGCGTAGGTCAGGTCGCAGTTGCCCGCGGCCAGGGTCTGACCCGCACCGGTGCTGATCAGCACGGGCGTGTCGAAGCGGGTCATGTTGTAGACCAGCCACGGCGCGAACGCGACGATCGGGATCACCGCGGCGACGACCAGCTGCACCAGGCGCTCCCGCACCGCGACGGTGCGGCGACATGCCACCAGCGGCAGGACCAGGATCACGAACAGCACCATCGCCTCGGGCCTGGTCATGGCGGCGACGGTCAGCGCGGCCGACACCAGCGCGGCGTCCCAGCGGTTCGGACGGTCCAGGAAGCGGTAGCAGCCCAACAGCGACACCGCGGTGGCGAGGATGAAGACCGTCTCGACCATGAGCATGCCGTCGTTGATCCAGATGTTCGGGTAGACGGCCGCGATGCCCGCGGCGATCAGCCCGACCGTCGGCGTCGCGACACGGCGTCCGAGGAACGCGATCACGGCGATCGAGGCGGTCCCGACCAGGCACATCGTCAGCCGTTGGCCCTGCGGGGAGTCGATGCCGATCGCGTCGAGCGCCGCCAGGATCAGCACGAAGCCCGGTGGGTGGTCGGCGCCCGGGGCGACGATGCCGTCCTTGTAGAAGTCGAACGGGTGCAGGAAGCCGCGCCCCTCGGCGACGAGCTTGGCCTGGAAGTGGTACCAGTAGGCGTCGCCGGTGACGAGCTCGACCGAGGACTGACGGATCAGCACGAACGCCACCCGGATCGCGAGGCCGACGGCCATGATCCCGCCGAGCCACCACAGGAAGGCCCGCGTCACCGGCGCGGGCGCCGTCGTCGCCGCCTCGACGCCGTCGGGCGCGGCACCCTGCGGCGCGTCCGCGTCCGTGTCGGCGGTGCGCGTCGAGGCGCGGGACACGTCGCTCACGGCAGGGTCAGGACGCCGTCGTCGAGGCGGCTCGACCCGACGGACGCAGCTCGTAGAGGAACTGGTAGCCGAACAGCTGGGGCCGCAGCACGACCGCGGCGCGGTCGATGCGCGCCATGAGCCGAGCGAGCGGCGACGAGTCGATGTCGCTGCCGTCGCCGCCACGATCGACGACCTCGAGCGGCAGCCCCGTGGCGTCGCGCCGGGCCACGGTGTAGCCCTCGGCCTGCACGAGGCGCTCGAAGCTGCGCCGGGTGAAGAACCGGACGTGGTCGGCGTCGAGGATGCCGCGACGGTCGTAGTCGAAGCGGCCGAGCGCGACACGCAGGCGCGGGTACCAGTGGCCGAAGTTCGGCACGCTGACCACCAGCGAACCGCCGGGGGCGAGCACGTCGTGCAGCTGCGACAGGAGCTGGTCGGGACGCCGGACGTGCTCGAGCACATCCGCGGCGAGCACGACGTCGTACTGGCCGTCGAGCTCGTCGGGCAGCCCGCGATCGAGGTCGGCGGTGAGGAAGGTGTCGACCCGTTCCTCGACGCCCTCGTGCGCGGTCAGGTCGACGCCGGTCACGGTGTGGCCGAGGTCTCGGAGCCGCTGGGCGAAGCGCCCGTCGGAGCAGCCCAGGTCGAGCACCCGGGCGCCGCTGCGACGCGAGAGCCAGTCCTCGAGGACGGCGTGCGAGGAGCCCTCGCCGTCCTTCTGGTCGTAGGCCGTGCTGTCGAAGGCGAGCTCACCGGTGCCGAAGCCCATCTTGTGGGCGCGGTAGCGCATGACTTCGAGGGTGATCTCCTTGGCGTACTTCAGGCCGTTGACGTGGGAGATCTCGTCGCCGTAGTACGTCGGGATCGGGATCTCGACGATGCGCTGACCGGTCTCGATCAGCTGCAGGATGATCTGGGTGTCGAAGTCGAAGCCGTTGCTGTTGCGCTCGAAGGGCAACCGTCGCAGCGCCTCGACCGAGTACGCCCGGTAGCCCGAGTGCCACTCGGACAGCCGGACGCCGGCCACGGCGTTCTCGACGGTGGTCAGGATGCGGTTGCCGACGAACTTGTACAGCGGCATGCCGCCACGGCGCGCCGCGCCGGCGTCGAGCATGCGGGAGCCGAACACGGCGTCGGCCTCGCCGGCGAGCAGCGGGGCGACCATCTCGGGGAGCAGCTCGGGGGCGTACTGGCCGTCGCCGTGCAGCAGCACGATGACGTCGAGATCCGCGTCGATCGCGGTGCGGTAGCCCCACTTCTGGTTGCCGCCGTAGCCCAGGTTCTGCTCGTGGCGGGTCACCTCGATGGGCAGATCGGGATCGAGCTGCTGGTAGCCGACGGCGACCAGGTGCGTCTGGTCCTGGCTGTGGTCGTCGCCGACGATCACGCTGGTGATCGACGGGCGGAAGTCGTCCGGGATGCGGTCCAACACCTCGGCCAACGTCGTCGCTGCGTTGTACGCCACGACAAGGATGCCGATTCGCTTGGGTCTCACACATTTCCTCCGTCGTCGACGGAGCGAGGCTACAGCGCGTCTACCATCCGGACATGAACCGCCCCGGCTCCGCGAGGGACGCTGTTGCTGCGCCCGCCGCCGGTGATCGGCCCGAGCCCACCGCAGGTGAGAGGCCCGAGCCGACTGCAGGTGAGAGGCCCGAGCCCACCGCAGGTGAGAGAATCGAGTCCGAGCGCCCGCTCGTGCCCGGTCGGCCCCACTTCGCTGCGCTCGACGGCTGTCGAGCGCTGGCGGCGATCGGTGTCCTGGTGACCCACGTCGGCCTGCTGAGCGGCTACATCACCCGTACCCCGGGCATCGGCCCCTATCTGGCCCGGATGGACGTCGGCGTCTCGATCTTCTTCGTGCTGTCCGGTTTCCTGCTGTACCGGCCGGTCGTCGCCGCACGCTTCGAGCAGCACCGCATGGTGGGTGTCGGTGACTACGCCCGGCGGCGGATCCTCCGGATCTTCCCGGCGTACTGGGTGGCGTTGACCATCGTCGCGTTCGTCATGCGGGCGCCGGCCTTCTTCGAGCCGCACAGCATCGTGTCGCACTACCTGCTGCTCCAGGTCTACGACCCCCGTCAGCTCGTCGGTGGCCCGATCCAGCAGTCGTGGTCCCTGGCGACCGAGCTCGCCTTCTACGTGTTCGTCCCGTGCTGGGCGTGGCTGATGTCGCGACGCCCCCGCACCGACCGCGACCAGCTGCGCGTCGAGGTCGTCGCCCTCGTGGCCCTGTTGGTCGCGTCGACGGCCGCGAACGTGGTGCTGATCCGCATGGGCGTGCAGGACTCGACCTTCGCCCAGCTCGGCACCTGGCTGCCGTTCCGGATCGGCGACTTCGTGCCCGGCATGCTGCTGGCGGTCGCCACGGCGTGGATCTCGCACCGCGGCCTGCGGCTGCCGGACTGGCTGCGCGGCGCCCCGTTCACCCTCGCCTGCTGGGCCGGCGCGGTCGTCGTGTTCTGGTTCGTGTCGACGCAGCTCGACCTGCCGATGTTCCCGACGTTCACTCCGACGCAGGCGTTCGCGGTGCGCATCCTGTACGTGGTCGTCGCCGCCCTGATCGTCGTGCCGGCGGTGCTCGCCCGCTCCGACCGCGGCCCGACGAAGTGGGCGTTCGCCAACCCGGTGATGGTGTGGCTCGGCCTGGTGTCGTACGGGATCTACATCTGGCACGAGGCCTGGCAGGACGTCTACCTGCGCTGGACCGACCAGCCCGCGCTGAACTCGAGCTTCGTCGGGATGATGGTCTTCACCGTCGTCACGACGCTGATCTGCGCTGCGGTCAGCTGGTACGTGATCGAGCGCCCGGCCATGGCGTGGGGCGTCCGGCTGACGAAGCGGCGCCGCTCAGCTGCGGAGCCGGTCGCACAACGGGGTCGCTGAGCCCTCGGCGTCCACCGAGATCGCTCCCCCGCTGCTGGCCCGATCGCCGGCCATCGGCTCGACGGGGCCCTCGGTCAGGTCGATCTGCACCCGGAGCAGCTCGCCATCGGGGCCTGTGACCACCACGTTGTCGGTGCGGCGGTCGAACGCGACGTCCAGCGGGATCGTCGTGCCGTCGGGCAGGTCGAACTCGGCGCCGACCAGGGAGCGCTGCACGCCGTCGGGACGGTCGACCTCGACCACGAGGCGCACCCGGTCGCCGCCGAGCGGCTCGAGCACGAGCCGGCTGCCCGGACCGGTCTCGGGCGAACCGGGACTGCCGAGCAGCGTCGCCGGAGCGACCATCTCACCGTCGCGGGTCACGTCCAGGCGCAGCCCGTCCTCGGCCCCGCCGCTCTCGATCAGGTACCAGATCGTGCCGTTGCTGCGGTAGAGCGCGTCGCAGTCCCCCACGATCGCCAGCCGGCCGACCCGTTCGGCCGGTGGCAGCTCGTCGGACGACGCGACCTCGACGATCTCGAAGCTGCCGCCGAGCCGTTCCTGCAGGCGCAGCCACGCGGCGCGGTCTATCTCGGTCACTCCCGGCGACACCTCGAAGCCGTACTGGAGCGCCATGCCGACGTGGGCGGCGACGGTCCACAGCGACGTGACGACCAGGACGGCCACGCCGGCGATCACCGCGGGTCGGCGCGGGGCGCGGGCACCTGCTCCTGTCGCGGTGGCCGCGCCGGCATCAGCACCTGCGCCTGCACCGGCATCCGCGTCTCCACCATCCGCGACTGCCTCGGCATCCGCCCTGGCCTCATGCTCCGCACGGTCGAGCGAGGCAGCGGGGGCGGCGAGCGCGCCGAGCGCGGTCAGCCCGACCAGCCCCAGGAGCGCGGCGACGGGGAACAGGTCGGTCAGGTAGCGCTGGGCGATGTAGCCGAACACCACGATCACCGCACCGCCCACCGCTGCACCGACCACCGGGATCCGCAGCGCGGCGATGCGCTCGGCGGCGTCGTCGGTCGTCGCGCCGCGCTCGGCCGCCCGCCGCAGCGCTCGTCGGGGTGCGACGAGCACGACGAGCCCGAACAACCCGGCGATCAGCAGCATCGGCTGGCTCGCCGGCACGCTGCCGGACCAGTCGAGCTCGGCGAAGACCGCGTCGCCCAGGACCGCCGGCCTGGTCGAGGGGAACTCCAGGTACGGGAAGGCACCGCTCAGGCCGATCCCGTCCGGTCGCAGCACCTGCACCAGGACCGAAGGGGCGTACTGCAGCCCGAACAGCGAGTTGCCGTTCGCGGCCAGTGCCTCCTGGCGGGCGACGTCGGTGGCCACCAGGGCCTGGCGGTCGAGCGGCACGCTGAACGGCGAGCCGAACCGTGCCTGGTTCACCCCGGTGTAGAGCACCATCGACAGCAGCACTCCCACGACCACGACGGCGAGCGAGGCGCCGGGGGCGGTCGTGGACCGCGCCGGCGACCAACCCGAGATCCGTTCCACGCGTGGGGCCAGGCGAGGAGCGGCGATCGCGACGAGCAGGCACAGCGACACGAGCCCGAGCGCGGCGATCGGCGCGAGCCCGATCGACGTGCGGGTGTTGATGGTGACCCCGGCGAGCAGCACCGCGGGGACGAGCATGGCGACGCCGCGGCCAGCGGACCCCCGGCCGCACCCGTCGAGCCAGTACATCAGCAAGGTCAGCGACGCGAGGCACGTCGCGGAACCCCACACCAGGGCCTCGTGGTACACCCAGGCCTTCGAGGCGAGGAACAGCAGCGATCCGCCGCCGATGCCGAACGTCGCGACCGCGGTGCACGCCGCCTCGAGCCGACCCAGCGGTGCGTCACCACGGACGCAGCGGCGCATCAACCACCCCGCGGCGATCACGGCGGCCATCGCCGAGACGAACCCGAGGGTCATCGACAACCCGGTGAGTCGCCCGTCGAAGCGGTCGGTGGCCGCGAGCAGCGGGAGACGCACCAGCGTGGGGGCGATGCCCTGGTAGATGTGGGTCTCGTCGCCGATGCGGAAGCCCTCGAAACCGGGGATGTCGGGGTCGACGTCGATGTGGCCGTCGAGCAGCGCCCGAGCCTGCCCGTCGTAGAAGTTGCCCAGCAGGTCGCGGTCGAACACGCCGTCGCGGCCGCTCTGCAGCACCAGCACGAACACGACCGTCGCCAGCGCGGCACCGATGCCCGCGGCGGTCAGGAAACGTCGGCGGACGTCGTTCACGAGACGGCTCCCGGGTCGAGGGTGCTCACGGTGCTCGGCGCGGCTGCGTCGACCTCGCTGGGTGCACCGTGCGACTCGCCGTCGGCCGCCCCCGGGGCGCGGGTGGCCCGGGCCACGGCCGAGGCCGCCA
The DNA here is from genome assembly GCA_023389745.1 of Actinomycetes bacterium. Lineage (GTDB taxonomy): Bacteria > Actinomycetota > Acidimicrobiia > Acidimicrobiales > Microtrichaceae > JAFAFN01. The sequence continues at coordinate 20,810 of JAEWED010000120.1, forward strand.
GCAGCGCCATCGCCGCGGTGATCGGGATCTTGAAGCGCTGGTCGCCGAAGGACAGCGCCGGCACGGCGATGCAGCCCAGGGCGATCGCCACCGTCGACAGGCCGACCAGCGTGGACCGTTCCGCGACGCCACGGCGGCCGCTCCACCGGTCGCGCACCACGAGCGCGGCGCCGGCGATCGCGGCGAGCGAGACGACCCAGTAGTAGACGTCGCTCAGCCACCGCAGCCCGGTCCGGAGCCCGTCGGACAGGTGCGGGTCCTGGCCGTAGGACTCCCAGGCGCGCAGCCCGTCGTGGTCGCCGTCGAAGGTGGCCCTGAGCTTGCCCCAGGTCAGCCCCGGCAGGCTCCCGGGGTGCTCCACGATCCAGTCGAGCGCACGTCCGCGCAGCTCTGCGTCGCGCTCGACCTCGATGTCGACGCCGTCGACGTAGCGCTGCCCGGTCCCGCAGGCCTCCGCGAACGCGAAGCCCCCCTTGGCGCCGTCGTGGAACCCGATGCACAGGTTGTCGCCGGTGTTGGTCGACAGCGGCACGAACGCGTCCATGACCACCATGTTGCGGACCGTCCAGGGCAGCACCGCGACCAGGACTCCGACGACGAGCAGCCCCCCGACGCGCAGCGCGTCGCGCAGGCCGCGTCCGGCGGCCAGCCACGCGAGGGCCACGGCGGGGACGAGCACGAGCGTCGACTGGGGCCGGATCCAGACGCACAGGGCGGTGCAGACCACGACCAGCACCGCGCTCAGTCGCGTCGAGGCGGTGCTGGCCGGGTTGCTGCTGCGAGCCGCGGTCCAGGTGAACAGCGCCGCCAGCAACGTGCACAGGCACGCCAGGAACAACGTCTCGCTGAGGACGACCGCCGTGTGCAGCACCAGGTTGGGCCACAGCGCGAGCAGCAGGCCGGCGCCGACCCCGATGACCGTGCCCAGGTCCCGCCCACCCCGCCACGTCGCCCCCGGCGGGGCGAGCTGGCGCCCTGCCACGACGAGGGCGCCGCACGCGACACCGCCGAGCAGCGCCTGGACCAGGCCGATGACGAGCACCCGGTGGTCGGCCAGCCCGAACGCGGTCGCGCCCCGCTCCACGGCCCCGACGAAGAACGGGTACCCGGGCGGGTAGTAGGCGGTCGGGTTGCCCAGCAGCGACGTGTAGCCGTCTCCCGCGGCGATGCCCGAACCGGAGTGCAGGTAGATCAGCGGATCGGACACGCCGAGCGGCTCACGAGAGGCGACGGCGACCCAGATCAGCCGCAGGATCGCGGCGAACGCTCCGACCAGGACCGGGACTGCCATCGGTCGTGATCGCCACGGCGTCGGGTCGGCCTCCACGGCGGCGACAGTACCGGACGCGCCGGAATCGACCTGTGACCTGGCTGGGCAGGGACACGGCTGTCGCTCCACGCGGAACTATGGTCGGTGCTTCCGATGGCCGCGACCGACCTTCCGAGCGACACGGCCGCAGAGCCGGATCCCCCCGACGACAGCGCAGCTGGCAGCGACAGCGCCGCTGCTGGCGCGAGCGACCGCGCAGCGGCGAACGGCCGGGCCGCCGGGGGCGGCGGCACGTGGTGGCGGCGGCTGCACCCCGGTGTGGTCCTGCTGGTCCTGGTCAGCTACGTGCCACTGCTGTTGACCCGTCCCGGCGAGGTCGGAGCCGACACCAAGACCTACCTCTACCTCGACCCGTCCCGGTTGCTGTCGCGCGCGCCGTACATGTGGGACCCGAACGTCGGGCTCGGCACCGTCACCCACCAGAACATCGGCTACCTGTGGCCGATGGGCCCGTACTACTGGCTCATGGAGACGATCGGGCTGCCCGACTGGGTCGCCCAACGGCTCTGGTTGGGGTCGATCATCCTCGCCGCCGGCCTGGGCGTGCGCTGGATGCTCAAGGAGCTGCACTGGACCACGTCGGGGGCGACGGTGGCCGCCTTCGCATATGCCCTCAGCCCGTACCTGATCGACTACGGGGCGCGCATCTCGGTCATCCTGCTGCCCTTCGCCGGCCTGCCGTGGCTCATCGGGCTGTCGGCCCGGGCGCTGCGCCGCCGCGATTGGGCCACCCCGGCGATCTTCGCGCTGGTGACCCTCACCGTCGGCGGCGTCAACGCGACGTCGCTGCTGCTGGTGATGATCGGCCCGTTGATGTGGTTCGTGTACGCCACGTTCGTCGAGCGCGAGGTCCGCTTCGGCCAGGCGGTGGGCACGGCGCTGCGCATCGGGGTGCTCACCCTCGTGACCTCGCTGTGGTGGATGGCGGGCCTTGCGATCCAGGGTGCCCACGGCATCTCGATCCTGCGCTACACCGAGACCTACGAGACCGTCGCCAACGCCTCGCTCGCACCCGAGCTGGTCCGGGGTCTCGGCTACTGGTTCTTCTACGGCAGCGACGGCCTCGGCGCCTGGACCGAGGCGTCGGTCGGGCTCGTCGAGATCGCACCGCTGCTGATCCTGTCGTTCCTCATCCCCGGGCTGGCGATCGCCGCGGGGCTGTTCACCCGCTGGCGCCACCGCGTGTTCTTCGCGTCGATGGTGGTCGTCGGCCTCGTGGTCGCCGTCGGTGCACACCCCTTCGAGTCGCCGTCGCCCTACGGGGCGCTGTTCAAGGCGTTCACGTCGGGCGACCTGGGCCTCTCGTTCCGCTCGACGCCGCGAGCGGTGCCCCTGATCGCCCTGGGACTCGCCGTGTTCCTCGGCGCCGGTGTCGGCGCGATCAGCCGCATCCGGCCGAGCTGGCACCGCCTGCTCGCCGGCGGGCTGATCGTCCTGATCTGCATCAACCAGGCGGCGCTGTTCCGCGGCCAGATGGTCGACCGGAACCTGCAGCGCGACGAGGAGCTGCCCGCCTACTGGCGTGAGGCGGCCGCAGCGATGGACGCGGGCGATCGCGACACCCGCGTGCTCGAGGTCCCGGGCATCGACTTCGCCGCCTACCGGTGGGGCAACAGCGTCGACCCGATCACCCCCGGCCTGACCGACCGCGAGTACGCCGCTCGGGAGCTGATCCCCTACGGCTCCCCTCCCTCGGCCAACCTGCTCAACGACGTCGACCTGCCGTTCCAGTCGGGCAGGGTCGATCCCGCGGCGATCGCTCCCCTGGCCCGGATCCTCGGCGTCGGTGACATCGTCCTGCGGGCGGACCTGCAGTACGAGCGGTACCGCACGCCGCGCCCTCGGCAGACCTTCGCCGAGCTGCTCGCCGCCCCCGGCCTGGCCGCACCCGTCGGTTTCGGTGCTGCGGTGCCGAACGAGGCGAGCGACCAGCTGCCGCTCGACGACGAGATGTCGTTCTCGATCCCCTCGACCGCGGCGGACCCCGCGCCCGTCACGCTCTTCGGCGTCGAGGATCCCCGCCCGGTGCTCCGCACCACCTCGGCGCTCGCGCCGACCGTGCTCGCGGGCAACGGCGCTGCCCTGGTCGCGCTCGCCGCGATCGGGCGCCTCCCCGCCGACCGCCCCGTCTTCTACAGCGCATCGTTCGCCGAGGACACCGACGCACTGACGGCCATCGTCGACGAGCCGGACTCCGAGCTCGTGGTCACCGACACCAACCGCCGCCAGGGTCGCCGCTGGGGCGCCGTGCGTGACAACGACGGTTACACCGAGCGCGTCGGCGAGGAACCGCTCGTCGACGACGCCACCGACAACCGCCTCGAGGTGTTCCCCGACGAGACCGACGACCACCGCACCGTGGTCGAGCAGCTCGGCGGCACCACCGCTGCCGCGTCGCGCTACGGCAACGGTGTGACCTTCACCGGTTCCGACCGTGCAGCGAACGCCGTCGACGGCGATCCGGCCACGGCGTGGCGCGTCGCTGCGTTCGACGACGCCGTCGGTGAGTTCATCGAGATCGACGTCGACGAGCCCCTCACGACCGACCACCTGGACCTGCTCCAGGTGCAGGGGGCGAAGAACCGCCACATCACCACCGTCGAGCTGCGCTTCGACGACGGCGACCCGGTGCCCGTCGATCTGTCCGAGGCGTCACGCGGCGGCGAGGGGCAGCGGATCGACATCGGCGAGCGCACCTTCTCCCGGCTGCGGATCACGATCACCGGGACCGATCCCGCCGATCGCGCCAGCTGGAAGGGCATCTCCGACGTCGGGTTCGCCGAGATCGACATCGACGGCCTGGAGCCGGTCGTCGAGGTCGTCCGTCCGCCGGTCGACCTGCTCGACACCGTCGGCGAGTCGTCCCTGGAGCGTCCGCTGACATACCTCTTCACCCGTCGTGCAGCGAAGGCCACCGACGTCATCGCGATCGACGAGGAGCCCACGATGCGGCGCTGGGTGATCGGCCCGGTCGACCGTCGCTTCACCATCTACGGCACGGCCCGCCTCGACGTCCGCCTCGACGACGCCTCGCTCGACGCTCTGTTGGGCCACCGCGACGCCGCGGCGGGTGGGGTGACCGCCACGTCGTCGACCCGCCTGCCCGGGTCCCCCGCGTCCCGTGCGTCCTCGGCGGTCGACGGCGACCCCGGCACCGCGTACCGCAGTCCGCTCAGCGGCGGCGCCGGTGCCGAGCTCGAGTTCACCTACGGCGAGCCGGTCACCGTCGACGACCTGCAGCTCCAGGTGCTGAGCGACGGACGCCACTCGGTTCCCGACGTGGTGAGCGTGTCGGTCGACGGCGGGCCGCCGGTGCAACATCGCCTCGAGGGGGTCTCGCTCGGTGACGGCGAGCCACGCGACACCACCCGGACGCTCACGGTCCCGACCGGCGAGTTGACCGGGACCACGTTCCGCATCACGGTCGACTCGGTCGTCGAGGCCGAGTCGAAGGACTGGTTCGGCGGGGCCCGCACCGTCATGCCCATCGGCATCGCCGAGGTCGGTCTTCCCGCGGTCGAGGCACCGCCCGCGGACACCCCGCTCGACGCCTCTTGTCGCAGCGACCTGGTCACCGTCGACGGCGAGCCCGTCGCGGTCCGCGTCAGCGGCACCGTCGGCGAGGCCGAAGCGGGCGACCCGCTGGACGTCCACGGCTGTGCAGCCGACGGCGTCGCGATCCCTTCGGGCAAGGTCCTGCTCGAGACCCATGGCGCCCCGGACCTCGACGTCGACGTGCTGGCGCTGTCGTCGGCTGCCGGCGGCGCGGCGGGCACCGACACCCTGGTCACGCCGCTCGACGACGGTCCCGCCCCGCCGAGCACCGAGACCGACCGCACCGGCCGCAACGGCTACCGCGTCGACGTGCGTGACGCGCAGGAGCCGTACTGGGTGGTGCTCGGACAGAGCTACGGCCCGGGCTGGTCGGCGCGCATCGTCGACGGCAGCAGGGACGAAGGGAGTAGGGACGAGGTCGATCTGGGCGCTCCGACGCTGGTCAACGGCTACGCCAACGGCTGGCGTGTCGACCCCTCCGAGGTCGGCCCGGACGCCACGATCGAGATCAGCTGGACACCCCAGCGGCTGGTGTGGGTCGGACTCGGCCTCTCCGCGCTCGGCGTGCTCGCCTGCCTGGTGCTGATCGTCGTCGGCGCACTGCGTCGCCGGTCCCGTGGGAACGAGATCGACACGGGCCAGACCCAGACGGGCCAGATCGACGCAGCGACCGCCGGCGGGCCGATGGAGCCGACGTGGAGCGGTCCCGGCGCGGTCGACGGCGCGGCGCTGCCGGTCGGTCGTGCGGTGGTCGGCGCGCTGGTCGCAGGTGTCGTCGCGCTGCTCGCCGCAGGGCCCCTGGTCGGCGCGGCGATCGCCGTCGTCACCGGTGTGGGGCTCGGGGTGCGCAGCGGCCAGCGCTGGCTCCGGCTGAGCAGCGTCGTGATGGCGGCCGCGTCGTTCGGCTTCATCATCGCCAAGCAGCTGCGCTACGGCTACGAGATCGACTTCGACTGGGTGAGCAACTTCGAGCTCACCCACAGCTGGACCATGTTCGCCATCCTGGCGCTGCTGGCCGCCGTCGTCGTCGACCTGGTCCGCTCCGGCGAGGACGCGTAGGCACCGGGTCGCGTGACGTGGGTCGCGGGACGTCGACGACGTCCCACGTCAGCGGGTCGGGCGACTCAGCGGATGGGATCGCCCGCGATGGCGAGCAGCACCAGCGTCGAGGGGTCGATGTCCTCGGTGATGAAGAACTCCTCGTCGGTGATACCCGACTGACCGCCGACCTGCTCGGTGTTGGTGAACCGGTAGGCGACCCGTCGACCCGTGGCGTGCAGCCACACGAACGCCGAGCGCGGCAGCTTGTGCCGCAGCCCGAACGGGTCGAGGCGCAGCAGCTTGTTGGCCATGGCGCGCCGCTTCTCGAAGTCCGCCTTGACCTCGGGGGTGGCGTCCAGGCCGAGCACGGTCACCGAGCGGAAGTGCCGGCCGAGCATGGCGGCCAGGTCCTCGGGGTCGAACAGGTACACGTGGTACGGGTTCTCGAAGTCCGCCGGCTCGTTCGGCGTGAGGAAGAACGCCCGACCGTCGTCCGCGAGCACGCGTGCGACCTCGGCGACGTGGAACTCGGGGTCGACGAAGTGCTCGATCAGGTGCGACGAGCACACGTCGTCGAACGCCCCGGTGCGCAGCGGCAGCACCGCGCCGTCGCTGCAGATGGTCCTCAGGTCGACGTCGGGGTGGAGCCGCACCGCGGTGGCGGCGGTCTCCTGGTCGTAGTCGACCCCGACGAGCATCCGGTCCTCGGCGGCGAAGCCGACGGTGCCGTCCGCGAGCCCGCAGCCCAGGTCGAGCATGCGCCCGTTGCCGACCCGCGCACGCACCTCTCGGTATCCCGCCGCGTGCAGCGCGAGCAGTGAGTCGGGGGTCTGTCCCTCGATCGGGCGTTCGCCGGTCAGCTTCAACAGATCTCCATTCGGCACCACGGCCGGACGTCGGCCGGTGGTGCGGTCAAACGGCCGTTCAACAGGCCGTGGGGCACCTCAGCGGCGATCCCCGGGGGCTCGGCCGCGACTGCGTAGCATAGGGCCGGTCGCCCCGCGCCCTGGGGGACACGGCTGACCAGCCACTCATCCCCCACTGATGTCCCCACCGACAGCGGAGCAGCACGTGCAGACCCCCGTGGCCAGCGACACGACGATCAAGGCCATCGCCGACCTGGCCGAGCGTGCAGGGCTGTCGCACATCCACATGCTCGGGTGGCGCGACCTCGACGACGACGAGGCCGGCGGGTCCGAGGTGCACGCGCACAACATCGCGGCGATCTGGGCCCAGAGCGGCCTGCGCGTGACGATGCGCACCTCGCACTCGGTCGGACGGCCCGCCTCGGCGGTCCGCGAGGGCTACTCGGTGTCGCGCAAGGCCGGTCGATACGGCGTGTTCCTGCGCTCGCCGCTGTCGGAGATGACGGGCCGCCTCGGTCCCTGTGACGGCCTGATCGAGATCTGGAACGGCATGCCGTTCTGGTCGCCGATGTGGTGGCGCGGGCCTCGGGCCATCTGGCTGCACCACGTGCACGGACCGATGTGGGCACAGAGCCTCCCGGGGCCGGTGGCCAAGGTCGGAGTCACGCTCGAGGAGCGCATCGCGCCCAAGCTGTACCGGCACCAGCCGATCGTCACCCTGTCGGAGTCGTCGCGCGACGAGCTCGTCGGCGACCTGGGCTTCGACGACGACAAGGTCACCGTCATCACCCCCGGGGTCGACCCGTTCTTCACCCCCGGCGGTCGTCGCAGCGACACCCCGCTGGTCGTCGCCGTCGGTCGCCTCACCCCCGTCAAGGACTTCCCCCGACTGGTGCGGATCATGGCCGGTGTGCACGAACGGGTGCCCGACGCCAGGCTCGTCATCGTCGGCGAGGGCTACGAACGCGACCGCATCGTCGAGACGATCCGTTCACACGGCGCGTCCGACTACATCTCGCTCGCCGGTCGGGTCAGCGACGAGGAGCTGCGCGACCTCTACCGCAGCGCGTGGGCGGTGTCGTCCGCGTCGACGCGTGAGGGCTGGGGCATGACCCTGACCGAAGCCGCGGCGTGTGGCACCCCGACGGTCGCGACCGACATCTCGGGCCACGCGGACGCCGTCGCAGCCGGTCGCAGCGGCCTGCTGGGGACCACCGACGCCGAGCTCGTCGGACTGATGGCCGACGTGCTGAGCGATCAGGCGCTGCGCACCCGGTTGCAGGAGGGCGCGCTCGCCCGTGCCTCGGAGCTGACCTGGGAGCACGCCGCCATCGCGAACTTCGAGATCCTGGCGCAGGACGCCCTGCGACGGCGCGGGTGAGCGACGCGACGGACTTCGTGCTCGGCGTCGACCTGGACGGGGTCTGCGCCGACTACACCGCGGGCTTCCGGTCGGTGGCATCGATCGAATGGGACGTGCCCGAGTCCTCGCTCACCACCGAGGTGAGCTGGGACTTCGGCGAGTGGGGACTCGACCGCGAGGGGTTCCTGGCGCTGCACAGGGCGTCGGTGCAGCAGCACCGCATGTTCCGCGACATGCCCGCCATCGACGGCGCGTCGGAATCGCTGTGGCGCCTGTCGGATGCCGGTGTGTGGATCCGGGTCATCACGCACCGCCTGGTCACCAACTGGGGCCACGCCATCATCGTCTCCGACACCGTCGAGTGGCTCGACCTGCGTCGCATCCCCTACCGGGACCTGTGCTTCCTGGGTCGCAAGCCCGAGGTGCAGGCCGACGCCTACGTCGAGGACGCGCCGCACAACATCGAGGCGCTGCGGGCCGGCGGCAACACCGTGATCGTGTTCGACCAGCCCTACAACCGCGACCTGCCCGGTCCCCGGGCGTCGACCTGGACCGAGGTCGAGGCGATCGTCGCCGAGCTGATCGCCGAGCGCGGCGGGGCGTTCGCGAGCCAGTTCCCCGGACTCGACGCCGGCGCCGAGCGACTGGATCGCCGCAAGAACACCTGACACACCGGGGTCGTTGATCTCCGGGAAGTCTTCAATGCAACGAACCCGCCGGCCGATGGGTTCGGGTGAGCCTCGTCGTCGGTCACGAACCATCGGGTGTGCGAGGCGTGTCGTCTCGCCGCTGGACCGCGCTGGTGCTGCTGGTGTTCGTGGTGGCGCTGGCGATCCGGCTTCCGCACCTCGCATCGGCGCCGGACGACTTCCACACGATGCGGCAGTACCACGGCCAGCTGCTCGCCCGGTGGCTGCACGACGCCGTCGCTCAGGGCGACACGAGCGCAGCCGCTCAGGGCGACACGAGCGCAGCCGCTCCGCGGGTCGATCTGGAGGACACGTCGTTGCTCGAGGCGCCTGTGCTCCCGGCGGCGTCGACGGTCGGGTTCCTCGCGACCGGTGGCGAGAGCTGGTGGGTCCCCCGCTCGATCAACGTGCTCGCGTGGCTGCTCGGCGGCTGGATGCTGATGCGGTTGTGCCTGGAGTCGACAGGTTCGCGTCGAGCGGCGCTCGTCGCCGCGGTCTGCTTCCTGCTCGCGCCGTTCGGGGTGTCGCTGAGCCGGTCGGTCCAACCCGACACCATGATGATCGTGGCGACCATCGGCGCCTGGTGGGCGGCGGTGCGTGCGGTGCGCGCTGCTGACGAGGGCGCTGCTGACGAGGGCGCTGCTGACGAGGGCGCCGCGTCCGTCGAGGAGCCCGTCGGTGAACCCGTCGACGGCACCGACCGGGCCGCCGTGCTCGCCCTGGGGATCGCCACCGCGTTCGCCGTGCTCGTCAAGGGCGTCGCCGCGTTCCTGATCGTGCCGGTGGTGCTGGCGTTGCTCGTCGGCCGCCACGGGTGGACGCAGCTGTGGCGACGCCGACCGCTCCGTGTCACGGTCGTCGCGGTCGCCCTGCCGTCGGTCCTCTACTACGCCGCTTCGATCGCGCTGGGCGCTCCCCTGCGGGGCCAGCTGCACTCCAGCGTCGTGCCGTCGATGCTCGTCGACCCTGCGTTCTGGTCCAGCTGGTTCACCACGGTGCGGAGCGTGGTGGGGCTGATCGGCCTCTGCTCGCTCATCGCCGCGCTGACGGTCTGCGCCCGCGGCACACTCCGGTCGGTCCTGGCGGTGCCACCGTGGGTTTCGTGGCGATGGGCCTGTTCTTCAGCTACCGCAGCGCGACGCACGACTACTACGCGGCTCCCCTGATCGCGGTGGTGGCGCTCGCCGTCGGCGCCGTCGCCGATCGAGGCCTCGAGCAGCTCGAACGGCGGTCCGTCCGGCCTGCCGCCGCTGCAGCCATGGCACTGGTCCTGCTCGCCGTCGGCGTGGGCGCGATGGGGCGGGCGCCGCGATGGGCGCCGACGGTGACCGACGCCCGACGTGCGTCCATCGAGGCGGCCGCAGCGGAGCTACCACCAGGCGGGCGGGTGCTGATGGTCGACGGGCACTACGGCAACCAGCTGCGCCACGACACGGGGCTCCGGGGTGCGTCGTGGCCCACAC
>JAEWED010000261.1 GCA_023389745.1 Actinomycetes bacterium
CCTCGACCGCATGCAGGGTGCGAACTACCCCACCCGCTTCATCGCCGACTGCCTCCGCGGCCGCAAGCTCACCTCGGTCGAGCGCGCGGTGCAGATGATGACCCAGGTGCCGGCCGAGCTCTTCGGACTGCGCGACCGGGGCACCGTCGCCGTCGGTGCGCACGCCGACCTGGTCGTCTTCGACCCCGAGGTGATCGACTCCGAGCTGCTCAAGATGGTCGACGACCTGCCCGCCGGCACCAGTCGACTCTTCGCCGGCTCGGTGGGCATCGACCACGTGTTCGTCAGCGGCGTCGAGACCGTGCGCGACAGCCAGCCGACCGGCAACCTGCCCGGCTCGATCGTCCGCTCGGGGGTCGACACCGACACGGTCACCGCCGGCTGAGACCCGCTGCGCCGGGCAGCGGTCAGGGGGTCGTCGCGGGATCCGTCGACGACCCCTCCTCGGCCTCTGCACCGTCGGATGGGCCGTCGGATGGGGCGTCGGAGGTCGCATCCGGGGCACCGTCGGCCGCCGCGTCCGCGGCGCCGCCACGCCGGCGGCGACGGTGACCGCTCCGCTTGACCACACGTGGGGCGAACAGCGTGAACAGCAGCAGTGCGAGCGCGGTCAGACCGATCGGAACGATGCCGTTGCCACGGCTCGTGAACACCGGCACCAGCACGAAGCCTGACAGCACCGCCGTCCACGCCCACAGGATCACCACGGTCCTGCGGTGTCCGTGGCCACGGTCCATGAGCCGGTGGTGCAGGTGCTCCTTGTCCGCGGTCGCGACACCGGTACGGCGCGTCGCCCGCCGGATGACCGCGAAGACCGTGTCGAGCAGCGGCACCCCGAGGATGAACAGAGGGATCACCAGGGGCGCGAAGAAGAACCAGGACTGACCCGAGAACGGGTCGTCGGACTGTCCGCCGACGGCGATGGTCGATGCGGCGAGCAGCAGCCCGAGCAGCAGCGCACCGGAGTCGCCCATGAAGATGCTCGCCGGGTTGAAGTTGAACGGCAGGAAGCCGAGGCACACCCCCGCCGTCGCGACGGCGAGCAGCGGGCCGACGTTCGACGGGTCGATGACGCCGACCTCGAGCAGTCGCCATCCGTAGAGGAAGAACGAGCCCGCGCCGATCGCGACGATCCCGGCGGCCAGTCCGTCGAGCCCGTCGATGAGGTTGACCGCGTTCGCCATGCCGACGACCCACAGGACCGTGATCAACGCCGACATGTCGGGGGGCAGGACGGTGAAGCCGAGGAACGGCACGCGGAAGTAGATGATCGTCAGGCCGACCAGCGTGAGCAGCGAGCCGCTCAGCACCATGCCGGCGATCTTGGCCGGCGGCGACATGTCCCGGATGTCGTCGATCAGCCCGGTGAGCCACATGACGACGGCCGCCGCCACCACGCCCAGCAGGTTGCCCGGCGCGGCGAAGACCGGTTCGAACTCGTCCATGGTCGAGGCGACCGCGAGCGAGGCGAGCAGGCCGACCAGCAGCGCGCCCCCACCCAGGATCGGTGTCGGCGTGGCGTGGACCGTGCGGTCACCCGGCTGGGCGAGCTGACCTGTGCGGACCGAGAGGCGGCGCAACGGAGGCACCGAGATCGCTGTGGCGGCGACGGCGACGACCATCACGATCAGGTAGGACTGCACGGGACTTCACGCTACAGGAGTGCTTCACATGCGTCGGCTCGTGCCGATGGGACAGGTGCGGCGCATCGTGCCCCGCAAGACAAGTGTCACAGTTGCGAAGGGCAGTTTTACCGAGTGTCGCCGCCATCGAGATGCTATAAACCTGATCGGGAAGAACTGCTGCTCTCGTACTGGGCGAGAAGCGAGTGGTGTGGTCGGGGCTGGGCGAATCCGACCGTGCTGCGCAGGGATGGAGAGACATGCACACGGAGCGGGTAGCCGCGCCGACCGCCCCCGGTCGGTCCGAGCGTCTGACCACTGCACACGGACCACTTCGCCCGGCATCGCCGGCGCTCGACGGCACTGCCGTCCCCGCGCCCGAGCTGCGCGTCCCGCCGCTTCCCCCGCGTGAGCTGGGTGCCGAGGCGACGGCCACCACCGTCGCCCCCGCGGCGGAGCGTCCGCATGGCGTCGTCCGACGACTGAAGCTGGTCATGGTCCTCGCGGATCTGCTGGCCGTCAGCGCCGGCATGGCCGCCGCGATCTCGATCTACCGCTGGCGCCTCGGCCCGCTCCAGGACGCGGTCGCGGTCGCAGTGCTGTCGCTGCCGGTGTGGCCGCTGCTGTTCGCGCAGCAGGGCCTGTACCAGGCACGCCACGTCGCCCGCCGCATCGAGGAGTTCCGGCGGCTCGTCAACGCCGTCGTCGCGGGCGTGATCGCACTGGCCGGCATCTCGGTGCTGCTGCAGATCAGCCTGTCCCGCGGCTGGATCCTCCTGGCCGGTGGTGGCGTCATGATCGCCACCGCGATCGAACGCGAGGGCGTCCGCGCCTACGTCGCCCACCTGCGTCGCACCGGCCGGATGAGCCGCCGCGTCGTGCTCGTCGGCGAGAACTCCGAGGCCGACGAGCTCTCCGACATGCTGCGGCACAGCAGCGAGCTCGGCTACGACGTCGTCGGACGGGTCACCTCGAACCCGGTCGAGCCCGGCAGCGAGGTGCAGCACGCCCACGACGTGCCCCACCTCGGCCAGACAGAGGACATCCTCGCGATCGTCCGTCGCCACCAGGCCAGCGGCGTGGTGGTCGCCACCACCGACATCGACCTCGAGCGAGCGAACCGCCTGGTCCGCGACCTCACGCGTGAGGGCATCTACGTCGAGCTGTCCTCGGCCATGAAGGACATCGCCACCCGCAGGGTGACGCTGCGACCGCTGGGCCGCTACCCCGTCATGTGCGTCGAACCGGTCGCCCAGGGCGGCAGCCGCGCCGTGTTCAAGCGCACCTTCGACATCGTCTGCGCCTGCATCGGCCTGGTGCTCACCTCGCCGATCCTGCTCGTCGCAGCAGCGGCGATCCGCATCAGCTCGGGTCCCGGCGTGCTCTTCGCCCAGACCCGCGTCGGCAAGGACGGCAACCCGTTCACCGTGTACAAGCTGCGAACGATGGTCCCGAACGCCGAGTCGATGCTGCCGTCGCTGATGGACCGCAACGAGGCCTCCGGCCCGATGTTCAAGATGACCGACGATCCCCGCGTCACCCGCGTCGGCGCCTTCCTGCGCAAGACCTCGATCGACGAGTTGCCACAGCTGCTCAACGTCGTCACCGGCAAGATGAGCCTCGTCGGCCCCCGTCCCGCGCTGCCCCACGAGGCCGTGCAGTGGAACGACGACCTCAAGGAGCGCCTGCGGGTCAAGCCCGGCATCACCGGCAACTGGCAGGTCAACGGCCGGTTCACGGCCTCGATCGAGGACTACCAGCGGCTCGACATGTACTACGTCGACAACTGGTCGATCGTGACCGACCTGGTCATCCTGGCCAAGACGGTCCCCGCCGTGCTCAAGCGCAAGGGCGCCGCCTGACCGACCTGGTCATGTCGGGTGCTCAGGTGCGAGGCCTGCGCCTCGCCACCCGAGCACCCTCGATCACGGGTAGGGCGTGCTCACGCGTGGGGCGTGCTCACGGGTAGGGCGTGAAGGCCGAGCAGAGCGACCGCACGTCCTCGCGGACCGCGGCGATCACTCCGTCGTCGCCCGGCGAGCGCAGGACCCTCGTGATCAGCTCGGCGATCGTGGCCATCTCGGCCTCTCGCATGCCCTGCGTGGTCACCGACGGGGTGCCGATGCGCAGGCCCGAGGTGACGAACGGCGAACGCGGATCGTCCGGCACGGTGTTCTTGTTCAGCGTGATGCCCGCACGGTCGAGCGCGATCTGCGCCTCCTTGCCGGTGAGCTCCTCGTCGAAGCTCCGCAGGTCGATCAGCATCAGGTGGTTGTCGGTGCCGCCGGAGACCAGACGGAAGCCGTTGGAGCCGAGGCCCTCGGCGAGCGCCTGCGCGTTGGCGACGATCTGACGTGCGTACTCGGCGAAGCTCGGATGCGCTGCCTCGCGGAACGCGACGGCCTTGCCGGCGATCACGTGCTCGAGCGGCCCGCCCTGCAGACCGGGGAAGATCGCCTTGTTGATCGCCGCGCCGTACTCCTCCTTCGAGAGGATGCAGCCGCCGCGCGGTCCGCGCAGGGTCTTGTGGGTCGTGAAGGTGACGACGTCCGCGAGCGGCACCGGGTTGGGGTGCACACCACCGGCGATGAGCCCGGCGATGTGCGCGGCGTCGAACAGGAACAGCGCGCCGACCTCGTCGCAGATGGCTCGCAGCGGTTCGGGGTCGATGATCCGCGGGTAGGCGGTCGCGCCGGCGACGATCATCTTCGGGCGGTGCTCACGGGCGAGCTCGCGGATCTGGTCGTAGTCGAGCCGCTCGTCGCTCGGAGTCACCTGGTACGACACGAAGTTGTAGAAGCGGCCCGAGATGTTGACCGGTGAGCCGTGGGTCAGGTGACCGCCGTGGTCGAGGCTGAGGCCGAGCACGGTGTCGCCCTGCTCGAGCAGCGCCAGGTAGACGCCGAGGTTGGCGTTCGCGCCCGAGTGCGGCTGGACGTTCGCCGCCTCGGCACCGAAGAGCGACTTCACGCGCTCGATGGCCAGGTCCTCGACCTCGTCGACGTACTCGTTGCCGCCGTAGTAGCGCTTGCCCGGGTACCCCTCGGAGTACTTGTTCGTGAGGACCGATCCGACCGCGGACATCACGGCGGGCGAGGTGAAGTTCTCGGAGGCGATCAGCTGGATGCCGGTGTTCTGCCGCTCGACCTCTCGGTCGATCGCGTCGAAGAGCTCGGTGTCGGGATCGGTGGGCCAGGGCATGGTGGGGTCCTCTCGGGGGCTGCGGTCGGGGGCGCTCGATGGTGGCGCGGTCGGCGGTGGAACGGTCAGCGGCGGAACGGCGAGGCGGGGCGAGGGCGCTCAGTCGGACGCGAGCAGTGCGTCGAGCTTGTCGACGCGACCGGCGTGACGGCCGCCCTCGAACTCGGCGTCGAGCCATGCGTCGACGGCGTCCTTGGCGACCTCGACCCCGGTGAGTCGCTCACCCAGGCAGATCACGTTGGCGTCGTTGTGCTGGCGGGTCAGGCGGGCCGAGGTCGCGTCGTGCACGGTGGCGGCACGCACACCCGGCACCTTGTTCGCGGCCATGCAGATGCCGAGCCCGCTGCCGCACACCGCGACGCCCAGGTCGGCCTCGCCGTCGGCGACGGCCCGGCCCACCGCCGCACCGAAGTCCGGGTAGTCGACCCGGTCGGTGCCGTGGGTGCCGAGGTCGAGCACCTTCACTCCCCGCCCTTCGAGGTGGGCCACCAGCTCGTCCTTGAGACCGACACCGGCGTGGTCGGCGCCGAGTGCCACGGTGGTCGGAGCGGTGCTGGGGGAAGAAGCGTCGGTCACGGCGCAAGTGTAGATGCCGTGATCGTGAGCATCGACCCGGGGTTCCGACCGGCGAGCCGGGATTCCGACCGGCCGGGCCGACGCTCGTAGTCTGCGCCCATGCCGATCGACAACCCGGATCCACGCACCCCCGTCATCATCGGAGTGGGCCAGTTCCTGGACCGCGACTCCACAGCGGGTGAGCCGGTCGACCTGATGGTCGAGGCCATCAGGGCCGCCGAGACGGACACCACCCGGTCGGGGGCGCTGACACGGACCGAGGTCGTCGCGGTGGTGCCGACCTTCTCGTGGCGGTACCGAGATCCGGGTGCCCTGATCCGTGACCGCATCGGGGCGCCGACCAGTGCGACCTGGTACGCCACCGTCGGCGGCAACACCCCGCAGCTGCTCGTCAACCGCCTCGCCGGTGCGATCTCCCGGGGTGAGCTCGACCAGGCCGTGCTCTGCGGCGGCGAGTCGGGCCGCACCCGGCGGGCAGCCAAACGCGACGGCGTGACGCTCGACTGGGCGACGCAGGACGACTCGGTCGTGCCGACGTGGATGGACGAGACGCCGTTCATCATGGCGGGTCCCGGGGAGCTGGCCCGCAACATCGTGATGCCCCTGCAGGCCTATCCCCTGTTCGAGAACGCGCTGTGGCACCACAGCGGCCGGAGCCTCGAGGACCACCTGGCGACCGTCGGCGAGATCTGGGCCGGGTTCTCGCGGGTCGCCGAGGCGAACCCGTACGCGTGGAACCGTCAGGCGTTCACCGCCGAGGAGATCACGACGCCGACCGACGACAACCGCACGGTCGGCTGGCCCTACACCAAGCGAATGGTGTCGAACCCCGACGTGAACATGGCGTCCGCGGCGATCATCTGCTCGGTCGAGCGGGCCCGCGAGCTCGGGGTGCCCAGCGATCGATGGGTCTTCGTGCACGCCGGGACCGACGGGCGGGACCGTTCCATGTCGGAGCGCCGCGACTTCCACTCGTCTCCTGCGATCGGGGTGGCGGGCAACCGCGCTCTCGAGCTGGCCGGCGTCGGCATCGACGACGTCGCCCATGTGGACCTGTACTCCTGCTACCCCTCGGCCGTGCAGCTGGCGATCGGTGAGCTCGGCGTCGATCCGACCGGTCAGCTGACGGTCTACGGCGGGCTCGCCTTCGCAGGCGGCCCCTGGAACAACCCGGTCGGACATGCGATCGCCGCGATGGTCGACGAGCTGCGGGCCGATCCGGGATCGACCGGGCTCGTCACCGCCAACGGTGGGCACGTCGACAAGCACTCCTTCGGTGTGTACTCGACGACGCCGCCTGCCGAGGGCTTCCGCTACGACCGGCCGCAAGACCTCATCGACGCAGTCCCCGGGGTCGACGCGGTCGTCGATGCCGAGGGTCCGGCGACGATCGAGACGTGGACCGTCATGTTCGGCCGCGATGCCGCCCCCGAACGCGCCCACGCCGCGGTCCGCCTGCCCGACGGTGCTCGGACCTGGGCGGTCACGAGCGACCCCGACACGATGAAGTCGATGGTCGGTGTGGACATGACCGGCGCTGCGGTCACCGTCGGCGCCGAGGGTGAGCTCTCACTGGACTGAGGGGCGCAGGCCCCGGGCGGCGCCGCTCGGATCTGTCACTCCGCGGCGCGCTCGAGTCGCGCCCGCAGCAGGGTCATCACCCGCTCGGACGCCTTGGGCATCTCGTCGAGCAGCGTCCTGAACGCAGCCGAGTCGAACTGCAGCAGCTCGAGATCGGTGTCCGCGACGACCGTGGCGGTGCGCGGCCGGCGATCGATCAGCGCGATCTCGCCGACCATCGAGCCCGGCCCGCTCGACGCCACGTACTCGCCGCGCACGTAGACACCGGCGACTCCCGAGAGGATCACGTAGCAGCTGGTGCCGGGATCGCCCTGGTCGACGAGCACGGCCCCGGACGGCAGGTCGACCTCGTGGCCGAGCTCGACGACCCGACGCAGGTCGTCGTCGGAGAACCCCTGGAAGAACTCCATGTTCGACAACAGCGCGGCACGTTCCGCGGGCTTCCTGCGAAAGGACATGCTTCCCCCTGGTCACGACGACGTCGAGCGCTGCACCCTACCGTGCCGTCCTCGGATCGGGGCGGTCCCTCCGGCCGCACCCGAGGGCCGGCCGCGACGGTGGGTCAGCCGCGGAGGGGGCGGCCGGCGACCAGCGCCCGGTCGCGGCCCGACAGGTCCGGCGCGACGCGCACCTCGACGAAGTGATCCTGCGCCATCGCCAGCAGTGCCGGCACCTGCTCGGGGCTCAGCTCGCACACCAGCACGCCCTCGTCGGTCAGCCACTCGCCGGCGCCGGCGACGAGCTGTCGCAGGTCGTCCAGACCGTCCTCGCCCGACCACAGCGCACCGGCGGGCTCCCAGCGGGCCACCTCGT
Organism: Actinomycetes bacterium; assembly: GCA_023389745.1. Lineage (GTDB taxonomy): Bacteria > Actinomycetota > Acidimicrobiia > Acidimicrobiales > Microtrichaceae > JAFAFN01. The sequence goes on from JAEWED010000261.1 coordinate 7,794, forward strand.
CGGGCACGGTGATCGTCGTCGCGACGTACGGCGGGTTCGAGACCACCAGGTCGACCGCGCCGCGCAGCTCGTCGGGCAGCGCGGCGAACCACGCCCCCTGCAGCACCCTGACCCGGGCGCCGGGACGTCCGAGACCGGCCACGTTCGCGGACGCGACCTCGAGGGCACCGGGGCTCACGTCGGTCGCCCAGACCTGGGTCCGCACCCGTTCCACGGCGATCGACAGTGCGATCGCCCCCGAACCGGTGCCCAGGTCGACCACGTTGGTCGGCCGCTCGCGTCCGCCGAGGCGGTCGAGCTCGCCCAGTGCCACCTCGACGACCTGCTCGGTCTCGGGGCGCGGGATCAGCACGCGACGATCGACCATCAGGTCGAGCGTGCGGAACGCCCACGAGCCCAGCACGTACTGCAACGGCTCGCCGTGTGCCCGCCGGCCGACCATGGCGTCGAGATGGGCGACGCCCCGTTCGGTCGCGGGGCGGTCGGTCACCAGGAACAGCTCCGAGTCGCCCACGCCGGCAGCGGTCGCGACGATGCGCCGGGCGTCGCCGACGGCGCGCTCACCGAGGCTCGCCCGCAGCCGGGCCGTCGATTCCTCGAGCAGCTCGCCCCAGGTGACGGTGCCGTCGGGGCCGTCGG
>JAEWED010000036.1 GCA_023389745.1 Actinomycetes bacterium
ACCCCGAGCTCACCCCGGACATGGCGACGCTGATGGGTGCGGTCATGGAGATGACCCAGATCGCCCACGCCGTCGGCGAGGACCGCCTGGCGAACCCGACCGACGACCTGGTCTCGGCGATGATGCACGCCGAGGTCGACGGCGAACGCCTCGAGCCGATGGAGATGGCGAGCTTCTTCATCCTGCTCTCGGCCGCCGGCAACGAGACCACCCGCAATGCCATCAGCCACGGCATACTGCAGCTGACCCGCAACGAGGACCAGCGCGAGCTGCTCACCGGTGACCTGGCCGGCGTGATGCCGACCGCGACCGAGGAGATCGTGCGCTGGGCCTCGCCCGTGGTGCACTTCCGCCGCACCGCGACCGCCGACACCGAGATCGGCGGCGTGCCGATCGCCGAGGGCGACAAGGTCGTGATGTGGTACGAGTCGGCGAACCGCGACGAGCGGGTGTTCGAGGACCCGTTCACCTTCGACGTCACCCGCACGCCGAACGAGCACGTCGGCTTCGGCGCCGGCGGCCCGCACTTCTGCCTGGGTGCGAACCTGGCCCGCCGCGAGATCGGGGTGATGTTCGACGAGCTGTTCACGTGGCTGCCCGACATCCGCACCACGTCCGAGCCGGACTTCCTGTTCTCGTCGTTCATCCACGGCATCAAGCGCATGGACTGCGAGTTCACCCCGGCCGACGTGCCCGAGCTCGACGACTGACGGCTCGGCGCTGCCGAGCCACTAGAACGTCGGCATGCCGACGCTGCCCGACGACTTCGCCCCACACCCCGCCCGTGACGCCTCGCTCGCCTCGATGCAGGCCGTCGAGGCCGGCGACAAGGCGGCGTGGCTCGCGCTGTTCGCCGACGACGGCGTGATCCAGGACCCGATCGGCGTGTCGCCGCTCGACCCGACCGGCGAGGGCCACCGCGGCCCGGCGGCCCGCGAGGCGTTCTACGACATGATCATCGGGCCGAACACGATCACGTTCGACATCGAGCGCAGCCACGCCGGCGGCGAGCACGAGGTCGCGAACGTCGGCACGATCTCGTCGACGATGGCCGACGGCTCGGTGGTGCACACCGACCTGGTCATCACCTACTACATCGACGACGACGGCAAGGTCACCGCGCTGCGGGCCTACTGGGAGCTGGACAAGCTCCGCTTCGGCTGAGGGTCCCGACTCGGCGGGATCAGGGCTCGGGCTCGGGGACCAGCGTGTCGCCCTCGACCTGCATGACCACGGCGCGGCAGCACTCCCCCGACAGGCTGCCCGTTCCTTCCCACAACCGGGCGCCCCGAGGAACAGCGCGACACCGACCAGCGCAGCGAGGGCTCCCGCGTGGTGGTGTCGCGTCATGGGCCTCGGGCGTTCAGTCGTCGACGAGCACTCGGCGCACCGAGAGCGACAGGCGGCGGCGCTTCTTGTCGACGTCGAGCACCTTGACCATGACCTGCTCGCCGGGGGTGACGAGCTGCTCGGGCCGGTAGCCGGGCACATCGGACAGCTCGGTGATGTGCACCAGGCCCTCGGCACCGCTCGAGTCGAGCTGGGCGAACACGCCGTAGTCGACGACCCGCACGACCGTCGCGGATTCGATGCTGCCGACCTCGGCCTGTGTGAGGGGGTCGGGTGTGGTGCCGCGCAGGGACAGGCTGATGCGCTTCTTGGACTTGTTGACGTCGAGCACCAGGACCTCGATGCGGTCGCCGACCGACACGATGTCCTCGACCCGCTCGAGGCGGCCCCAGGTGAGCTCGCTGCGGTGCACCAGACCGCGTACACCGCCGAGGTCGACCACTGCGCCGTAGTCGGCGACGCTCACCACGCGACCCGACGTGGTCGCGCCGGGAGCGAGCGCCTTGAGCGCCTCCTTCTCCTCGGCACGGCGCCGTCGCCGCTGGAGGTCGCGGATCGACACCACGATGCGGTCGCTCGCACGGTCGACCTCGGTGACCAGCACCTCGACCTCGGTGCCGACCAGCGACGACGGATCCGTGCCGGGTGTGTCCGCGATGAGCGACGTCGGCAGGAAACCACGCAGGCCGACGTCGACGACCAGACCGCCCTTGACGGTCTTGGTGACCTTGCCGGTGATCGGCTCGCCAGCGGCCCGTGCCGCCTCGACGCGCTCCCATGCCTGCTGCTTGCGGGCCCATGACAGCGACAGCACGGCACGCTGCTTGGGATCGTCGCGGGCCAGCAGCGCGGCCTCGATCGTCTCGCCGAGCTGGATCGGCCCCGGGTCGGTGAAGTCCGACCGGGGGATCACACCGATGCGACCGTCGGCCAGGCGCACCTCCACCTCGGATTGGTGCACCGCGGCGATCGTCACCTCGACGATGCGGCCCACGACGACACCAGCGGCCCCTTCGGTGCCGGCGCGAGGCGCCTCCCTGGGCGGAGCCTGCGGCGGCACCTCGGACGCGGACTGCCCGATCACCGGTCGCGGCGCCGGGATCGCCGGCGTCTCCTGCTGCTCCGCCGACTCGGGCTGCACGGGCGTCGCCGCCGGCTCGGGCTGAACGGGCTGCACCGCCTCGTGTGCCATCGGGTTCGGCGTCGGCATGGGCTCCGGCATCGGCATCGGACCCGGGTCCGGCAGCGGCTCCGGCGAGGGCGGAGGCGTCGGCTGGGGCTCGGGTGCCGGCTGGGGCCCCGGAGTCGGCAGCGGCTCCGGTCCCGGCTCGGGAGTGGGTTGGGGCTCAGGTGCGGGCTGCGGGCCGGGCTCCGGCACGGGGCTCGGATCGGGCGTCGGGAGCGGCTGGGGCTCCGGGATGGGTTCGGTGCCCCCCTCGACGGACGGGGCGAACTCGGGCTCTGTGGTCATCGGTGCCTCACGTCAGTGGGCTTCCGCGGGTGATGTGCCCGCTCAGCATCAGGAGCGACCACCCTATCCGGCGTGACCACGGACACATCGGGAGAAATCCGGTGACGACCGGAGCGCTACCCTGACCGACCGACGGCGAGCCACACGCCACCGATCGGGGGAACGAACGATGGAACCGTACGGCGCAGACGACGAGGTCCTCGTCGGATCGATGCTCTTCACGTTGGTCGACCCGACCCGCGGCAACGAGGTCGCCTACAACCGCTGGTACGAGCGCGACCACCTGTACTCCGGCTGCATGGTCGGCCCCTGGCTGTTCGCGAACCGCCGTTGGGTCGCCACGCGGCCGCTCAAGGACCTGCGCTTCCCCGACGGTGTCGACGACGCCGCCGCGGTCGCCACACCGCTGGACCGAGGCAGCTACCTCGCCACGTACTTCATCCACAAGGGGCACGAGGCCGAGCACTTCGCGTGGGCCAACAAGCAGGTCTTCGAGCTCTACGAGAACGGCCGGGGCTTCGAGGAGCGCGAGCACGCCCACACCTCGCTCTACTTCACCGTCGGCGACGACCACCGCGACCCCGACGGCGTGCCGCCCCACATGGCGCTCGACCACCCCTACCGGGGCCTGGTCGCGGTGCACGTCGACCGTGCCGAGGGCGTCGCCCACCCGGAGTTCGCCGAGTGGTTCACCTCGACCGCCGCGCCGCAGCTCTTCGCGGACGGCGACGACGGGACCACCTCGCCGGTCGACCAGGTCATCCACTGGCGCCCGATCATCCCGAAGGGCGAAGAGGGCAACGCCCCGATGAAGCTCGGGACCGGTCCGGGCACCCGTCAGCGCAGCATGCAGCTGATGTTCCTGACCGACGAGCCCGAGGGCCACTGGGACCGCATCCGCGACTACGCCGAGCTCGTGGACGGCTCCGGGCTCGCGACCGTCGTGTTCGCTGCCCCGTTCATCCCGACGATCCCCGGCACCGACACCTACACCGACCAGCTCTGGTGAGCTGAAGGGCCGCTCCCGGAGCAGCAGATCAGTCCTCGGGCGCCTCGACGACGTGGTGCTCCGAGAGGAACGCGAGGGTGCGCTGCCAGGCCCGCTCGGCGGCGTCGGGGTCGTGGAAGTCGTCGACGCCCGGCTCGGCGAACCAGTGCGTGGTGCCCGGGTAGTGGTGCAGGTCGAACGACTTCTCCGACAGCAGCAACCGGGCGTGCATCTCGTTGAGGTCGTCCTCGGTCACGAGCGTGTCACGCTCCGCGAAGTGGCCGAGCACGGGCGCGGCGAGATCGTCGAAGTCGATGTTCTGCGCGCCGTAGTACGCCACGACCGCATCGACGGACTCCGGCTGGCGCGTCGCGAGCCACAGCCCCCACGACGCCCCCATCGAGAAGCCCACCACCGCGATCGGGGCCTGCGGCACCACCGAGTGCGCCCGCAGGGCCACGGTGCTGTCGAGCACGAGCGCGGCGGTCACGTTGGGGTCGGACTCGGCGAGCAGCTCGGCGGCCGCTTCGCCGTCGGTCGGCCGCTCGCCACCGCACAGGTCGGGAGCGAGCGCGGTGTAGCCGGCGTCGGCCAGACGCTCGACGAGGTCCTTCACGCCGTCGGTCAACCCCCACCACGAGTGCAGCACGAGCACCCCGGGTCCGGGGCCGTCGTCGGGATGGACCAGGTAGGCGGCGCCCGACGGGGAGCCGGCGACCGGCCCGGAGCGGCGATCGTCGTGCGGCCCTGCAGCATCGTTCGGCATCACCCCAGGCTGCCACGGCTGCTCGTCGTGTCTCGCGCGACGTGACACGATGTCGCAGTGGGATCCGTCGCAGCAGTACTGAACCAGAAGGGTGGGGTCGGCAAGACCACCGTCACCCTCGGCCTCGCGGCCGCCGCCCAACGAGCGGGCGACCCGTGCCTGGTCGTCGACCTCGACCCGCAGGGCAGCGCCGGGTGGGCCATGGGGGTCGAGGCCGACGACGAGCACCTGTCGGTCGGCGACGTGATGCGCACCGGCGACCCCAAGGTCGCCCGCGCCGCGACGGTCACGTCGGGCTGGGGCGAGGGCATCGACGTGCTGCCGTCGAGCCGCAACCTGATCGACCGCGAAGGCGACGGCTACGGCGCGGATGCAGCCTTGCGCCTGCGATCCGCGGTCGAGCCGATGCTCGACGACTACGACGTGGTGCTGGTCGACTGCGCGCCGTCGCTCGGGCCGACCACCCGCTCGGGCCTGACCCTGGCCGACCGGGTGCTGCTCGTCGTCGAGCTCTCCGCCCTGTCGGTCCGCGGCGCCGAAGCCGTGCTCGAGACCGTCGAGGACGTCTGGGCCGAGCTCAACCCGCGTCTCGACGTGGGTGGCGTCATCGTCAACCGGGCGCCGGCGGTGTCGACCGAGGCGTCACGCCAGGAGCACGAGCTGAACCGGCTGATGGGCAAGCGCGCCGTGTGGCGCCCGTTCATCCCGCAGCGCACCGTGCTCAACGAAGCCGTCGGCGACCGTTGCCCCGTGCAGGCCCTGGGCTACCGGGCCAAGGACGTCATCGAGGTGTTCGACTCGCTCTACCGCAAGCTCAAGCGGGTGAACGCGTCGGGCTGAGCGCTCCCCGGGCGGCTCAGCCCGTCGGCGCGGTCCGACGTGTCAGACGCGGTGCGAGCAGCGAGACCATCGCACCGGCGGTGGCTGCGACGGCGAAGACGATCGCGAGCGAGAGCCACGCAGCCCGTCCGCTGCGATCCCCGAGGCTGACGATGACCCCGGCGAGACCGGTGCCGAGCGCGATCCCGAGGATGTCGGACATCTGCAACGCCGAGGTGGCCGCCCCTTCGCGCCCCGGCTCGGCCTCGGCGAGGGTGACCACCGACAGCTGGGCGTAGGCCAGGCCCATGCCGAGGCCGCTCGCACACCCGGCGAGCACCCAGCACCACACCGGCACCGCCGAGCTCAGGCAGCACGCCATGGCGGTCGCGCCCACGACCAGGCACGCGCCGCCGGCGCGCACCAGGCGGGTCGGTCCCCACCGCTCGCTCAGCCGCGCCTGGACCCACGCACCCGTCGTCCACGTCAGCGAGGCGCCCGCCAGCACGAACCCTGCCGTGCGCGTCGAGGTGCCCCGCACCGACGTGAGGGCCAACGACACGAACGCGTCGGCCGAGAAGAACGCGAAGGTGAGCACGCCGCGGACCAGCACGGCCGCCGGCAACGCGGGCCGGGCCTGCAGCGTCCCGGGCGGAGTGAGGCGCCGGAAGGCCGGCAGCACGATCGCCACGCCCGCCGCGGCGACGGGCACGCCGAGCACCAGCAGCTCGGCGCCCAGACCCCCGAGCACCAGCGCCGCTCCCGCGGCGAGCAGCAGCACCACGCCGTAGGGCGTGGTCGGACGGTCGGCGTCGGGGGCCGGAGTGTCGACGGTGCGCACCGACGGCAGACCGATCGCTGCGACGACGAGGGTGACGGGGATGAGCCCCAGGAACACCCAGCGCCAGCCGAACCGCTCCGCGACCTCGGAGGCGAGCAACGGCGAGACCAGCGACGGCAGCACCCAGGCGGTCGACATGACCGCGAACACCCGGGGACGCAGCTCGGCGGGGAACCCTCGACCGACGCACACATAGGCGACGGCCGGCACCACGCCCGCGCCGAGACCTTGGAGGAACCGACCGGCGACCAGCACGACCATGCCCGACGCGAGTCCACCGACGAACAGGCCGACCAGGAAGATCGCCACCCCGGCCATCATCGGACCGACCGGCGGCACGCGATCGACCGCTCGCCCACCGGTCACCACGCCGATCAACGTGCCCAGGTAGAACGCCGAGAACACCCAGCCGTAGAGCCACAGGTCGCCCAGGTCGGCCTCGACGATCGGCATCACCGTGGTGACGGCCATCGACTCGGTCGCCACGACGGTGACGAGGCAGACGATGCCGACGAGCAGCATGCGGTGGTCGGGGTCGAGCAGCCGGGCCGACCGCTCGGGTGTGGTGGTCACGACCCGGACGCTACCCACCCCCGGACGCGACACTGGCAGCCCGCGGACGGGCTGCCAGTGCGAAGTTCGGGCTCGACAGGTTCAGCTGGCGAGGTTCTGGGCCACGAAGTCCCAGTTCACGAGCGACTCGAGGAAGGTCGAGATGTAGTTCGGTCGCGCGTTGCGGAAGTCGATGTAGTAGGCGTGCTCCCACACGTCGATGGTGAGCAGCGCCTTGGCGTTGTGCTTCATCGGCAGGTCCGCGTTGGCGGTCTTCATGATCTCGAGCCCGGAGCCCGCGTCGACGAGCCAGGCCCAGCCGGAGCCGAACTGGGTGGTGGCGGCCTCGGCGAACTTCGAGGCGAAGTCGTCGTAGGAGCCGAAGGCCGAGTTGATCGCGTCGGCGACCTCGCCCGTGGGGGCGCCGCCACCGTCGGGCGTCATGGAGTTCCAGTAGAAGGTGTGGTTCCACACCTGCGCGGAGTTGTTGAAGAGCCCGCCGTCGGAGTCGAGGATGACCTCTTCGAGGGTCTTGCCATCAGCGTTGTCGTTCGTCAGCTTGTTGAGGTTGGTGACGTAGGTCTGGTGGTGCTTGCCGTAGTGGTACTCCAGCGTCTCCGCGGAGATGTGGGGGGCAAGCGCGTCCTGGGCGTACGGCAGCGGCGGGAGCTCGAAGGCCATGTGTCCGTCCTCTTTCGGGTCGTCTGGTTGGACGTCGGCCACGCTACTGCACGCCCAGTGACGGAAAACACGCGACCGACAACACGAACCGCCCCCGGCAGGTCCCGTGCTCCCGAGGGAGCGGAACGGCCGAGGGCGGTTCGACGTGCGTGTGCTGCGTCAGCAGCTCACGGCTCGGTGATGCGCTCTCACGTACCCGTGATGCTCTCTCACGTACCCGTGATGAAGCGGATGATCGAGATCCACATCGAGATCTCGCCCGGCGTGCACGCGGTGCTGAACAGCGCCACGGTTCCCGCCATCGCCGCCAGCGATGTGTTGCGTCGCATCTTGATGCTCATGTGCCCACACTCCCCATGGTGTTGATCCCCCTCCAACAGGGGTGCGGGCAACATAGCAGCGCGCCACAGGGTTGAACCACATTCACCAACAGATGTTCAGCCGCCCGTCACCGGGGCGACCTCGCCGTCGGCGCCGTCCGCGGGACCGTCGAGCGGTTGCTCGTCGTTGCGGTCGGTGTGCACCGGCACGAAGTGGATCGCGATCCAGCCGGCGGCGACCACTGCGAGCAGCGCCCACCAGGTCGACGTCGGCGGCATGTCCAGGTCGAAGAACGTCGACACCATCGGCAGGGTCAACGAGAGCACCGTGGCGACCGCCATGGCGCCGACGAGCACCCAGCGCCACGGCGGCAGCGACGACGTGAGCCGGACGAGGATGCCGAGCCCGACACCGAGCAGCGTGACCGTCGCCGCGGTGCGCGACTCGGTCAGCGAGCTCGCGTCCTGCGAGCGTGCGACGAAGTAGCTGACCAGCGCGCACGCCCCGGCGATCAATCCGGCGGGGATGGCGAAGCGGACGACCCGGTCGAGGAACCCGGGGCGTGCCCGTCGCGGGTCGGGTGCGAGCGCCAGGAAGAAGCCCGGCACGCCGACGCTCAGCGCACGCACGAGGGTGAGGTGACGCGGCAGGAACGGGAACTCGACACCGAGCGCGGCGATCGTCAACGAGATGAGCACCGCGTAGACGGTGCCGTAGATGAAGAGGTTGGCGGCCCGCTCGACGCTGTTCATCACCCGGCGTCCCTCGGCGAGCACCTGGGGCAGCGACGAGAACCGGTCGTCCATCAACACGAGCTGCGCGACCGAGCGGCTCGCCGCGGATCCCGAGCCCATGGCGATGCCCATGTCGGCGTCCTTGAGCGCGAGCACGTCGTTGACCCCGTCGCCGGTCATGGCGACGACGTGGCCGCGGGACTGCAGTGCCGTGACCATCGCACGCTTCTGCCGCGGCGTGACCCGCCCGAACACGGCGTGGTCGTCGAGGACGTCGGCGAGCTCGTCGACGTCCTCGGGCAGTGATCGGGCGTCGACGCCGCCATCGGCGCCGGGCACACCGGCGCGGGCGGCGACCGCTGCCACGGTGCCCGGGTGGTCGCCGGAGATGACCTTGAGATGGATGCCCTGGCTGCGGAAGTAGGACAGCGTCTCGTTCGCGTCGGGCCGGATCTCGTCCTCGAGCAGCACCAGCGCGATCGGTTCGATGCGAGCGGGAAGCGTGTCGCCCTGCAGACCCGCGGCCGAGGCCAGCAGCACGACGCGGTGGCCGGCGTCGGCCTGCTCGCCGACGCGGGCGGTGACCGTCGCGGCGACCTCGGGCTCGGCGGCATCCAGCAGCAGTTCGGGTGCCCCCAGGTACAGCGCCGCGGCGTCCCGACCGAGCGTGGCGCTGACGTCGTCGCCGGCGAACGACGCGGCGGACCACTTGCGCGCGGACGAGAACGGCACCGTGTCGGTCACCGACCACGGCGGAGCGTCGGAGCACTCCTGGGCGATCGCCGCGAGCGTCGCGTTCGGCTCGGGGTCCGACGCCGCCAGCGCAGCGAGCGCCACGCGGACCGCCCCGTCGTCGGCACCGCGGTCATCGGCGCGCACCGCATCGCTGTCGAGCGTCTCGATCCCCGCGACGACGATCTCACCCGTGGTGATGGTGCCGGTCTTGTCGAGGCACAGCGTGTCGACCCGGGCGAGCAGTTCGACCGAGGCGAGCTCGCGCAGCAGCGCCTGTCGGCGCGCCAGGGTCACGACCCCGGACATGAACGCCAGGCTGGTCAGCAGGACGAGACCGTCGGGCACCATCGCGACCGACGCGGCGACCACACCGGAGAGCGCCTCGCGCCAGTCGCCGTCGCTGCTGCTGAGGAGCCGCCAGTAGAGGATCGCGGCGATCGGCGGGATCAGGCACATCAGCGTTTTGAGGATCGTGTTGATGCCCTGGCGCAGCTCGGAGTCGACGAGGGTGAACTTCCGTGCCTCCTCGGCGAGCGAGGCGGCATAGGAGTCGGCACCGACCTTGGTGGCGCGGAAGTGGCCGGAGCCGGACGACACGAAGCTGCCCGAGAGCACCTCGGCGCCGACCGGCTTGTGCTCCGGGTCGGACTCGCCGGTGAGCAGCGACTCGTTCAGCTCGAGGCCGTTGGAGTCGACGACCTCGCCGTCGACGACCACCTGCGCGCCGGGCGCGAGCACGAGCAGGTCGTCGAGCACGACCTGCTCGACCTCGAGCTCGGCCGTGGTGCCGTCGCGCACGACGACGGCGTGCGGCGCGGTCAACACGGCCAGGCGGTTGAGTGCGGCCCGGGCGCGGAGCTCCTGCACGATGCCGATCACCGAGTTGGTGATGATCACCCCGCCGAAGAGCATGTCGGGGCTGATGCCGTTCGCGACGACCACGAACACCAGCAGGACGCCGACGATCGCGTTGACCGGCGTGAGGACGTTGGCGCGGATGATCTCACCGACGGTGCGGGTCGGGGCGTCCGGCACGGCGTTGACCCGGCCGTCCGCGATGCGCTCGGCCACCTCGTCGCTGCTCAACCCGCGGGTGGCCCACTCCGGCGCGAGGGTCTCTGACATCCGGGACAACCTATCGGGAGGGCTCCACGGTTCCGCCCGCCGGCGCGGCCGCCTCCGGGGCCTGGTACACCGTGGGTGCGACCAGCGGCCGCGACGGCCGGGTCGGGTCCCGGCGCTCCTCGATCCAGGTGTCGATGAGCTCCCACCACTCGAAGAGCCAGTCGATGCGCTCGTCGGGGTCACGGGGCACGTCCTCGGCCCGAACCGTCCACCAGGCGAGGCGCACCTCGCGGTCCATCGGCAGCCCCCTCCACAGGTCCATCGGCGAGGAGAGCTGCTCCAGGCCGGTGTGGGCGACGAAGAGCACGTCGGCGTCGGTGCACGCGTCGATCGCGGCGAAGGTCCCTCCCGGTCGGGGCGGCAGCAGGTGGGTGAGCGCCTTGGCCTTGCGGGCGGCGTCGGTGAGTCCGGCGGTCTCGAAGCGCTGGATCGCGGCGAGTCGGCGGTGCTCGGTGAAGTTGCCGCCCTCGGGGAACAAGATGAGCGCCCCGTCGTCCTCGAGGCCCACCGCGAGGTCGGTGATCGACTCGACGACCCCGGAGCCGACCGGCGGGTTCGGTGAGATGAACCGGTTGGGCAGGCGGTTCAACACGATGTCGATGCACGGGTCGAGCTGCAGCAGGTCCTTCAGGACGATGCGGGGGCGTCGCCCGTAGGTGTTGACGAGCAGGTGGGCGAGGATGAACGAGTCTCCCGCCCCTGCGTGGCGCGAGAAGACCAGCACCGGCACGTCGTCGGCGTCCGGGGAGGCCAGCAGCGGCTCCGCGATCGCCAGGTCGTCGGGGACGCCCTCGCTCACGAGTCGCAGGCCGAGCACCCGAGCGGCGCTCCCCACGAGGCCGCGCAGGTACCAGCCGATGAGCCGGACGTGCGCTCGCCGGAACCGGTCGGTGCGGAGCTTCCAGCCGAAGCCGCTGAGCACCCACAGCGCGGCGAGCGCCACGATCCCGGTGCTCTCGCGGACCAGGTACACGACCAGGAACCAGTAGAGCCGCAGCGCCCGCCACCGCCCGGGCAGGAAGCGCACGGCGAACGCGAGGACCAGCACGACGATCGGGGTCAGCCCGAGCACCGCCGCGGTCAGCAGGATCATCGCGGGCGCGATGACCGCTCGACGCAGTGGCACAGGAGGGAGCCACGGCTTCATCGGGCGAGGCCCTGTTCGACCAGGTAGCGGCTCGTCGCGCGCTCCGCGGTCGCGATGCGCGACTCGATGTCGGAGAAGTCGTTGTAGCGGAGCTGGCGCAGGTCGTTGAACCGCGGGCCGGTGCCGCCGGTGGGCAGCACGTGCACCGCGACACCCTCGGGCAACGACGTCATGGCGGTCGAGAAGCTGTGTCGCCGTGCGAGCTCGAACGCGACGAGCGCGACCTCGTGGGGACGGCGGGGCACGGTGAGGGGCTGCTCGATGCGCCCCACCTGCAGGACGTGGATCGTGGTCGCACCGAGGGCGATGGCGCGGGGCACCGGGATCGAGTCGACGATGCCGCCGTCGAGGTAGTGACGCCCTCCGAGCTCGACCGGGGGCAGCAGACCGGGCACCGCGGACGAGGCGAGCACCGAGGGGACCGCCGGCCCCGACGAGAACCACGTCGCCGCGCTGGTCTCGATGCACGCGGCGACGCACTCGAAGCGGATGCCGAGGTCCTCGATGCGCACGTCGCCGAGCACCTCGTCGAGCAGGTGACGCAGCGGCTCGTTCGAATGGAGGCTGGTGCGACTCGCGGCCATGTGGCGCACGCGGTCGACGATGGAGCCGCCGAACACCCCGCTGCGTTCGACGCGGCTCCACATGTCCTGGAGGCGGTCGACCCCAGCGGGCGTCGGATCCGCGGCCAGCGCTGCCCCGTTGATCGCACCGATCGAGGTGCCGAGCACCAGGTCGGGCACGATGTCGGCGTCGAGCAGGGCGCGCAGCATGCCCACCTCGGCCGCGCCGAGTCGGCCGCCGCCGCCGAGGACGAAGGCGGTGGCACCTCGATCGGGGAAGCGCTGCTCGTCGGACATCGACCTCGATCGTTCCACAGCCGTCGCTAGCGTTCGTCCATGGACGTCGTCGATGTACCGCTCGGAGGTCACCCCGAGGATCACCACTCCACGCGCACCAGCTGGCTCCGCGCCACGGTGATGGGCGCGAACGACGGGATCCTGTCGACCGGTGCGCTGCTGCTGGGCGTCGTCGCGGCCGGGGGCGATCGCACCGCGGGGCTCACATCGGGCGTGGCGGGGCTCGCCGCAGGAGCCGGTTCGATGGCGCTCGGCGAGTACGTGTCGGTCAGCTCGCAGCGCGACGCGGAGCGTGCGGACCGGGTCGTCGAGTCGCAGCACCTCGAGGCCGACCCCGAGGGCGAGCTCGCCGAGCTGCGGGCGATCTACGAGGACAGGGGTCTGCCCCACGAGCTCGCGGGTGAGGTGGCCGAGGTGCTCATGTCCGAGGATCCCCTCGGCGCGCACCTTCGTGACGAGCTCGGGCTCACCGACGTGCACCGCGCGCGTCCACTCCAGGCGGCGTTGTCGTCGTTCTTCGCCTTCGCGCTCGGGGCGGCCATCCCGGTCCTGGTGGCCGCGGTCGCCGGCTCCGGCATCCGCGGATTCGCCATCGTGGTGGGCACGCTGGTGTCGCTGGCCCTGCTCGGCGGGCTCGCGGCCTGGCTCGGCGGCGCCTCGGTCGCTCGCGGCTCGACCCGGGTGCTGCTCGGCGGGGCGCTCGGGCTGGGCGTCACCTACGCCGTCGGCTCGTTGTTGGACGTCGCCATCGGCTGACCAACCGATCAGCGGACGCGACGAGGGCCGGCACCTGTGCCGGCCCTCGTGGAATCCAGTGGCGTCGCCGGGGCGACGCTGGTGTCAGCAGCCGGTGCCGTTCCAGGCGGAGCGACCGCCGTTGTTCACCATGTAGAGCGCCACGGCGTCCTGGACGTACCAGGGGGCGTGGGACGCACGGGCGTAGCCGGCGTGGCCGGAGCGGGCCGAGACGTTGCGCCAGGTGCTGTCGAGGAACTGGTAGGCGCCCGACGCCGTGCTGCGCGGGTTCTGCGCGCCGTAGCCGCGGGTGTGGGGCCACGCACCACGGTCCGACTCGTGGCGGCGGACGCAGGTCAGGAAGGGGTGGAGCTGGCGGTCACGACGCTCGGTCTCGATGGCCTTGGCGACGGCCTGCACGATCGTGGCCTTCTGCCACTCGACCTCGGCCTCTTCGATGCGCCCGTTGCCGTTGAAGTCCGGCACCCACGTCTCGACCGGTCCGGTCGGGAAGCAGGCCGAGGCGGTGATGGCGATGAGAGCGGCACCTGCCAGCAGGCCGAGACGCCGGGAGCGGCGTGCACGGCGTGCGCGGGCAGGCGCCCCGGGACTGCTCGGTTCATGGAGTCGACGTTCACTCGAGGTCCGGTCGCTCGCTGCGTCGATGGTGGTGCGCGCGTCGATGGAGGAGTTCGTGGTCATGGGTCGCCCTTCGGTCGTTCGTTCTTCCCAGCTGGCCATGCGGCCGGGAGCCAGTATTACGAACTTCGGGCCGCTCCGTAACAATCACGTGCGACTTTGTGACCGATCGCACAAGCGCGCATCGCAGGCGCCTTGCATCGCGAAGCGTCGACCGACTAGATGCCCCGAGCCGAGGCGAATTCAGCGGGAATGAGCAGTGGCGACAAGGGTCCTTGCAGCCGCCATGATCTTGGAGACCTGGGCCGGATGGCCCATGCAGCGGTTCCGAGGGCGGTCCGGGTAGATCGACCCAAGCGTCACAATCGCCCCCCGGACGCGACGACGGCGGGTCCTTGCGGACCCGCCGTGCGTCATTTCGTTACGGAATGGTGAAGCCCTGGTGGGCCACACCTCCGAGGGTCGTGGCCCCGGTCAGGAGGTCGTCGCGCCGTTGTTCCAGACACGGACGGCGATGCCTGCGGCACCCGAGTTGCCGGTCGCGCCGGTCTGACCGGCGCTGGCGCCACCGCCGCCGTTGGCTGCGTCACCGCTGGGGCCGGGAGTACCCGCACCGCCACCAGCACCACCGCCACCGCCGGAACCGCCGGCGCCACCCGATGCGGCACGGTTCAGCGTGCCGCCCGAGACCGACGCCGTACCGGTGCCGAGGTGGAACACGGAGATCGACGGACCGCCGGCGCCACCACCGGCGCCGCCACCGCCGCCGCCACCACCGCCGGCGCCACCGCCGCCGCCGCTTCCGGCCTCGCAGCAGGAGTCGCCGCCACCAGCGGTGCCGTTGCCGCCCCTGCCACCAGCACCACCAGCAGCACCGTTGCCGCCCGTGCCACCGGCCCCAGCCGTCACGACGGAGTTGGTCACCGTCGCCGAGGAGTTGTGGGCGTAGACGCCGAAGGAACCGCCGCCGGCGATGCCGACACCGGACGAACCGGCACCGGCGTTGCCGCCGCCACCACCGGCGCCGCCACCACCACCGGAGGCACTGGCGCTACGACCACCGCCGCCGCCACCACCACCGTGGCCGACGCTGGCGTTGCCGCCGCCGCCACCGTTGATGCCGGACCAGAGGGCGCCGGCACTCGAGGTCGCGTTCGAGCCGCCGGAGCCGGCGCCACCGGCGCCACCAGCGGCACCGCCGCCGCCACCACCGGCGTGGCTGCCGCCACCGAAGAGCGTGCCGCCGCCACCGGCGCCACCACCGGCACCGCCGCCACCGGCCTCGCCGTTGGCACCGCCGCCGGAGTAGCTGCCGCCGCGGCCACCGGCGCCGCTACGGGCGTTGCCGGAGCCGCCGCAGGACGCAGCACCGTTGCCGGGCGAGCTCGGACCGGACGCACCGGCGCCGTTCGAGCCGGTGCACCCCTGGCCCGCAGCACCCGGCGCACCGCCGGAGGTGGTACCGGCCACGCCGGGCTTCGCCGTGATGGTCGAGTCGGTCACCGAGACGCTCGCCCCGCTGATCGCACGCACGCCGTAGGCGCTGTTGCCGGCGCCGGACGGCGTGCCGCTGTCGACCGTGACACGGGTCAGCGCTGCCGAGCCGCCGGTGACGAGCACGCCGGTCGAGGCGCCGCCCGAGGTGCCGTTGATCGTCAGGTCGAGCAGGGTCGCGTTCGTCGAGGACGCGATGCCGACCGTGCCGTTCACCGTGGTGGCACCGGAGCGGGAGGTGAAGCCCGCTTCGTAACCACCGCGGACCGTGACGCCGGTCGTCGAGTTGAGGTTGAAGGCGGCGTAGGTGCCGCTGACGACCTGGACGACCGTGCGGCCGCCGGCGACGGCGTTGGTCACGCCCTGGCCGATGGAGGCACACGGGCTGGCGAGCGTGCCGCACGAGCCGCTGTCGGAGCCGCCCGGTGCCTGCACGAACACGGTGTCGGCGAGCACGCCGTCGACGCCGTCGCAGTTCGTGTCCTTCGCAGAGGAGTCGAGTGCGTCAGGCGCACCCGGGTAGGTCGTCGCGTCGGCGTCGTTGCAGTCGTCCGCGGCGACCGAGCCGTCACCGTCGTCGTCGACGTACACGGTGATCGCGATCGAGGCGGGTGTCGAGACCTTGCCGCCGGCGTCGGTCACGACGAGCGTCGCCGTGTAGGAGCCGACCGCGTAGGTGTGCGACGGGGTCGCACCGGTGCCGACGCCGCCGTCACCGAAGTCCCACGCGTACGTGAGGTTGGTGCCCTCAGGGTCGGACGACGAGGTGCCGTCGAAGCTGACCGCCAGCGGGCGGGGGCCGGACTGCGGGGACGCGTTGATCGCCGCGGTCGGGACCTGGTTCGGGATCACCACGACGGTCACCGTCGCGGTGTCGGTCACGCCGAAGTCGTCGGTGACCGTCAGCTCGGCCTCGTAGGTGCCGGGCGCCGTGAAGAGACGGGACGGGTTCGCCGAGGTCGACGAGCCGCCGTCACCGAAGTCCCAGGCGTAGGAAGCGATGGTGCCGTCGGTGTCGACCGATCCCGCCGAGGAGAACTGCACCAGCAGGGGCTCGGTGCCCGTCGTGGGCGTGCCCGAAGCGACCGCGGTCGGCGCTGCGTTCGGCGTGATGGTGACCTCGACCGACGCGGTGGCGGTGCCACCGGCGTTGTCGGTCACGGTCAGGACCGCCACGTAGGTGCCGGCGACGCTGTACGACTTCGACGGGTTCGCCGTGTTCGCGCTGGTGCCGTCGGCGAAGTCCCAGTGGTAGCTGGCGATCGTGCCGTCGGTGTCAGCGGACCCGGCCGACGAGAACGCGATCGGGAGTCCCACCCGGCGGGTGGTCGGCGTCGCGGCGGCGACCGCGGTCGGCGCCTCGTTTGGGATCGCGTCGACCTGGATCGAGATGGTCGACGAGCTCGTCGCACCCTCGGCGTCGGCCACGGTCAGCGTGGCGGTGTAGGTGCCCGGCGTGCCGTAGGTGTAGCTGGGGTTGGCAGCCGAGGAGCCGTTGCCGTCTCCGAAGGTCCACGCGGTGGACACGATGCCGCCGTCGGTGTCGGTCGAGCCGGCCGAGCTGAAGTGCACGGTGAGCGGGGCCTGGCCGCCGGTCACGTTGGAGTTCGCGACAGCGGTCGGCGCGACGTTGGCCACGGCCGTGACCGACACCGTGGTGGAGTCGGTGGCGCCGGAGTCGTCGGTGACCGTCAGCGTCGCGGTGTACGAGCCGGCAGCGGCGTAGACGTGGTTCGGGTTCGCCGCGGTGGACGTGCCACCGTCGCCGAAGCTCCACGACCAGCCGACGATCGAGCCGTCGGCGTCGTCCGAGCCGGCCGAGGAGAACGCGACGGCGAGCGGCGCCTTGCCCGAGGTGGGCGTGGCCGACGCGGCAGCGACCGGCGCGACGTTCGGCACGACGTCGATCGTGGTCGTCTCGGTCGCGGTGGCGCCACCGTCGTCGGTCACGGTCAGCGTGACCACGTGCGGCCCGGCCGCGGTGAACACGTGCGTCGGGGTCGGATCGGTCGAGGTCGCGCCGCCGAAGTCCCACGCGTACGACACGATCGTGCCGTCGGAGTCGGTCGAGCCGGTGCCGTCGAAGTCGACCGCGAGCGGTGCCTTGCCGGTGGTCGGGTCGGCCGAGATCACCGCGGTCGGCGCGGCGTTCACGCCGACGACGCTGATGATCGCGGTCGCCGTGCCGGAGGCGCCCTTGTCGTCGGTGACCTTCAGCGTCGCGGTGTAGGTGCCACCCGCGGTGTAGGTGTGGGTCACGTCCGCGTCGGTCTCGACCGGCGAGCCGTCACCGAAGTTCCACTCGTACGACGCGATGCTGCCGTCGGGATCGACGGAGCCGGCGGACGAGAACTCCACCTCGAGCGGCGCCGCACCCGAATCGGGTGTCGCACTGATGCTCGCGGTCGGGGCGAGGTTGGTGCCCCCCGGAGTGGTTGGTGGTTGCGTACACGCCGCAGCCACGAGGGCAAGTGTTCCTACGAGGCACAGCAGTGCCCCACGAGACCAACGCATCGATTCGTCCCCCTCCAGGGTCCCCAAACCACCCCTCGCCTAGGGGTGACCTCCGGAGTCTGACCAGAATTCACCGGCAAGGCAAGCAAATGGGCCTGCCGAGGGGGACGATGATTATTCGGTCAACTCCGTCGAACGGCCTGCCAACTCCGGCGAAGGGCCTGGAACCTCGGCCGGATCGGCCGATCGGGGACGCTTCACGTCCCACACCACGTGCAGCCGCTCGAGCACGACGAGCACGTACCAGGTGACGTCGATCTCCCACCACCGCAGACCCTGGCGGGCGACGTGCGCCGAGCGGTGGTGGTTGTTGTGCCACCCCTCGCCGAGGGTCAGCACGGCGAGCAGCGGGTTGTTGCGACTCGTGTCGTCGGTGTCGAACCGGCGGCTGCCGAACACGTGGGCGAGCGAGTTGATCAGGAACGTCGAGTGCCACAGGACGACGGTCGACAGGAAGAACCCGATGAGCAGCCCGGACCAACCGCCGATCAGGAGACAGGCGACACCGAGCAGCCACGGCGGCAGCCAGTCGTGGCGGGAGATGAACCGGATCTCCGGGTACTTGGCGAAGTCCTTCATCGTCCCTTCCGGCACGGACGAGGTCTCGTCGGAGAGGATCCAGCCCACATGGCTCCACCAGAACCCCTTCCGGGGCGTGTGCGGATCGTCGATGGTGTCGGTGTAGCGGTGGTGGATCCGGTGGTGGCCCGCCCACCACAGCGGGCTCTTCTGCGCGGCGGTGGCGCCACCGAACGCCAGGATGAACTGGAACACCCGGCCGGTCTTGTACGAGCGGTGCGAGAAGTAGCGGTGGTAGCCGGCGGTGATGAAGAACATCCGGCCCCAGTACGTCGCGGCGAACAGGATCCACACCCCGGCGGGAACACCGGTGAAGATCGCGAGCAGCGGGAGCGCGTGGACCACGAAGAACGGGATCGAGCTCCGAGGGTTGATCCGACCGTGTGGGAGACGGCCTCCGTCGGGGACGGGAGTCGTGTCGAGGGTGGCAGTGATGGTCGTGTTCCTCCGGGATGGCGGCGACCGATCGCACCGCCGAGCGGTGGGCCCTCGACCCGCATGCCGCGTGGTGAAGCGCAGGACGCTACCGGCGCGCCTCACCGCGCACGCAAACCCGGCGGCGCTGTCCTGAAAGGACGCTCACTCGCGTGACGCAGCACCCGATGGTTCGCAGACGTCACCGCTGATCAGCTCGGCGACCACGCACGCCCTGCTGAGCGCCCGTGCGAACTCGTCGCCGAGACGGTCGTCGAGCGCGGAGCGCGGGTCGGCGTCGACCGTCACGACCGCGACGCCCAGCTCGGTGTCGACGTGCACCGCGACGCTCGCTGCGGCGACGAGCTCCGCCGAGGCCCGACCCTGCTCGATCAGATCGATCGCTGCGTCACCGAGGACCGTCGGCAGGCTGCTCCCCCGCAGGAGCGTCGGCCACCACCAGCGGGGCATGTCGGGGCGATCGACGGCCACGACGCCGTCGCCGACGTGGCGCACACCGATGCCCTCGACCGTGAGGTCCTCGGTGTCGAGGATCCACGAGAGCCCGGGCGGCAGCGAGGCGCCGGTGACCGACGACAGGACCAGCCGTCGGAACTCGCACGCCGAGATGTCCGGGTGGTTGCGGGCATCTCGGGACACGACCATCGCCGGCCCGCTGCGGGGCCACACGGTCAGCGCGACCGGCGGCAACTGGTGGGTCAGCGCGGCGGCGAGGCGGAGCATCTCGTTCATTCGGGGGCGCCTCCGGTGGCGAGGGGTTCGGGGTGCACGAGGATCCGCTCCGCCGTGGCACCGGCCAGGGCGAGTGGCCGCCGGGCGTCGCCGTCGTCGACGATCTCGACGGCGAAGGAGCCGTCGGGCGAGGTGCTGACGAGTCGCCCTCGCACCTCGGGCTGCAGTCCGGCGAGCTCGAGCGCCTCGAGCATCCCCGGCACGAACTCGAGCTGTTCGGTGATGCGCACGACCTTGAACGAACCGCCGATCGCGACCTCGTCGAGCGGCACCGCGTTGGGATCGGTCCACGCCGAGCCCGGGATCGGGTTGCCGTGCGGGCAGGTCGTCGGATCGCCGAGCACGGCCGACATGGCCGCCTCGGTCCGTGCGTTCATCACGCGCTCCCAGGCTTCGGCCTCGGCGTGGGCCTGCGCCCAACCGAGACCCAGCACGTCGGTGAGGAAGCGCTCCGCGATGCGGTGGCGACGCACGCGACGCTCGGCGTGCTCCAGGCCGGTGGCGGTCAGCCGGACCTGCCCGCCCTCGACGACGACCAGACCTCGCCGACGCAGCTTGCGGACCATCTCCGACACCGCGGGGCGGCTCACGCCCATGCGCTCGGCGATGCGGACCTGCACCGCGGTGATGTCGTCCTCGTCGAGCTCGAAGATCGCCTCGAGGTAGGCCGCGACCGCGGCAGGCAGGTCCTCGGCGCCGGAGGGATCCGGGGCCAGCTCGTCGGGTGTGAGCTCGTCGGGTGTGAGCTCGTCGGGTGTGAGCCCGTCGAGGTCGAGATGGCTCGTGCTTCCAGAAGTGTGACCGCTCATTGTCAGGTATGCCTAACAAAGCGGGTGAAGCCAGTCAAGCGCAACGCGTCGGCGGAGCCGACGTCAGCGAGGTACTGGGTCGGCGGAGCCGACGTCAGCGAGGTACTGCGTCGGCGATGCCGACTCCACGGTTCAGTCGTCGGGTGTCAGCGCTCCGATGATCTCGGGGCGCAGACCTGCCGCGGGGATGACGGCGTCGAGGGAGCCGACCTGGACCGCTCGTTCGACGGTGTGCACCGCGTCGAACTCGGCGGCGACCTCGGCGCGGGCGGTCGCCTGCGCGACGGCCCGCGCGGCGTCCAACGCCTCGAGGCGACGCATGCGTTCGTCGGGGCCGACGGCCGCCTCGAGCTGCTCCCCCGCGGCGACGACGGCGGGGTCGGCTGCGACGCGGGCGCGCACGTCCCGGGTGAGCACCACCGCGGCGGCAGGGGCACCGCCGATGACCGACGCGTAGCTGCCCTCGACCGCGAGCGCGACCAGGCCGTCGTTGAGCCGCTTCGAGAACACGACGTAGGCGCCGCCGTGGTACCGACCGATCACGACGAACACGATGCGACCCTCGAAGTCGACCACCGCCCGAGCGATCTCGGCGCCGTACTCCAGCTGCAGGCGACGCAGCGACTCGGGGCTGCCGTCGAACCCCGACAGGTTCGCGAGCACGACCACCGGTCGGGTGCCCGACGCGGCCCGAAGCGCGCGGGCGACCTTCTTCGACGCGGCCGGGTACAGCGTGCCGCCGGCCCACTCCGCAGGCCCGTCGACCGGTGCGGAACCGCCACGCGGTCGACCACGGGACTCGATCCCGATGACCGTCGCGGCACGCCCGCCCAGGCGGGTCTCCCACACGACCGCGCCGTCCGCGTCCTCCATGGCGCGCCACCGTTCGAGCCGCGGCGCGTCGCGATCGACGACCGCGTCCATGACCGCCCTGACCGAGAAGGGTCGCTTGCGTCCGGGGTTCGCCGACTCGTCGAAGATCTCACCGACCGTCGCGAAGTCCTCGACGCCGTCGTAGGCGTCGGCCCTGACGTCGCGGTCGACCGGGTCCGAGGTGCGCAGACGGATCCCGGCCCCGTGGCTGAGCGAGTGGTGGTCCATGAGGATCGCCATCGCCCCGGCCAGGTCGGGGGCCCGGTACTGGGCCTGCCCGTTGGGTCCCATGATCCGGTCGTGCCCGCCGATGCCGATCTCGTCGAGCGCACCGACAGAGCCCGACAGCTCGAGCGCACGCCGGCCGGTGAGCACCATCGACGACGCCGGGGTCATGATCAGCACCCCACGGGTGTGCATCAACATCGTCGCCTCGGCGTTCCAGTACGACTGGGCACCGACGTTCACGCCCGCGACGACGACGTCGATCTCGCCACCCGCGCCTGTGAACTCGACGATCCGGCGCAGCACCGCGGCGGTCCAGTCCAGGTTCTCGGTGCCGGAGTCCCAGGCGATGCGGGCGCCGGAGGACAGCGAGATCCACTCGACGGGCAGTCCGCGCTCCTCGGCCAGGTCGATCGCGGCGATGACCCGACGGCACTCCGGCTCGCCCAGCGAGCCCATCGATCGGAGCGGGTCGCCGGCGATCCAGACGCGCTCCATCCAACTCGTCGTGTCCGGCAGCGGGTTGGCGACCACGCCGACGATCACCGAGCACGTGTGCGCGGCCGGCGGGCGGTCGACGGGCACCAGCCGGTCGAGATCGCCGTCGGTGGGGGCGAGGTCGTGCTCGACGAACTGGCCCTTGGCGAGCGACGGGTGCGGCAGCTCGTCGGGGCTCACCCGTCCCTCGAGCAGACCGATCAGCTCCCACGGGTCGACGACCCCGAGACGCTTCGCGGTGAGGGCTCGGCGGTCGAGCGCGGTGCGCGTGCGCGCGGGAGCCACGCCCTCGACGACGTCGACCTCGAGGCGGGCGTGTCCCCGCCGACGCAGGGAGAACTCGACGGTCCCCGGGCCGCACGGATCGCCGTCGGGCAGCAGGGCCACGGTGAAGTCCGACAACGCCAGACCACGGGTGCCCGGCTCGAAGCGCCTCGACAGCCCCATCAACGTCGCGGCGTCACCGCCCGACGTGCCGGACAGCACCATGTGGACCGCGGCCCACCACGCGTCACGGTCCGCCGTCGGGGCGCTCCGCTCGCGGTGTCGACGCAGCATCGCGACACCGGCGCCGAAGAGCTGCTCGGCGGCGTCGAGATGCGCCTCGGTCGCGTCCGCGAGCGAGCGCGGCACGTCGAGCAGCTCGACGGCGAGCACCGAGCGAACGTCCGACGGTTCCTCGCACGACTGCACGACGACCACGGCGACACGACCCGCCGGCGACGCGGCGGCGTCGAGCACCTCGAAGGTCACGGCCTCGGACGAGGCGTAGCGCGCGAGCGGGCGCAACTCCCACGGGTCCACCGTCGTCGCGGCGACCGCCGCGACGGTGTCGGTCGCGGCGTCGAGCTCGGCGCGGACCAGCGCTGCGATGCCGGCGAGCGTGCCCATCGACCCGGTGGCGACCTGCTCCAGTCGACCCAGCAGGTCGCGCAGCTCGTCGTGGTCGACCCCCGACGCTCCCGCCAGCCCTCGGTCGTGGGCCGCATGGCTCGCCAGCCGTCGGACCACCGCGGTCATCAGACGCTCGCGCTCGGCCAGCCGAGACCTGGTCGACGCCAGACGCCACAGCGCCCGGCGCAGTGCCGGCGTGTCCGACCACTCGCCGGTGGACCGGCCGAGCGCCTCGGCCAGCAGCGGCTCCAGCTCGGGTCGGGGGTCGACCGGCAACGGGGCGCCGTCGTGGTCGGCGCTGCGCTGGCCGAGCCGGCCGCACAGCTCGTGGAACGCCGACTCCGCGCTGACCGCGCCCGAGTGGTCGTCGAGCAGCAGGAGGTTCCGTTCGAAGAGCGCCTCGATGTCGACGAAGGCACGCAGTCGCTGCCGCAGGGCGACGTCGAGCTCGTCGGTCCCACCCGACGGATCCGGCCGCTCCAGGACGTCGTGCACCAGGTCCAGCTCCGCGGCGGTCACCTCGCGGCCGTGCACGACCGAGTCGACGACGTCGAGCAGCGGCGGCCGGGCGGAGGCGTCGGCCGCCTCGGCGGTCGGCCACGACCAGTCCTGCGTGTGCGTGGACACCTCGGCGACACCGGCGCCGTCGCGCAACGACAGCAGCGGCTGACCGGCGGCGACGTGGTCACCGGGGCGCACGAGCACCCGGTCGACGACACCCGAGCGCTCGGCGAGGATCGGCGACTCGGTCTTCATCGACTCGAGCGTGCCGAGACGCTGACCGGACTCGATCTCGTCACCGACGTCGACCGCGAGCGAGACGACGAGCGCGGGGCCCGGAGCGGCGACCACTCCGACGGCCGACTCGGCGACGCGGTGCACGGTGCCCTCGACGTCGACGACGACCGCGCCACGTCCGCGGTGCACCAGCACCCGCGACGACCGACCGGCGACGGTCACGACGACGGCGGTCGCGTCGAGCGGCTCGACGACCACGTCGACCTGTTCTCCGGTGCGCAGCGAGCACACCGACCAGCGCTCGTCGCCGCGTGACGCCACCGCCACCCGGTGCACGACCCCGCGCAGCGACAGCTCGAGCTCGACGGGGGTCCCGGCGTGGTCGTCGGGCACCGGCACGCCGGTGCCCGCGCCGGCGAAGTAGGACCGCACCCGCTCGTCGCGGTCGATGCCGGCCAGCGTGATCGCGGTGACGGCGAGCGCGACGAACGACCCGGACCGACGACCGTCGGCGCCGAGGTCGTCGACCGACTCCAACCAGGTCGTCGAGCAGGCGGCGTCGCGCACCTCGGGACGTGAGAGCAGGTCCACCAACGCGCCGCGGTTCGTCGAGCCGTCCTCGATGAGCACCTCGTACTCGCCGACGGCGCGGGCCAGGGTCGACAGCGCACGTTCCCGGGTCGGACCCCAGGCGAGCACCTTGGCGATCATGGAGTCGAACTCGGGCGGGACCGTCGTGCCGGCGCGGATCCCGGCGTCGACGCGCACGTTCGGGCCCGCCGGCGGGCGGTGCACCAGCACCCGGCCCGGCGCGGGAGCGAACCCGCGCTCGGGGTCCTCGGCGGCGAGCCGCGCCTCGACGGCCCAGCCCCTCGGTCCGGGTGAGATCTCGGGTCCCCGGCCGAGGGCGACGTCGATCTGCGCGCGCACCAGGTCGATGCCCCACACCATCTCGGTGACGGTGTGCTCCACCTGCAGGCGTGCGTTGACCTCGCAGAACGACGCGGAGCGGTCCGACGGGGTGAACAGGTACTCGGCGGTCCCCACGCCGCGGTAGCCGGCGGCCTCGGCGAGGCGCGTCGTCGCTGCCGTCAGGCGGGCCTCCTCGACGGGCGTCAGCACCGGCGAGGGAGTCTCCTCGATCACCTTCTGGTGCCGTCGCTGCAGCGAGCAGTCGCGCACGCCGAAGGTGGTGGCGACGCCATCCGCGTTGACGAGGAACTGCACCTCGACGTGGCGAGCGTCGTCGACGCATCGCTCGACGAGCACCTCGCCGGGCCCGAACGCGGCGGTCGCCTCGGCGACGACGGCGTGGACCGCGGCGACCAGCGCCCCCGGTTCCTCGACCTTGCGGATGCCCCGGCCGCCGCCACCGTTCGCGGCCTTGACCATGACGGGATAGCCGACGGACCCGGCGGCCGGAAGCCATGTGGTGTCGTCGTCGAGGTCGAGCCGTGCCCACGGCGCGAGCGGCACGCCGCAGTCCTGCGCGAGCTGCTTCGCCCTGGCCTTGTCGCCGAGCAGGCGCATGGCGTCCGCGGGCGGCCCGATGAACACCAGTCCGGCGGCGTGCAGCGCGTCGACCATCTCGGGGTCCTCGGAGGCGAAGCCCCAGCCGGGCCACACGGCGTCGCAGCCCGCGGCGAGCAACCGCTCCACGACGAGCGCGCGGTCGCAGTACGCCGAGACCGACGAGCCGTCCGCTCGGCGTCGCATCGCGGGACCGAGCGCGACGGCATCGTCCGCGAGGCGCACGAACGGCGCGTCGCGGTCCGGGTCGGTGAACACGGCGACGACCTCGAGCCGGGGCCCGTCGCCGCGTGCGAGCTCCCTCGCGGTGCGGATGAAGCGCATCGCCGCGTCGCCGCGGTTCAGCACCGCGACCCTCGACCAGCTCATCGACCCGCGTCCCGTGAACCGGCGTCCCGTGACGTCACGGCGATCACGACGACCGCAGCGGCGAGCGGGCCGTCGTGGCTGCACGACAGGTGCAGCGCCCAGTCGTCACCGAAGTGCTCGGAGACCGCCGCGGCGACCGGCCCGTGCAACCGCAGCCGTGACCTGCCCCACGCGTCGACGACGACCTCGATGTCGCTCGCCGACCAACCCGGCAGATGCGGCACCTCGCCGAAGCGCGTGTTCGACCACGCCTTCACGAACGCCTCCTTCGCGGCGAAGCGCGAGGCGAGCCGACGTGCGTCGACCCGTGGACCCGCGGCGTGGGCCACGACGACGTCGCTGCGCTCGCCGGCGGTGAACGCAGCGGTCAGGAACGTCGAGCCGTCGACGTCGAGCTGCTCGGCGAAGGACTCGACGTCGACGATGTCCAGGCCGATACCGGCCACCTCGAGCCCGGCCGCGTGCAGCGACCGTCGCACCTCCTCGACCTCGATCTCCACGGGGCTCACGCGCCACCCGCCGGGATGACGTCGTCGGAGCGTTCGGCCGTGGCGTAGGTGCCGTCTTCGCCGAGGCGCACCGACCGGTCGGTGAGCAGCACGGCTTCGGCCTCTCGCCGTTCGGGGGTGCCCTCGTCGCCGACGAACCGGCGGTCGGTCCGCTTGCTGTAGGCCGGCTCGCCGCCGAAGCGGCCCTCGATCCGGCGACGGTCGCCCTCGACGCGCCGCTGCTCGGCGCGGCGACGGTAGCGGCGCACCTCGTCGGGTGTGCCGTCACGCTCGAGCGCCGCGTCGAAGATGTCCGCGGCGCCGAAGCACAGCACTGCGGAGACGTGACCGAACCCGAGGCTCGTCACCAGGCCCGCCCGCGGGCGCTCCCCGAGGTGCACGCTGCGGTGCCCGTAGACCAGGTGCGTGTGGTCGCGGTGGTCCTCGTCGAGGCACTCGAGGTTCCGGTTGCCCGGGACCTCGGCGGTCTCGAGGACCTGGAGCAGCCCGATCGACTGCCACGCCGCGGCACCGCCCTTGGCGTGCCCGGTCACCGTCTTCTGCGACACGACGAGCATCGGGTTGCCCTCGCTGCGCCCGAGCTCGACGGCGATCCGGTGGTGCAGCTCGCTCTCGTTCGGGTCGTTGGCCGCGGTCGAGGTGTCGTGCTTCGACACGACGGCGATGTCGTCCGCCGTCAGGCCGTGCACGGCGAGCGACCGGGCCAGCGGCGAACGACGACCGCCGAGCGCGCAGGCCAGGGCACCGAGCCCGGGGGCAGGGATCGACGTGTGGATGCCGTCGGCATGGCTCGACGCGTGGACCACCACACCGCGTACGGGCAGGCCGAGGTCGGCGGCGACCGACGCCCGGGCGAGCAGCATCGTGCCGCCGCCCTGGGCCTCGACGAAGCCGCCGCGACGGCGGTCGTTGGCCCGCGAGAACCGCTCGGGCACCAGACCCCGGTCGACCATGTCGGCCGTGCGAGCGGTGGCCGACATCGACGCGAAGCCCAACACGCCTTCGACGCCGAGGTCGTCCCAGCCGCCCGCCACGACGACGTCGGCCTTGCCGGCCCGGATCTTGTCGACGGCGTCCTCGATCGAGACCGCCGCGGTGGCGCACGCCGCCACGGGGTGCACCATCGGGCCGTACGAACCGACGTAGCTCTGCACCACGTACGCGGCGATCACGTTGCCGAGCCCCTCCTGGAGCAGGTCGTTGGCGTGGTCACCACCGAGCACGGTGTCGCGGTAGAGCGTCTGGATCGACGACATGCCGCCCATGCCCGAGCCCTGCGTGTTGCCGACCCGGGCGGGGTGCACGCGGGCCATGAGCTCCTCGGGCTCGATGCCGGCGTCGAGGAACGCCTCGACGGTCGCGACCAGGTTCCACAGCGAGAGCCGGTCGACCGACGCGACCATCTCGGCGGGGATGCCCCAACGCGACGGGTCGAACCCGGCCGGCACCTGACCACCGACGGTCCGGCTGAGCGCCGCTCGGCGCGGCACTCGGATGGTGCTGCCCGCCCGACGCACGACCTGCCAGTCGCCGGCCGGGCCGCGTCGCACGTCGGTGTGCTCGGGGTCGGCGGCGGCGAAGGCACGGGCGTCGGCCTCGTCCGCGACGTCGACCACGACGTCGTGGTCGCAGAACACCTCGACGACCAGCGAGATGCCGTCGGGGTCAAGCGGCCCGTCGGCGTCGAAGGTGCGGATGCCGCACCGCTCGTGCACCGCCTCGCGGTAGCGCTCGGCGAGCTCGCCCTCGTCGACGACCTCGTCGGCCTCGACGTCGACCCAGGCGCCGCCGTCGGTCTCGGCGTCCCAGCGGATCAGCCCGCAGGTCCACGCCAGCTCGGCGACCGAGCCGTCGTCGAGCTCACCGTCGACCTCGAGGTCGAACCGGGTGGCGCTGCCGCCCCACGGGCCGAGCTCACCGGCGCCGACGACGACGACCATGTCCTCGAGGTCGATCGTCGGTTCCGGACGCCACTGCTCGTCGCGCAGCTCGGGACGAGCCGTCGGCGGATCGAGCAGCGCCCCGATCGTCGTCGAGCCGTCGGAAGCAGTCGTGTCGTCGGAGGCATCGGAGCCTGTGGAGGCATCGACCGGGTCGTCCGTGGCGCTCAGGCGTTCGAGCTCCTCGGCGAGCGGTGCGAGCGCGTCGTGCAGGTGCTCGACGCTGCCGAGCCCACCCGAGAGGTCCGCGCGGATGGGGCCCTCCCCCGCCGCGTCGCGCACCTCGGGTGCGCACAGCGCGTGCAGCAACCAGCCCATCTCGGCGGCGGAGAAGGTCCGCACGCCGAGGTCTCGCTCGACCAGCGCGGCCATGGCGTCGTTCGCGTCCATCAGCCCGGTGCCGCGGACCCAGCCGATCGTGGCGGCGACCAGGTCGACCCGCTCACCCCAGCGCTGCTGCTCCGACGCCCACTTCTCGACCAGCACCTCGAGCGCGGCCTTGGCCTCGCCGTAGGCACCGTCGCCACCGAAGCCCCCATGGTTCGGCGACAGCGGCAGCACGACCCGCAGTCGGCGACCACCGGCGCCGTGCTCGGCCAGCGCCTCGGTGAGACCGCCGACCAGGCGTTCCACGCCCCAGAGC
>JAEWED010000047.1 GCA_023389745.1 Actinomycetes bacterium
TGGCGGTGACGGCCCCGGGTTCACGACCGCTGAGCGCGTCGCCCAGCCGAACCTCGATCAGAGGATGTTGAACGACGCGATGATCTCGTCGATCGCCCGCAGGTCGGCCTCGCTGGCAGCGCTCGCCACCACGAGCACCACGACGTCCGGGTTGCTGTTCGGCACGGCTGCGACCACCAGCCCGAGGACCTCGCCGCAGTCGAACTCGGCGAAGTGGCCGGTGAACACGGAGTCCTCGTAGTTCGACGTGTTGGTCTGGGTGCAGTCGATCGAGCCGGCCATCTCGGTCATCAGCTGCTCGGTGGTGACGCCGCCCGGGTTGTCGATGAGGAACATGCCCAGGCCCGGGCCGGTGTCGGCGTAGAACGCGTCGAGGCTCGGCGAGGCGAGGATCGCCGGCGAGGTCGAGCCGTCACCGACGATGTCCTGGGGAGCGGTGTCGGTGTCGGTCCAGTTGCTCGGGACCCGCACGATCAGCGACGAGGTGTCGTCGGTGAGCTCGACGTACTCGGTCGAGGGCGCTTCGCCGCCGCCGCTGCCGGTGGGCACGTCGGACGACACGTTGCTCGCGAACGAGAAGACCGGCTCGAGCGCCTTGCCGTTCAGCTCGCCCTCGAGGACCTCTTCGGTGTCGAGTCGGACGACCCGGATCGCCATCGCGTCGGTGAGGTCGTTCGAGCGGAGCACGTCGCAGTACTCGGCCAGCGTGCCGCTCTCGAGCGCGACGCCGTTGAGCGTCGTGATGAGGTCACCGGGCTTCACGCCGGCTTCCGAGGCGATGCCGCCGGGGGCGACGCCGCGGACGTACACGCCCGCCAGGCCGGCTTCCTCGTCGACGACCGCCTGGCCGTTGACGCCGATCGACTCGTCGTCACCCTCCTTCAGGCGCTCGACGACCTTCTTGGCGTTCGACGCGTTGATCGCGAAGAACTGCGAGGTGCCGGAGCCCGGGTCGCCGCCGGCGTAGTTCACGCCGACCACGCCGCCGGCGGTGTCGACCAGCGGACCACCGGAGTTGCCCGGGTGGATGACGGCGTCGTGCTCGATCACCTCTCGCACCGAGGCCCAGCTGGTGTCGCCGTTGGTCTCGGCCTTCGACACGACGCCCTTGGTCATCGTGTACTCCGGGTCACCGAGGGGGAACCCGGCTGCGTAGACCTCGAGCGGCGGCTCTGCGGTCCGTGACGACCAGGAGAGTGTGGGGTAGTCGCCGCCGTCGGTGAGCTGCAGGACCGCGAGGTCGTTGCACTCCGAGACGCCGACGACCTTCGCCGGAAGCTCGCCGTCCTCGCCGTCGAGGGCGACCTTGAGCGAGCCGGCGCCCGTGACGACGTGGTTGTTGGTGACGATGAGGCCGTCCTTGCCGATGATGAAGCCGGATCCGGATCCGGCGAACGCCGTCTGGCCGTCGAAGTCGCGGATCTCGCCCTCGGCGAGGATCTGCACCGTCGAGCCCTTGACGTCGTCGAGCGAGGTGCTCTTCGCCGGTTCCTCGGCCGGCTCGTCGCTGCCGCTGCTGCAGGCCCCGAGCGCGGCCACGGCCACGGCGAGTCCTCCGAGCATCAGCCGGGTCCGGCGGCGCGGACGGGATGTGGTTGGGCGCGCGGCGGGGCGCGCCTGTTCAGCGGGGACGTGTCGCATTGCCTGTTTCCTTCTCCAGTGATTTCGGCCGAGGGTAGGACATCTCGGTCGCGATCTATGCCATGGATCGCTTGGAGCGGGTTCGCGGCCGCCTTGGATCGCAATTTCCGCGAGCGGGCCGGCTGTACGACAATGGGCCGATGGCCAACGTCTATTACGAAAAGGATGCCGACTCCTCGATCATCGCCGGCCGCAAGGTGGCGATCCTCGGGTACGGCTCCCAGGGGCATGCGCACGCGCTCAACCTGAAGGACTCCGGGGTGGACGTGCGCGTCGGACTCCGTGAGGGCAGCTCCTCGCGAGCGAAGGCAGAGGAAGCCGGCCTGCGCGTGCTCGACGTGGCCGCCGCTGCCGCCGAGGCCGACGTCATCATGATGCTCCTGCCCGACACCGAGATCGGCCCGATCTACGAGTCCGACGTCGCTCCGAACCTGAACGACGGCGACGCGCTGTTCTTCGCCCACGGCTTCAACGTCCGCTTCGGCTACGTCAAGGCACCCGAGGGCGTCGACGTCGCCATGGTCGCCCCGAAGGGCCCGGGTCACCTGGTGCGCCGCACCTACACCGAGGGTGGCGGCGTGCCGTGCCTGATCGCCGTGGCGCAGGACGCCACGGGCAACGCCGAGGCGCTCGCGCTGTCGTACGCGGACGCCATCGGCGGCACCCGCGCCGGCGTGCTCGAGACCACCTTCGAAGAAGAGACCGAGACCGACCTCTTCGGCGAGCAGGTCGTGCTCTGCGGCGGTCTGACCGCCCTGGTGCAGGCCGGGTTCGAGACCCTCGTCGAGGCCGGCTACCAGCCCGAGTCCGCGTACTTCGAGTGCCTGCACGAGCTGAAGCTCATCGTCGACCTCATGTACGAGCAGGGCATCTCCGGCATGCGCTACTCGATCTCGACCACCGCCGAGTACGGCGACCTGGTCACCGGTCCGCGCATCATCAGCCCGGCGGTGAAGGCCGAGATGAAGGCGGCGCTCGAGGACATCCGTTCGGGCAAGTTCGCCGACGACTTCGTGACCGAGGTCCGCTCCGGTGGTGCGAAGTTCGAGGAGCTCCGCAACAAGGGCAAGGAGCACCAGATCGAGAAGGTCGGCGCCGAGCTGCGCGGCATGATGCCGTGGATCTCCGCCGGCAAGGTCAAGGTCGAGGACATCTCCGGCGGCGACTGAGCCCCCGGAACCGACCAGCGGTCTCCGCTCGTGTCACCGAGATTGCGTGAGCTCTCGTCGCCCTGCGACGACAGCTCACGCAATTTCGCCGTTTTGGGGAGAGCTTGTCGGGGGAGCGGGGCGTCGTGATCGTGACGGCACCCGCATCGTCGGCGAACCTCGGTCCCGGCTTCGACTGCCTCGGACTGGCGCTCGACCTGCCCTTCGGCCTCGCCGTCGACGAGCAGCCGGAGGGGTGGCTCGCCGCCGAGCCGACGCACCCTGCCGTGGTGGCGTTCGTGGCCGCGGGCGGCGACCCGGACATGCCGCTGCACTGGCGCAGCCCCATCCCTCCCGGTCGCGGGCTCGGCTTCTCCGGCGTTGCGCGGGTCGCCGGTGCGTACCTGGCGGCACGCACTGCGGGCGCATCACATGACCGGGCCCGCGCTGTCTCGTTCGAGACCGCGACCGACCTCGAGGGGCACCCCGACAACGCCGCGGCATCGGCGCTCGGCGGGTTCACGGTCGCCGCGGGCACCACGGCCCGGTCGCTGCCGATGCCCGACGGGTTGTCGGTCCTGGTGTGGTGGCCCGAGCGCTCGACGTCGACCGACGCCTCGCGCAAGGTGCTCTCGGACCAGGTCGCCCTGGCGGACGCGACCTGGTCGCTCGCCCGGTCGTCGCTGTGGGTCGCTGCGGTGGCCACCGGGGACCTCTCGGCGCTGCGCACGGCGTGCGAGGACCGGCTGCACCAGCCGACCCGCCTGGCGGCGCGGCCGGATTCCGCAGCGGTGCTCGCCGGACTGCTGGGCGACGCCCGGGTGCACGCCGCGTGGCTCTCCGGATCGGGTCCGACGGTGGCCGCGCTGGTCGACACAGCGGACGCCTCGTCGATCGAGTCCGAGGTCGCGGCGGGGGTGCTCGCGGGGATCGGCGACGACGGCCGGTCTCGGGTGCTCGCGGTGGCCGGCTCGGGGGTCCGGGACGCGCCGGAGGGGATGGCGACCGACCCGAGCGCCTGAATCTTGACGTTGTTGGTCGGGTTTCATGGGTCTAGGGTGGGCCGGCCCACTCGGTCAGCCAAGGGCCGATGACACGAAGGAGTGCGAATGAGCGAGCAGTGGGGTTTCGACACCCGTCAGATCCATGCGGGGGCCGAGCCCGACCCGACCACCGGTGCTCGTGCGACGCCGATCTACCAGACGACCGCGTACCAGTTCCGTGATTCGGACCACGCCGCGAACCTCTTCGCCCTCGCCGAGATCGGCAACATCTACACCCGCATCATGAACCCGACCCAGGGTGTGCTCGAGGGCCGCATCGCGTCGCTCGAAGGTGCCCCGGACACGGCCGTCGGTCTGCCCGGCGCCCTGGTGGTCGCGTCGGGTCAGGCGGCCGAGACGCTCGCCATCCTCAACCTGGCCGAGGCCGGCAGCCACATCGTGTCGGCCGCGTCGCTCTACGGCGGCACGTACAACCTGTTCCACTACACGCTGCCGAAGCTCGGCATCGAGGTCAGCTTCGTCGAGGATCCCGACGACCTCGAGGAGTGGGCGTCGAAGGTACAGCCCAACACCAAGGCGTTCTTCGCCGAGACGATCGGCAACCCGCGCAACGACATCCTCGACATCTCCGGCGTCGCAGAGGTCGCCCACGCGAACGGCGTCCCGCTGATCGTCGACAACACCGTCGCCACGCCGTACCTCATCCAGCCGCTGCGCCACGGCGCCGACATCGTCGTGCACTCGGCGACCAAGTTCCTCGGCGGCCACGGCAACTCGATCGCCGGCGCGATCGTCGACGGCGGCAGCTTCGACTTCTCGGCCAACGACAAGTTCCCGCAGTTCACCGAGCCGGACCCGAGCTACCACGGCCTGTCGTTCTGGCCGGCGCTCGGCCCGGGCTCGTACATCATCAAGGCCCGCGTGCAGCTGCTGCGCGACATCGGTCCCGCCGTCTCGCCGTTCAACTCGTTCCTCATCCTGCAGGGCGTCGAGACGCTGTCGCTGCGCATGGACCGTCACGTCGAGAACGCCCAGAAGGTGGCGGAGTACCTCGAGGCGCACGACCAGGTCGAGTCGGTCAACTACGCCGGACTGGCGTCGAGCAAGTGGCACGACCGGGTCGCGACGTACGCCCCGAAGGGTGCGAGCTCGGTTCCGTCGTTCGTGCTGAAGGGCGGCCGTGAGGCCGGCAAGCGCTTCGTCGAGGCGCTCGAGCTGCACAGCCACCTGGCGAACATCGGCGACGTGCGCAGCCTCGTGGTGCACCCGGCGTCGACGACCCACAGCCAGCTGACCGAGGACGAGCAGCAGCACTCGGGCGTGAACCCCGGGCTCATCCGCCTGTCGGTCGGTCTCGAGTCGATCGAGGACATCCTCGCCGACCTCGACAAGGGCTTCGCTGCCGCAGCCGCAGGCTGAACCAACCCAGCCAGCTTCTCGAAGTTGCGTGAGTTGTCGTCGCAGCGCGACGGCGACTCACGCAACTTCCGCGCTCGGGGTGCGACTCAGGTGTCGATGGTGACGCTGGGCTCGCCGTCGCGGACCGTGAGGGTCGCGGGCATGCCGACCAGGTCGGCGAAGTCGCCGAGCGGCTCCCGGCTCGACACCGACACGACCTGGCCCTTGAGCTCGCCCGCCACGATCGTCAG
>JAEWED010000057.1 GCA_023389745.1 Actinomycetes bacterium
ACCGTCTGCACCAGCGACCGCACCGTGTCGTCCGACGCTGTCGTCGTGTCGGTGTCGGTGTCGGTCTCGGTGTCGGTGCCGGTGCCGATCTCCGGGGCCGTCGGCAGCGCAGCGTCGTCGTCGTGGAGGTCGCCCTCGGGGCCTGCACGGTCGAGGTGCGCCGGGGGATCAGGTGTGGCGATCGGCTCGACCGTCGCGCTGCGGGCGTCGTCGTCCCCGTCGGTGCACGACGTTCCGCCGGCTGCGGCGAGGACGAGGCACAACACGACGACGGGCCGGACGACAGGAGATCGGTGCACGGCGAAGAGTCTGCATCATGAAAGGCAACAGAACAACACCAAAGTGCATCAGAGGTGGCGAAGCGTCGAACGACTCGTGCCCCCGCCGGTAGGGTCCGTCGGCGGCGAGCGACGCTCGGGGACGCAGGCGCTCGGGGACGCAGTGGAGGAAGTCGTGAGCGGACACGTGCTGACCATCGATCTGGGGACGTCCGGTCCCAAGACGGCGATCTTCACGCTCGACGGTGAGTACGTCGACGGCGAGTTCGAACCGGTCGAGCTCCTGCTCACCGAGGACGGCGGCGCGGAGCAGCGTCCCGCGGACTGGTGGGCCGGCGTCGTTGCCGGCGTGCGTCGCCTCGCCGACCGGGGAGCGCTCCCGACATCGGGGATCGAGGCGATCTCGGTCACCTCGCAGTGGTCGGGCACGGTCCCCGTCGACGTCGATGGCCGGCCGGTGTGCAACTCGGTGATCTGGATGGACTCACGAGGTGCCACCGACATCGCCCGCGTCGTGGGTGGACCGGTCAAGGTGCAGGGCTACGACCCCCGCAAGCTGCGTCGATGGATCAGCCTGACCGGCGGTGTGCCCTCGCTGTCGGGCAAGGACCCGATCGCCCACATCCACTGGCTGCGGCGGACCCGACCCGAGCTCAACGCCGTGACCGACATGTACCTCGAGCCGAAGGACTGGCTGAACCTGCAGCTCACCGGGGTGCGCGTCGCCACGTACGACTCGATCGTGATGACCTGGGTCACCAACAACCGGGACCCGTCGCACGTCTGCTACAGCCAGGAGCTGCTCGACCTCGCCGGCATCGAGCGTCGCTGGATGCCCGACCTGGTCGCGGCGACGTCGGTCATCGGGTTCCTCACGCAGACCGCGGCGGACGAGCTCGGCCTGCCCGCCGGCATCCCCGTGATCGGCGGAACCCCTGACGTGCAGTCCGCCGCCGTCGGGTCCGGCGCCACCGAGGACTACGAGGGGCACCTCTACCTCGGCACCTCGTCGTGGCTGTCGTGCCACGTGCCGTTCAAGAAGACCGACGCGCTCCGCGGCGTCGCGTCGCTGCCCAGCCCGCTGCCCGGGCGCTACTTCGTGGCCAACGAGCAGGAGACCGCGGGCGCCTGCCTCAACTGGCTGCGCGACCGCGTGCTCTACTCAGACGACGAGCTGCGCGAGCAGCCCGCTCCCGAGGACGTCTTCGCCCGCATCGACCGCGTCGCAGCGGCGAGCCCGCCCGGTGCCAACGGCGTGGTCTTCACGCCGTGGCTCAACGGTGAGCGAACCCCCGTCGACGACCACACCATCCGTGGGGGCTGGCACAACGTCTCGCTGCGGACCGACCGCGCCGACATGGTGCGAGCGGTACTCGAGGGTGTCGCCTTCAACTCCCGCTGGTTGCTCGACGCCGTCGAGCGCTTCACGGGCCGGCCGTTCCCGTGGATCAACGTCGTCGGAGGAGGCGGCAACTCCGCGGTGTGGGCGCAGATCCACGCGGACGTGATGGACCGACCCATCCGTCGTGTCGAGCATCCGATCCGGGCCAACGCACGCGGCGCCGCGCTGCTCGCCGGAGTGGCGCTCGGGCGGGTCGACGTCGCGGACCTGGGCGCCAAGGTGAAGGTCGTCGAGGTGCACGAACCGGACCCCGCCAACCGCGCCGAGTACGACCGGCTCTACGGCGCGTACCGCTCGATCTACAAGTCGAACAAGGGCATCCACCGCCGCCTCAACCGCCACCTCGGCTGAGCGCGCTCGGGAAGCGAATCACGAGTCAACTTCTTGACCTGTCAGGGGTCGAGGAGCATCGTGGCCTGCAGGGGACATCAGCCTCCATCAGGTCCGAACCGGCGGAGTTCGCCGGCGGGGACCGCCGAACCGACCGCCCATCGAGCGCTGGACTGCGAATCGACGGATGCGCCTGCAGGACGTCACCGAGGATGCTCGGGGACGGAGCACGCCACCGGGTTCGCCCGCACGAGCAGCGTCGTGGGCGGTCGGGTCGCGCTCCACAGCGGTCGCGCTGCCCGGCGTCCACACGGCGGCTGTTCCGACGAGCGGAATCGGGACGGTGCGTCGATAGCGTGGTCGTTGCCGTGCTCGACCGCTCCCACCGTTCCCCTCGACCCGACGACCGCCGATCCGCCCGGGGCGCTCGACGGCCCGTGACCGCTGCGCTGATCGTCGCGGGGCTCACGACGGCGCTGCTCGGCTGCGGCTCCGGCGACGAACCCGACCGTTCGACGACCACGACCGTGGACGGGGATGCCTGGGTCGCCGACCTCGAGGCCGACTGCGCCTCGCTCAACGACGAGTTCGCCCACCTCGCGACGAGCGACCCCGCCGACGCCGACGAGGCCGTCGCCTACGCCGACGAGGTCGACGAGTTCGCCGAGGCCATGGAAGCCGTGCTCCGCGACGCCGCGACGCGAGTTCCCGCGGGTGACCCGCGGTCGGCCGAGCTGGATGCCCTGCTCGAACGGACCGTCGAGCTCGAGCACGAGACGACGACCCTCGCCGAGGCCGCGGCGTCGGGCGACACCGCGGCGATCGACGCCGCGACGGCAGAGGTCACCCGCCTGGGCACCGAGATCAACGAGCTGGTCGAGGCGCTCGACGTCAGCTCGTGCGGGGGCTTCTGAGCGATCAGGAGCGGAGCCGACCCAGCCCCGCGTCACCGGATCCCCGGATCACCAGCCGCGGAACTCCGGGGCGCGGCGCTCGCGGAACGCGTCGAGGCCCTCGGCGAAGTCGCCGGACGCGGTGAGCAGGTCCTGTGCGAACGCCTCTTCCTCGAACGCCGTGTGCCGGCTCGACTCGAAGGAGCGGTTCACCAACCACTTGGTGAGCGCGAGCGCCTTGGTCGGTGCCTGCGCGAGACGACCGGCGATCTCGTCGACCGTGCCGGCCAGCTCTGCGCCGGGCACCACCCGGTTGGCGATGCCGAGCTGCTCGCAGCGTGCCGCGGGCACGTCGTCGGCGAGGAACATGAGCTCCTTGGTGATCTGCGGGCCGACGATGCGCGGCAGCAGGTAGGCGCCGCCCGCGTCGGGCATGATGCCGCGCTTCACGAACACCTCGACCAGCTTGGCGTGGTCGGCCATCACCACCAGGTCACAGGCGAGCACGAGATGCGCGCCGCCGCCGGCAGCGGTGCCGTTGACCGCAGCGATGACGGGCTTGTCGCAGTCGAGGATCGAGGCGACCAGCCGCTGCCACCCGCGCTTGATCAGGCGTGCCGCGTCGCCCACCGATCGGTCGGGCGCGCCCTCGGGGATCGGTGGGGTCGGCTTCTGCGGTCCGCCCAGGTTGGCCCCGGTGCAGAAGTGGCGTTCGCCGGCACCGGTGAACACGATGCAGCGCACCGCGAGGTCCGACGACGCCCACTCGAACCAGTCGGTCAACTGGTCGCGCATCATCGCGTTGAGGGAGTTTCCCTGGTCCGCCGCGTTGATCGTGATCCTGGCGATCCCGTCGGTCACCTCGTAGGTGACGAGTTCTTCGGTGGGGGTGTCGCTCATGGTCTCCTCGATCCCTCGGCGCCGGTCGGCCGGGACACGCTAGTGGTGCCCGGAGTCACGCCCAGCCACGGATGGCCCGGACCACCTCGGGGACCGAGGCCGGCGAGGTCCAGAGGAAGAACGACGGCTCGGCGAGCTCGAGCTCGAGCAGCACCGGCGCCCCGTCGTCGTCGTGGAGCACGTCGACCCGCGCGTAGCGGGGCACGACGCCGTCGAGGATCTCGGTCGCGACCGACACCACGGAGTCGGCGAGCGCGAGCTCGTCGTCGGTGGCCGTGGTCGCCGAGATCTGCTCGACCGCGAAGAGCCCGTCGACGTCCGCCGGGCCGTCGAGCAGCAGCGCGCCCTTCCGGAAGGCGTGGCTGAAGGCGCCGTCGATGAGGACCATGCCGGTCTCGCCCCGTTCGTCCACCGACGAGATGTAGGGCTGCACCATGACGTCGCGGCCCTCGCCGAGCACCCGCAGCGCGTGCCCGATCGCGTCGTCGAGCTGATCCTCGGCGTAGCGGGCGGTGTCCTTCGAGCCTGCGGACACGGTGGGCTTCACCACCAGCTCGCGGCGGTCGTCCGCCGCGGTGTCGAGCAGCTCGACGAGCACGCGGCGGACCTCGTCGGCAGCGGGGGCGTCGTCAGCGAGCAGGAACGACGTGGCGACCACCGCGACACCTCGCTGCGCCAGGTCGGCGAGGTAGCGCTTGTCGGTGTTCCAGCGGATCGTGGCCGCGGGGTTGACGACGGTCGTGAGCGGATCGATCCGATCGATCCACTCGAGGAACTCCTGGTGGCGGTCGGTGTAGTCCCAGGTCGACCGGAGGACCACCAGGTCGAACGTGGACCAGTCGACGGTCGGGTCGTCCCACACGGCGGGCACGGCGTCGATGCCGTCGGCGATCAGCGCGGACAGCAGGACGGGCCCGTCGTCGTCGACGTCCCACGCCCCGGTCGAGGTGGCCAACGCCACGGAGATGCGCTTCGGGCCTTCAGCTGCCATGGTCCGGACGCTACCGGCGAACCGGCGGTCGTCGGGAACGAGCGTCTCGGACCGACCGGTTCAGACGGAGCTGGCTGCGCCGCCGCCCGCCGACGCGAGCGGGAAGGCGACGAGGATGCCGTCGATCCCGCCATTGGGGGGCGTGTCGGCGAACTGGCCGGTGGTGGTGCCGGACACGACGAGCAGGCCGTCCTCGGTGGTGGTGATGCCCGTCGACCGGTCGTCGCCCTCGGTGCCGAGGCGGGAGCTCCAGAGCAGCTCGCCGGTCACGGCGTCGAGTGCCGTGAGGAAGAGGTCGGTCGCTCCGCCGGGGCCGCCGTCCCCTTCGAGCAGGGTGCCGAAGCCGCCGTCGGTGGTCCCGGTGACGTACACGATGGAGCCGTCCGCGACGATGCCGGTGACCGTCTCGGCGCCGGCGGAACCGAACTGCGCGATCCACTGCAGCCTGCCGTCGGTGCCGAACGCTCCGACCATCGCATCGCTGCCACCGAGCGCGACGCCGGGCCCGGCGCCGTCGAGGTCGCCGTCGGTGGTGCCGCCGGCGAGGAACTGCTCCGTTCCTCGCCGCGCCTCGCCGGTGGTCGTCACGCTCGAGAAGCTGTCGGAGGCGGCCGAGCCCAGCTGGGTCACCCACCGCTGGTTGCCGGTCGCGTCGAAGCGCGAGATCCAGGCGTCTCGTCCGCCGTTGGACGCACCTTCGAGGTCGCCGTCGGTGAAGCCGACCAGGATGCCGTCGGCATCCTCGGTCGTCGTCACACCGAGCGCGCCGTCCTCGAACGGCGTGCCGAACTGGCGAGCCCACAACGGACGGCCGGTGTCGTCGGTCTGCAGCGCGAGCGCGTCGCCGCCACCGAGCCCACGTCCCGACGGATCCTCGGCGCCGGGGAGCACTCCGCTGAGGGTGCCCGAGGCGTAGGCGACCGGCTCGTCGTCGGCGAGCGCGACGCCCGTGACCCGCTCGGCGTCGGACCCGCCCAGCTGCTGGATGTCGCCGAGCACGGCGGTGTCGTCGGTCGGACCGCACCAGGCGTCCTGTCCGCCGGCAGCACCGACGCCGAACGCGCCGTCGGTGGCGCCGCACACCACGACCGCCTGCTCGTTGGCCCCGACACCGGTCGCCTCGTCGGCGCCCGGTGACCCGGCGAGCTCTGCCGCGACGATCTCGCCGGCGGTCGTGACCACCGCGACCACGACGTCGCTCGTGCCGGCAACGGGGCTGCCGAGCCCGGCGGTGGAGTCGCCGACCGCGACGACGGCCGCCTGGTGGCCGACGACCGCCTGCAGCCGGTCGTCGCCCGGTCCGCCGACCTGCAGCTTCCACGCGACGGGCAGCGGCTCGGGCGGTTCAGGGGTGGTCGTCCTCGGGGCGAGCGAGTCGCGGGGGACGGTGGTGGTCGTGTTGTTCTCGGGCAGCGTCACCGTCGCCGGCTCGTCCTCGTCGAACGAGCAGCCCGACAGCACCAGCGCGCCGAGCAGGCCGATCGCGGCTGCGGCGCGGCCCGGGTGGCGTCGCATCGTCGTGCGGGCGTCTCGGGCGTGCGGCTCGGTCACTGGTTCGGGGTCCTCTCTGCGGTGGTCGTCGCCGGCCGGTCGCCGGGCGGGACTGCAGTCTCCCAGCCGACGCCACGCCGTGCACCGCGCCGGTCATCACTCGCGGAGCACCCACTCATGTGGCACCATCGCGAGATGAGCGATCTGCCACCCCTCGACCAGCCGCAGGCCCATGTCGTGGTCGGACCGAACGACCAGCGTGGACCCTACGCACTCGAGCTCCTGATCAGCGAGGTCATCGCAGGTCGACTCAGCGACGAGACGCCGGTCTGGTGGCCCGGACTGCCGGACTGGACGACGATGGG
Organism: Actinomycetes bacterium; assembly: GCA_023389745.1. Classification (GTDB taxonomy): domain Bacteria; phylum Actinomycetota; class Acidimicrobiia; order Acidimicrobiales; family Microtrichaceae; genus JAFAFN01. The sequence goes on from JAEWED010000057.1 coordinate 6,651, forward strand.
CGCGCACCCGGGAGTGGCCGCCGAGCTGCAGCGTCGACGTGCGCCCGAGCCGGCACCCACGCCCGGCTGGGCGGACCCCGCCGCGCAGCCCGTTCCCGCCGAGGCACAGCCGGCTCACGCCGCACCGGCAGGCACCACGACCGCCGACCCGTTCGCACCGCCGACGGCGGCAGAGGACGACATCGAGGACGCCGTCGTCGTCGAGGACGCGATCGTCGTCACCGACACCGTGATCGTCGAGGACGGCCAGGTCGTCGCCGAGGCCGTCGCCGTCACCGCGATCGAGCCGCACCACGCCGAGGCCTACTCGGGCCTGGTCGCTCGCAGCGCCGCCCGCGCCCAGGTGCGCGAGCGCGTCGACGCGATCGACGAGTCGATCGTGACCACCGTGATCGAGGCTGCGGCCGATCGTGGCTTCGAGCTGACCGAGCGCGCGGATGTCGACCGCGGTCACGAGCTCCGCTTCGATGCGACCTCGGGTGACCTGCTGGTCATCTCGCTCGGCCGGGTGTCCGCGACCAGCATCGACGAGATCCGCGGCGAGCACCTCCCGCTCACCGTGTCCTACCGCTCCGGTGCGTTCGAGGGTGGCGCCGACGCGGGTTCCGGTGCCCACGGCGAGGTCCGGATCGTGTCCGACGAGTGGACCGGTCAGGCGACCAGCACCGTGTCGCTGTTCCTCGGGGTGGGCGACTACTTCTCGGAGTCCCTCGAGCTCGACCGTGACGGTCTGGTGCTCGACATCGTCGCGACCATCGCGACGGTCCAGCAGCGACTCTCCTGAACCCCGCTCGTCGGTCGACCGACGAGCGCTCTCAGGCGACGGCCAGACCGAGGAACGCCGTCGGGGTGTAGGTCGGGAACGTGCGCGACAGGTCGGTCGCTCCCGCTCGCACCGTGAGGACCTCGGCCAGCACACGTCGGTAGTCGTTCAGCACGACCAGGTCGCCCTCGGGCCCGTTCTCGATCCGGTCGGGGAAGTCGCCGTGCACGCCGCCCCTGATGCCGGCGCCCATCACCAGGACCGCCGAGCCGCGCCCGTGGTCGGTGCCGCCGGACCCGTTCTCGTTGATGGTGCGCCCGAACTCCGACAGGCACACCACGGTCACTCCCACGGAGCCTCCGAGGTCCTGGTGGAAGGCCTGCAGCGCGGTCGAGAGGCTCGCCGCGCGTGACCGGAAGGTGCCGTTGGCCTCGGGAGCGCCCTGCCCGTTGTGGGTGTCCCAACCGCCGTGGTCGACGGTCGCGACGCGCAGACCGACGTTCGCCCGGATGAGCCGTGCGATCTCCTTGAGGTTGGTCGAGAGGTCGTCCCACCCGTAGGCGGCTCCGTTCCTCGGCCCCGGATCGGCGGGCAGCGAACGGATGGTGGCGATGGTCTCGAGCGCGCCCGAGCCGGTGGCGGCCACGACGTCGCCCGCACGGCCGTGCATCGCGGTGAGCGCCGCTCGCGCCGCGTCGTTGTCCGCGAACCCGGCGACGCCGAACTCGGCGATTCGGTTCATCGCGATCGCTGGTGCGGCGCCGTCGAGCATGGCGCTCAGCGTGTTGCCCCGCGCGAGCCCGGCGAGACGGCCGTTGCCGGCGAGCTGCGCGAGGTGTCGGTTGAGGAACCCGTCGTGCACCGACAGCCGCCCGGTGCCGGCCTCCCAGTTGCGCTGGGACTCGAAGTGGCTGCGCGAGCTCGACTCGCTCGCCGGCATGCCCGCGGCGTGCACGACGGCGAGCCGCCCCTGGCTCCACGCGCCGGCGTGCAGCGCCTCCATGCCGGGATGCAGCGCGAACGTGCCGCTCAGGGGGAACGCTCCGACCGCTCCACCCTGCACGAGCGGGAGCCCGGCCTTGCCCGTGGGGTCGGCGAACTCCCCGGGGTCCTTCACCCGGATGGTCGGTCGCAGGTCCCGGTAGGTCGGCATCTGGAACGGCGCCACGAGGTTCAGCCCGTCGACGCCGCCGCGGTTGAACACCACCACCAGCACGTCGCCGGTCGGCGCCTGTCCCGGCGCGGCGAAGGCGAGCCGCGCGCCGCCGGCGGTCAGCCCGACGGTCGCGCCACCGACACCCAGCGCCGTCAGGAAGCTGCGTCGGCTCAGCCCGCACTCCCGGCTGTTGCCCCGGCGCGTGCTGGCGGCGTGGTCGATCGGATCGCTCATCGGTACTGGAACCTCGGGTGGGAGAGCAGCAGGCCGAGCGCACCGGCGAGGCGCTCGGGTCGGGCGCTGATCTCGGTGGCCGCTGCGGTCGGCGCGACACCGACCGCGGCGCAGACCGTGTCGGCGTCCGCAGCGCTCAACGGGCGCTGGCACACCGACCCGTTCAGCGCGACGACCAACGCTCGGGTCGTGGCGGGCAACGGTGCGGGCAGCAGTGCCGCCGGGTCGACCTCGATGCGGTCCGCCTTGGTCGGGTCGGTCAGCGCGTTGCGGGCCAGGCGACCCGCGCCCTCCCAGCGTCGCAGCAGACCTTGCGACGAGCTCCACACGGCTGCCCGGTCGGGCCAACCGTCGGGGCTCGGCCGCTCGAACAGCGGTTGGCCGAGCATCCGTGTGGCCGAGCGCAACGTGGTGGCACTCGGTCCCATCGGGTCCGACGGGATCCGGGCCCGGGTCACCCGCAGCGCGCTGTAGAGGAAGTCCACGGGCCGTTTCACCTTCGTGCCCGCCGAGGTGGCGAACTCCGGTGACGTGAACAGCGAGCGCAGCACCGGGGCGATGGCGGTGTCGTTGGCCAGGTACACCGTCGCGAGCCGATCGACGAGCGCCCGTGGGGGATCGTCGCCGACGAAGCGCCGGGCGAGCTTCGTGGAGAGGTGCCGGGCGGTCGAGGGATGACGGGCCAGGAAGCGGAGCAGCGACTCGGCGTCACCCTGCCCGTGCACGTTGTAGTTGCCCCAGTTGGGCCGGGCGGGGCGCTGCCACGCGCCGTCGAGGATCGAGACCGCCTCTCGGGAGTGCATCCAGTGGCCCCACCGGAAGCTGTACTTCGAGGGGCCCTCCTCCCAGTTGATGGTCCAACCGGACAGCACCTTCGCCACGCCGACCACGTCGGCCTCGGTGTACACGTGGGCGCCGTCGACGATGCCCAGCGTGTGCAGCTCGAGCAGCTCGCGCCCGTAGTTCTCGTTCACGCCCGAGGTCGACGTGGCATCGCTCGCGTAGTTGTCGAGGTAGACGAGCATCGCCGGGCTGGCGGCGGATGCCAGGAGCAGATCGACGAACCTGCCGAGCGCGTGCGGTCGCACGACCGTCTCGTTGTCGACCGTCTTGAGCTGGGTGAGCCACTTCGCCTGGCGGGAGATGTTGAGGTGGTTGGTCCAGAAGTCGCACATCACCTCGTACAGCTGGCGTTCGGAGAACACCGCCCGCAGGAGGGTCGCGTGGTCGAGCTCGGCGAACAGCCGTTGCTCGTCCGCGATGCGCACGGCTTCGTTGGCGGCGTTGTTCGAGCGGAGCGTGCCGTAGCCCGCCAGTCGCGCCTCCGCGTCGGGCAGGCGTCGGGGGTCGAGCTGCTCGTCGATCCAGGCCGCGGCACCGATCCGGCGGATCCGGTCGACCACCGCGGCCGTGGCACCGAACGTGGCTCGATCCGCCAGGTGGCGTGCTGCTGCCAGGTCGGTCAGGGACCCGGGAGCGGCGGGCACCGTCGGCACCGGCGTCGCCGGCGCATCGGGCGCGCACGCCGCGGTGACCAGTGCAGCGCCCGCGGCGAGGACGACCCCCCGCCGTGTGCCGACACCCCGGACCCGGTCCTCGTCGTCTCGACCGCCCGCCAGCGGAGCGTCCTCGTCCGGTGAGGCCGGGAGGGCCTCGTTGGTGGTCGTCTCGATCGCTCCCGCCGTGCTCACCTGCGGTGTGTCGGTGAGAGTTCCCGGGAACTTGAGTCGAACGACCCATGGGGGTGAGCCCACCGGGGTCGGTGCGTTGTCCACCCGTCGGCCCTGTCGTAGTCTCTGCCCCGCAGGTGGGCACCACGCCCATCGGAGGGGAGTACCTCCTCAAGTGCTGGTGTCGTCAGCACGGTCGCACGGTCGGACTACGGGGTCGAGCCCCGGGGTACGGGAGTGTGACCCGGCACCAGCGGCCAGACCGGACGTGTACGACCGGTGGGGTGAGGGAGACCTCCGGCGCTTCTGGTGCCGCGCCTGGCACCCCGACGACGGAGACCCCTTCCATGTCCAGTGATCCCACCCCGGCTGCCTCTTCGGCGCAGCTGGTCGACGTGCCGAGCGCGGCCGACCTCGAGTCGACAGAGTGGTTCCGCCTCGGAGCGAACGACGTCGCCGATCGGCTCGGCGTCGATCCGTTGCTCGGCCTGAGCGCCGCTCAGGTCGAGGCTCGCAGCGAGGCGTTCGGCCTGAACGAGCTCGCCGAGACGCCGCGTCGCCCGGCGATCCTGCGCTTCATCGACCAGTTCCGCGACCTGATGGTCTACATCCTGATCGGCGCTGCGGTGGTCTCCGCCGCCGTGGGTGACTACAAGGACCCGATCGTCATCGGCATCGTCCTGCTGATCAACGCGGTGATGGGCTTCGTGCAGGAGAACAAGGCCGACAACGCCCTCGCCGCGTTGAAGGGCATGCTCGACACGGTCGTGCGCGTGCGACGCGACGGCGAGGTGCAGGAGGTCTCGGCGACCCATCTGGTGCCCGGTGACGTCGTGCTGCTCGAGGCCGGTGACAAGATCCCCGCCGACGGTCGGTTCCTGGTGACCGCGTCGCTGTCGGTCGACGAGTCGATGCTGACCGGCGAGTCCGTGCCGGCCGACAAGGAGGACGAGGTCATCACCGCCGATGTGCCGCTCGCCGAGCGGTCGAACATCGGCTTCATGAACACCACTCTCGTGCGCGGGCGTGCCGAGCTCGTCGTCACCGGCACCGGCATGCTCACCGAGGTCGGAAAGCTCGCCGGTCTGCTGGGGGCCGCCGAGGAGAAGCCCACCCCGCTGCAGGAGCAGATCCACGAGCTGGGCAAGCGCCTGGCGTTCATCGCGTTCCTCGCGGTCATCGCGGTGTTCGTCGTCGCGCTGATCCAGGCCGACGAGATCAACAGCGATTCCATCAGCGAGGCGCTGCTCAACTCGGTCGCCCTGGCGGTCGCCGCGATCCCCGAGGGCCTGCCCGCGGTGGTGACGGTGACCCTTGCGATCGGCGTCGGTCGCCTGGCGAAGCGGCACGCGATCATGAAGCGGCTGGCGTCGGTCGAGACGCTCGGCTCGACGACGGTCATCTGCTCGGACAAGACCGGCACCCTGACGCTCAACCAGATGACGGCGACCACCTTCGTCACCGCGGGGCGCCGGTACGACGTCGATGGCCTCGGCTACGGGACCGAGGGCTCGATCAGCCTCGACGGTGCACCGCTCGACGGCGGGCAGCTCCAAGGCCTCCGCCCGGCGCTGCTCGCCGGCGTGCTCTGCAACGACGCGCACCTGCGAGAGGTCGACGGTGCGACGAAGCTCGTCGGCGACCCGACCGAGGGTGCGCTCGTCGTGCTCGGCGCGAAGGGAGCGCTCGATCCAGAGGCCCTGCGGGCCCAGCTGCAGCGCGTCGACGAGGTGCCGTTCGACTCGAGCGCGAAGTTCATGGCGACGCTGCACCCGAACCCCGACGACGAGCGGACGTCGTTGCTCGTGGTCAAGGGAGCCCCCGACGTCGTGATCGGTCGGTGCACCTCGGTCGCCGGGGTCGACGGGCGCGAGGCGATCGACGATGCCCGCCGTCAGCAGCTGCTGGCCGTCAACGACGAGCTGGGCTCCGAGGGTCTGCGGGTCCTGGCCCTGGCCGTGCGGACGCTGCCGGTTCGGGCCTCGGAGTTCGAGGGCGACCTGGGTGACGAGGTCGCCGACCTCGAGCTCGAGACGCTCGTGGGCATCCTCGACCCCGCTCGGCCCGAGGCCATCGCCGCGATCGACGAGTGCCGTACCGCCGGCATCGGCGTGAAGATGATCACCGGCGACCACGCCTCGACCGCCGGGGCGATCGCGTCGCAGCTGGGGATCACCGGTCGGGTGGTCACCGGCGCCGAGCTCGACACCATCTCCGACGACGACCTGCCGACGCTCATCGACGACATCGGCGTCTGCGCCCGTGTGTCGCCCGAGCACAAGGTGCGTGTCGTCAAGGCACTGCAGTCCACGGGCAACATCGTCGCGATGACCGGCGACGGCGTGAACGACGCCGCGTCGCTCAAGCAGGCCGAGATCGGCGTTGCCATGGGGATCACCGGCACCGAGGTCACCAAGGAAGCCGGTGACATGATCCTCACCGACGACAACTTCGCCACGATCGTGCACGCCGTCGAGGGCGGACGTGCGATCTACGAGAACATCATCACGTTCGTGCGCTTCCAGCTGACGACGAACATCTCGGCGATCCTCACGATCCTGATCGCGCAGCTCGCCGGCTTCGGTGCCCTGTTCAACGCCATCCAGATCCTGTTCGTGAACATCATCGCCGACGGTCCGCCGGCCATCGCTCTCGGCGTCGACCCATCGAAGCCCGGTGTCATGAACCGCCCGCCCAGGGATCGCAACGACCCCATCCTGAGCCTGCCCCGGCTCGCCAGGATCGTCGCCTCCGCGGCGGTCATCACGATCGGCACGCTGGCCATCTTCATCGCGTTCCGGAACGAGGACCGCGAGGCTGCGCTCACCATGGCGTTCTCGTCGTTCGTCTTCTTCCAGCTGGTGAACTCGTTCTGTGTGCGCTCGGGCGACGAGACGGTGTTCAGCCGCTACTCGTTGTCGAACCGTCCGCTGCTCTACGCGCTCGGCGGCGTCATCGCCATGCAGATCCTGGTGGTGCAGCTGCCGTTCCTGCAGCGCATCTTCGAGACGGTCCCACTCGACGCGACACAGTGGGCCTGGGTGGCGGTGACGCCGCTGTCGCTGCTCGTGGTCGAGGAGCTGCGCAAGTTCGTCGTCCGGGCCCGTCGGGGCCCGGTCGCCCCGGCGCTGGCTGCGTCGCTGCAGGCCTAGTCTCCTCCTCGCCCGCTGGTCGGAGGACCGGCGGGCGAGGGGGTGGACCAGATGAGAGCAGCGCTGCTGCAGTCCGTGGGGCAACCGGTCGAGGTCGTGCACGACATCGACCTGGAGCCACCGGGTGCCGGCGAGGTCCGGGTCGCGATCGCCGCGTGCGGCGTGTGCCATTCCGACGTGAGCCTGGTCAACGGCACCTTCCCGGTGCTCGGGCCGACCGTGCCGGGCCACGAGGCGGCCGGTGTCGTGAGCGAGGTCGGCGCCGGCGTCACCGAGCTGGCCGTCGGCGACCACGTGGTCCTGACCCCGAACCCGGCGTGCGGCACGTGCGAGCTGTGCGTGCGGGGTCAGCACAGCAGCTGCGCCAACGCGATGTCGATCGCCACGTCGATGCTGCCCGACGGCACGACCCGGCTGTCACGTGGCGGCGAACTCGTCTACCGCGGCCTCGGGCTCGCCGGCTGGGCCGACGAGGTCGTCGTGCCGGTGTCCGGCGCGGTGAAGATCGATGCCGACGTGCCGCTCGACGTCGCGTGCGTGATCGGTTGCGCGGTCCAGACCGGCGTCGGCGCCGTGCTCAACACCGCGGACGTGCAGGCCGGCGACTCGGTGTTGGTCCTCGGTGCAGGCGGCATCGGCATCAGCATCGTGCAGGGCGCCGTGATCGCCGGCGCCTCGCGCATCGTGGTCTCGGACCCCTCCGAGGCGCGTCGTGAGCAGGCGTTGCGCTTCGGCGCGACCGACGTGATCGATCCGACTGTCGACGACGTCACCTCGGAGGTGACGGCCATGACCGGCATCGGGGTCGACGTCGCGTTCGAGGCCGTCGGGTCCGGACCGCTCGTCGAGACGGCGCTCGCGTCGACGCGCAGCGGCGGATCGGTCGTCATGGTCGGCGCCTCGCCGATCGAGGACGTGGTGCCGCTCAGCCCGGTGATGATGATGTTCACCGAGAAGAAGATCATGGGATCGCTGCTCGGTTCGTGCTGGGCGCCACGCGACATCCCCCGCCTGATCGCGCTCTGGCAGGCGGGGCGCCTGGACCTGGACGCCATGGTGACCTCACGGCGGCCGCTCGAGGAGGTCAACGAAGCGATCGCAGATCTCGAGGCCGGACGTGGCCTGCGCACCGTCCTGACGATCGCCCGGTCCTGATCATCCAGAGCGGGCGGTGCTCAGCCCAGCGCGTCCTCGATCGCCGAGATGATCGACGGGTCGTCGGGCACGACGGTCGGCGCGAACCGGGCCAGGACCTGGCCGTCGCTGCCGACGAGGAACTTCTCGAAGTTCCAGCGGATGTCGCCGGTGTGGCCCTCGTCGTCCGCGGTCTCCTCGAGCTCGGCGAACAGCGGGTGGCGGTCGTCGCCGTTGACGTCGACCTTCTCGGTGAGCGGGAAGGTCACGCCGTAGGTCGTCGAGCAGAACGTCTGGATCTCATCGGCGCTGCCGGGCTCCTGTTCGAGGAACTGGTTGCAGGGCACGCCGAGCACGCTGAAGCCCTTGGACTCGTACTGCTCGTGGATCTGCTCGAGCTGCGTGTACTGCGGGGTGAGCCCGCACTTCGACGCCACGTTCACCACCAGGGTGACCTTGCCGTCCAGGCCGGCGAGGGCGTTGGGTGTTCCGTCGAGGGCCGAGATGTCGTGGTCGTAGATCGCCATGGCGTCACCGTAGCGTCGGAGCGCCTCGCCCGGACCCCGGACGTCCGGCTCCACCGACGGCGAACGGCGCGTCCCGTCGCCCCGGGCGTGCGCGGGGTTCCCGGAGCGCGCCGGTACAGTCGACCGGGCCATGCGAGTCGACACCGTGACCACCTTCCTCGCGCTGCTCGCAGTGTTCGCGCTGATCGTCGTGGTCGTCGTCGCCGTCTCGGCCGTGGTGGCCCGACTCACCGGTGGGTTGCCCGGGCCGCTCGCCGAGGCCCGCGACGCCCTGGGTCAGGTCTCGCTGGTGCTCGCCTTCTTCGTGGCGCTGACCTGCACGCTCGGCAGCCTCTACCTGTCCGAGGTCGCGAAGTTCCCTCCGTGCGACCTGTGCTGGTACCAGCGGATCCTCATGTACCCGCAGGTGGTGATCCTCGGCGTCGCCGCGTTGCGGCGCGACCCGTCGGTGAAGTGGTACTCGCTGCCACTCGTCGGCCTGGGACTGTGCATCTCGGTGTACCACTACCTGCTCGAACGCTTCCCCGACTCGGTGAAGTTCTCGTGCGAGGCCGAGAACCCGTGCTCCACGGTGTGGGTGTGGAAGTTCCACTTCCTGTCGATCCCCGCCATGGCCGGCATCGGCTTCGCGCTCATCGCAGTGCTGGTGATGCTCTCAGCCCCTCGGACCGGGGCGGGAACCGAACACGGCGCCCGCGACGACTCCTCTCAGGACGCCGAGCCGTCGGCGTCGACGACTGCCCCAACCCCTCCGGAGCCCAGGACATGAACGACAAGCACCGCGGTGCGGACCCCTATGCCGACCTCGCGAAGCGAACGAGCGGCAACCGCCCCAAGACCGGCCTGATCGTCATCGGCATCAGCGTCGGCGCGGTCGTGCTGATCGCGGTGCTCGCGCTGCTGTTCACCGGGGGCAGCGACGAACCCGTGGCCGACGGCACCGGGGCGGCCGCCGCGCAGAACGCGACCCAGGAGCAGGCCTCGGTCGAGGTCATCGGCGAACCGTTGCCCGAGTACCCGCAGGTCGCCGGCGTGGTCGCCCCGGCCGAGGACGACCCCGCGGTCGGCATGACGCCGCCGACCCTCGAAGGCGAGTCCTTCGACGGCACTCCGGTGGACATCACGCCCGGTGGCGGTACGCCGAAGCTCGTCATGTTCGTCGCCCACTGGTGCCCGCACTGCCAGAAGGAGCTCCCCCTCGTGCAGGAGTGGATCGACGCCGGGCTGGTGCCCGACGGCGTCGAGCTCTTCGCGGTCAGCACCGCGGTCACGGCCGACCGTCCGAACTATCCGCCCTCGGAGTGGATCGCCGCCGAAGGGTGGGAGCCCCAGGTGCTGCTCGACAACCCCGACCAGTCGGCCGCGATGGCCTACGGCCTGGGCGGCTACCCGTTCTTCGTGCTGGTCGACGGCGACGGCAAGGTCGTGCAGCGCGGCTCGGGCGAGATCCCCGAGCAGGAGTTCGTGCGGCTGCTCGAGCAGGTCGCCTGACGATCCCGGCCCGGATCGACGGTCCCGGCCCGGACCGACGGTCGAGTACCGCCCGGCGCTCAGTCGGCCTCCTGGTCGATGATCGCCCAGCCCCGATAGGCGTCCGGGTCGGTCAGGGTCGCGAGGATCTCGTCGTCGACCGTGAAGTCCGGTGAGGGGCTGTTCTCGTTCTCGCGCATCCAGCCCGACATGCGCTCGTACTGGCCCTCGGGGAACGAGGCGACGAGCACGAACCATCGACCGGTCGCACCGAGCTTGTAGCGCGCCTGGTCGATGTCGGTGTCGCAGGGCATGTACGACATGAACGTGCCGGCTCCCTCGCCGTCGACCGCGTCCCACGGCGTCTCGACGCCTGCGGCGAAGTCCTCGGGTCCGGCGTGGATCGACAGCTCGACCAGTCGTTCGTCGTCGCCGCAGCCGGGTTCGATCAGCCCCACGTAGTTGGCGTAGGACTGCTCGTAGAGGGGGCCCAGTCGACCGTTGCGCTCGGTGACGGGATCGCCCAGCCCTTCGGGCACCGACGGTTCGTCGGGTCGTGTGAGGGCGTATGCGCCACCGACGACCGCGATGACGAGCGCGGCGGCGAGCGCGCCGAGCAGCACCGCGTTGCGTCGACGTCCGCGTCGCACGCGGCGACGGGTGGTCGTGCCCTGGGGGACGGTCGACGGGTCGGCTGCCACCGCGGTGAGCGCGTCGCCGAAGTCCGCAGCGGTCCGGAAGCGGTCGCCGGGATCGAGCTCGGTCGCGCGGCGGAGCACCGCTGCCAGTCCCGTGGGCAGTCCGTCGAAGGCGTCGTCGGGCAGGCCTTCGGCGCAGATCCGGTTCACGACCGCAGCGAGACCGCCCGTGCCGGGATCGTCCAGACCGCCGAAGGGGCGTCGTCCGGTTGCCGCGGCGAGCAACGTGAGCCCGAGCGAGTACACGTCGCTGCGCTCGTCGGCCGAGGCCCCCTCGAGCACCTCTGGCGCCGCGTAGAGCAGCGTGACGGCCATGGTGGCGCTGGCGGTGGCGGCGTCGACGAATCCGGCGGCGCCGAAGTCCGACAGCACCGGGGCGCCGTCGGCGTCGAGCAGCACGTTCGACGGCTTCAGGTCCCGGTGCAGCACACCTGCGGAGTGCGCGGCGGCGAGCGTCGAGGCCAGGGCCGCGCCGAGTTTGCCCACCCGAGACGGTGGCAGTGCGCCGACTCGCTGGAGGTAGTCGGCGAGCGAGCCACCGTCGACGAAGGTCGACACGAGGAACGGGCGACCGTCGCCGTCGACGCCGTGGTCGAGCGTCGCCGCGACGCCGTCGACTCGCTCGAGCATGTCGGCGGCGCGGATCTGGCGGTCGTAGGCGGTGCGCTCGCCCTCGTCGAACACCTTGAGCGCGACCACCGTGCCGTCCGCGGTCCGCACGGCGCGGTGCACGGTGGCGGTGCCGCCGCGGCCGACGGGCCTCAGCCCGGAATAGCCCTCGGGGCCGGAGCGCTGCTCGGTGTGCGCGGCTCCGCCCGGTCGGTCACGATCGTCCATCTCCATCACCCTTCTCCCTGCAAGCATCGTAGGCGTCGAGCAGCTCCAGGTCGCGCTCGGTCACGGTGCCGTTGGAGATCAGGTGGTCCACCACGCGCATGCGACGCTCGTTCGCCCGTCGTCCGCTCGCGCGCAGGCCCGACACACCCACGCGCTCGAGGCGCTGGCACAGGTAGTCGAGCTTCCTGTTGAACTTCGCGGTCGTCCACCCCAGGCGGGCGGCGACCGAGCGGTTGGTGGGCAGCCGGAATCGCTCGGCGGGGTTCCGCAGTCGGAGCTCCGCGAGCGCGACGACGAGCAGGCGTTGCTCGTCGGTGAGCTCGAGGTCCGACGGACGGAAGGTCGCGGTCAGGTCGAGCGCGACGGTGGGCGACGGCGGCAGAGCCGGCGGGACGTCGAGTGTGGCGCGCAGCTCGTAGTTGCAGACGCCCGCCTCGAAGCGCACCCGGGTGGTCGGGTGCACGAGCGCCACCCGGGCCTCACCGGAGAGCAGGGTCGAGCTGCCGTCCGACGCCACGGTGATCGGGGTCCACGCGTTCAGGTTCTCGACCCACCAGATGCCCTCGGCGAACACGAACCGTCCGACCCGCCGGTGCAGGAACGGGTTGGAGTCGACGTCGAGCTCGGCCCCACGTCCGAACGTCAGCCCCTCGGTCCGTGCGGGATCAAGCACCACCGTCTCGTCAGCGATGGTCACCTCGAGGCGGGGGGCGGAAGGCGGCACTTGCGGAGCGTAGGACGTCGAGCGCCCCGAGCATCGGACCGAGCACGGATCGGGGAGATCCTCCGTGGGGATCGATCCCCATTGTGCGCCGGAGCCCCCGGTCGGCACGATGTCCGGGACGTCCTGCCGCGCCCGACGGATTGCCCCATCCTGACGGTCGCGGCAGGACGCTCGCCATGTGGGGGCCAGGACGCTCGCCATGTGGGGGCCAGGACGCTCGCCGTGCGAGGGCCGTCGCGTCAGGGGGTGAGGCAGGCCTTTCCGGTCACACGGCGTTCGAGCAGGTCGCGCAGCGCGGTACCGGCGTCGTGGAGGGGATAGGTGGTGGGTTCCGCCGGCGTCAGGGATCCGTCCTCGACGCGGCTGAGCACTTCGTTCATGACCGCGGCGTTGCCGTCGGGATCCGCCATCGCCCATGCACCCCAGTCGACGCCCAGCACTGAGCGGTTCCGCAGCAGCACCTGGTTCGCCGCCAATCGGGGGATGCTGCCCGAGGCGAAGCCGATGACGAGCAGCCGGCCGTAGTTGCGCAGCGCCCGGAGCGCCCCGTCGGTGAGGTCGCCGCCGACGGGGTCGACCGCGATGTCGACCCCACCCCCGGTCAGCTCGCGGGCGCGCTCCTTGACGTCCTCCGACGAGTAGTCGATGACGCTGTGCGCGCCGCGCTCGATGCAGAGCCGGAGCTTGTCGTCGTTCGACGCGGCGGCGATCGTCTGCGCGCCGAGCGCCCGTGCGACGTCGAGCATCGCCAGACCCACGCCGCCGGCCGCTCCGAGGACCAGCACCCACTCGTCAGGTCGGACCACGGTGCGCCGCGTGAGCGAGAACCAAGCTGTCGCGTAGCTCTGCGTCATGGTCGCGGCCTGGCCGTAGCTGAGGCGGTCGGGGATCGCCATCAGCTGCGACGGGGCCAGCACGATCTCGTCGGCGAACCCGCCCAGGCCGACGCTGGCCATGACCCGGTCGCCGACCGTGATGCCCTCGACCTCCGCGCCGACCTCGGTCACCTCACCCGCGATCTCGGAACCCGGGACGAAGGGCAGCGCGGGACGGATCTGGTACTTGCCCTGGACGAACAGCGCATCGACGTAGTTGAGGCCGCTGGCCCAGACGTGGACCCGGACCTGGCCCGGCCCGCACGGCGGGGTGTCGAGTTGCTCGACCTCGAGCTGCTCGGGCTCTGCGAAGGAATGGCACACGACGGCACGCATGCACGGAGAAGGTACCCAATGTGGTCGCGGCCGGCACCGACCCGCTCCGGCACCGACCTGCTCCGGCGCCGACCCGCTCCGGCAGCGGGCCGGGTCCGACGGAGTGCGCCGGGTACGGTGGCGCCGTGGAGGACCAACGCGAGTTCTGGAACCGACGGGCCCCCGAGTGGGAGCGTCGGGCGGCGGTCGCCGACGCGCCGGCTGATGCCTACGGCGCCGCTGCGATGGACGCACTCGAGCCGCGACCCGGGTCATCGGTGCTCGAGGTCGGTTGCGGTGTCGGCGCGGCAGCGGTCGAGCTCGCCCGGCGGGTCGGGTCCGAGGGACGCGTGATCGGCGTGGACGTCTCCGACGAGATGCTGGCGGCCGCCGGACGCACCCTGGGGAAGGCGGGTGTGCGGGGCGTCGAGCTCGTCCGCTCCGATGTCGTCGACGGTGCGCTCGACCACCTCCAGGGATCCCTCGACGCGGTGTTCTCCCGCTTCGGCGTGATGTTCTTCCCCGAGCCGCAGGCCGCCTTCGACGTGTTGGCCGGGCTGCTGCAGCCCGGCGGCTCCATGCGCTGCGTCGTCTGGGGTCCGCTCGAGTCGAACCCGTGGATGTTCGTGCCCGTCCTCGCCGCAGCGGGAGTGCTCGGCGCCGAACCGGAGCTTCCACCCGAGGGCGCACCCGGACCGTTCTCGCTCTCCGATGCCGAGGTCGCCACCGGCCTGCTCGATGCGGCCGGCCTCGTCGGAGTCGGCGTCGTCCCGGTCACCGGGGTCCGCCTGATCCCCGCGTCGGATCCCCGCGCCGAGATCGAGACGTTGGTGGCGATGGGCCCCCTCGGCGACGCCTGGGCCGGGGCCGACGACGCCGCCCGGGACGCGGTGGTGGATGCTGTCGTCGCAGCGATGGGGGAGTACCGCACCGACGCCGGATGGATGCTGCCCGGTTCGGCGATGGTCATCGGCGGCACCGCCCCCTGAGGGGTGTGGGTCGATTGGCCGCGTCCGAGGACGCTCCGTAACGTCTCGTGGGTCCCGCGCGCCGAGTCGTCGAGCGCGCCGCCTCCAGAGGAGAACCGATGCGCAGCCCGAAGGACTTCTTCAAGCCACTCGCCGCGGGTGCCCCCGAGCCGGTGCGAGAGATCCCGTTCCGCCCGTCGCGCATGATCCACTTCTTCCCGCCGCACCTGGAGAAGGTCACCGCCAAGCTCCCCGAGATCGCGCCGACCGTCGACGTGCTGCTGGGCAACCTCGAGGACGCCATCCCGATGGAGTCGAAGGAAGCCGCCCGGCAGGGCCTGGTGAAGGTGGCGAAGGAGGTCGACTTCGGTGACACGCAGCTGTGGACCCGCGTCAACAGCCTCGATTCGCCGTGGGTGCTCGACGACCTCGAGACGCTCGTCGGTGAGGTCGGCGACAAGCTCGACGTCATCATGATCCCCAAGGTCGAGGGGCCCGAGGACATCCACTACGTCGACCGCCTGCTCGCCCAGCTCGAGGCGAAGGCCGGGCTACAGAAGCCGCTGCTCGTGCACGCGATCCTCGAGACCGCCCGCGGCGTCGCGAACGTCGAGGAGATCTGCCTCGCCTCGCCCCGCATGCAGGGCCTGTCGCTGGGTCCCGCCGACCTGGCGGCCAACCGGCGCATGAAGACGACCCGCGTCGGTGGCGGCCACCCCGGCTACCTGGTCCGCCAGGACCCGCCCGCCGGCGATGACGGCCCCGCGTACGACGCGCCGCGTGACGCCTACCAGCAGGACCTGTGGCACTACACGGTGGCCCGCATGGTCGACGCGTGTGCGATGGCAGGGATCCTGCCGTACTACGGCCCCTTCGGTGACATCAAGGACACGGTCGCCTGCGAGGACCAGTTCCGCAACGCCTACCTGCTCGGCTGCGTCGGCGCCTGGTCGCTGCACCCGGTCCAGATCGCCATCGCCAAGAAGGTCTTCTCGCCCGAGCCGTCCGAGGTCGACCACGCACGAGAGGTCATCGAGGCCATGGGCGACGGGACCGGCGCCATCATGCTGAACGGCAAGATGGAGGACGACGCCTCGGTGAAGCAGTGCCACGTCGTGGTCGAGCTGGCCCGCCAGCTCGCCGAGCGCGACCCGGAGCTGGCCGCTTCGTACGGCTTCTGAGCCGCACCCGCAGCCGACGTCACCGACACCGATCACGAACGCACCAGGAGCCCGAGAATGACCGACTTCCGCCCCCGCCGCAGCGCGCTCTACATGCCGGGCGCCAACGACAAGGCGCTCGAGAAGGCCAAGGGCCTGCCGACCGACGCGATCATCTTCGACACCGAGGACTCCGTCGCGCCGGACATGAAGGAGGTCGCCCGCGAGAAGGTCGCCGCGGCGGTCACCAGCGGCGAGTACGGACGTCGTGAGCTCACCATCCGCGTGAACTCGATCGAGACCCAGTGGCACGAGGCGGACGTGCGCTCGGCCGCCGCTGCCGGCCCCGCCGGCATCGTGGTGCCGAAGATCAACTCAGCGGCCGATGTCGCATCGGTCGAGCGGCTGCTCGAGTCGGCCGGTGCGCCGGACCACACGACGATCTGGGCGATGCTCGAGACCCCTGCCGCGATCGAGAACGCCGTCGAGATCGCGACCGCCTCGGAGCGGCTCACCGTGCTGATCATGGGCACGAACGACCTGGCCAAGGAGCTGCGCGCCGGGCTGGTCCCGGGCCGTCACCCGCTGCTGTGGGGGCTGGCGCGCTGTGTGAACGCGGCTCGCTTCGCCGACAAGGTCATCCTCGATGGCGTCTACAACGACGTGCGCAACCCCGAGGGATTCCTCGTCGAGGCGACCCAGGGCGCCGAGATGGGCTTCGACGGCAAGACGCTCGTGCACCCGACGCAGGTGGAGCCGGCCAACGAGGCGTTCGCTCCGAGCGCGGACGAGGTCGAGTACTCCCGCCGTGTGATCGAGGCCTTCGAGGAAGGTGTCGCCGCCGGCAAGGGCGTCGTCACCGTCGACGGCAAGATGATCGAGAACCTGCACGTCGACAACGCCCGTCGTGCGATCGCGGTCGACGACGCCATCAAGGCCCTCGCCGGCTGAGCAGCTGAGCCGGCTGAGCAGGTCAGCAGCTGAGCAGGTCAGCAGCTGAGCAGGTCACCGGCCCGGTCGGGCCGCGCCGCTACTGTCCCGACCATGTCGGTGCGTGTGCGGCCTCTCGAGTGCGGTTGGATGACCACGGACCTGGGCACGATGCTCGCCGGTCGGATCGGTGAGTTCCGGCTTCCGGTCGCGTCGTTCCTGGTGGAGCATGACCGCGGCACGCTCGTGTTCGACACCGGCATGCACCGCGACCTGGTGCACGGCAGCTCGCGCCTGGGGCCGATCGAGTCGATGTACGACATCGACCTGTCCGACAAGGGTCTGCTCGGCGCTCGTCTCGCGGAGCACGACGTCGACCCCTCGTCGGTGCAACGGGCCGTGCTCAGCCACCTGCACTTCGACCACTGCGGCGGCCTGACCGAGGTGCCCGACGCCCGCATCGTGGTGCAGTCCGCGGAGTGGACCGCCGCGCAGGATCCGTTCATGGCCGAGTTGGGCGTCTACCACCCGCCGGACTTCCACACCGGCCAGGAGGTCGAGCAGATCGACGGGATGGTCGACCTGTTCGGCGACGGCTCGGTCGTCGCGGTCCCGACGCCGGGGCACACCGCCGGGCACCAGTCACTGCTGATCGAGGGTCGGCTGCTGCTCGTCGGCGACGCCTGCTACTGCCAGCTCGCGCTCGACGAGGACGCGCTGCCGCCGGTCGTCATCGACGAGGCGCAGCAGCGTGCCGGGTTCGCGTGGCTGCGCGAGCAGGCTGCTGCCGGCGTGCAACTCGTGTTCTCGCACGACCCCGTCCAGTGGGCCGAGCTCGACTCGGAGCTCTGACGCCCTCCCGCCTCAGCGGGTGGCGGGGTCGAGCAGCTCGTCGCAGACCTCTGATGTAGTCCCGCCTCAGTGGGTGGCGGGGTCGAGCAGCTCGTCGCAGACCTCTGACGCGATCGCGGCGAAGCGCTCCACCGCTGGGCTCCGAGGTCGGCCCGACGGCACCGCGAGCACGATCCGGCGCTCGGGGAGGGGCGGATCGATGGTGTGCACGCTGATGTCCGGGTCGTCGAGGTCGATCGTGAGTCGGGGTGCCACGGCATGGCACCCTCCGGCGCGGACCATGGCCTGCACCGCGCTGTTGTCGCCCGTTCGGAACGTGAAGTCGGGTGCGACGCCCACCGCGCCGAGGTGACGCTCCAGCAGCGCTTGGCAGCTGTTGTTCGCGTGCTGCCCGATCATCGGGGGATCGTCCAGCATCGACACCGGCACCGGCGCGCCGTCAGGGACGAGCCGCTCGGCGATCGGGCTCATCACGAGGAACTGGTCCGACCACGCGCCGAGCACCTCGATCGGAAGGCCGGCCACCGCCACCTCGAGCATGAAGCCGACGTCGAGGTCGCCCGCGACCAATGCCTCGGCGAGCAGTTGTGTCTCGTCCTGCTCGGTGAGCTCGATGCGCAGCCCGGGTGCGGCCTCGCGCAGACGACCGATGATCGGCGGCAGCGTCCGCACCGCGATGCTCTGGAAGATGCCGATGTTGATCGTGCCGGCGTCGCCTTCCGCGAACGCGCTCAGGTCGGCCCTGGCCGCCGCCACCCGTGCGAGGATCACCACCGCGTGCTCGTGCATGAGCTCGCCGGCTCGCGTGAGCCGCACCTTCCGGGGGCCGCCGGGACGGTCGAACAGCGGAGTGCCCACGATCCGTTCGAAGCTCGCGATCTGCTGGCTGACCGCCGACTGGGTGTAGCCGAGTCGTCTCGCGGCGGCTCCGAACGACCCCTCTTCGACGACGGCGCGGAGGGCGACGAGATGGCGGAACTCGAAGCCCGCCAGATCATCAGCAGGACTGATGCTCATGATTCGGGATCATCGCTAGTGGTCATCGCGTCGTCATCGTACGTTCGGCTGCATGCTCACGCACGACGCCTCGCCCCACGAGCGGTTCCTGTCGACCCATCCGCCGTCACCGGCCGATCCGCCGCCACCAGCCGCGTCGGCATCACCAGCGTCGGGCCCGATCGCCGGGCCGGTCGAGTCGGACCGGCACGGACGAGCGCTGGACCGGATGTCGCTGCTCGCCGAGGCCGCGAGCGCGCTGGGCGTGATGCCCGCTGCGTGCGCGGTGCTGCGCGATCCCACCGCACCTGAGGTCCTCCGGGACCGCGCCTGCTTCGTCGTCGAGCGAGCACTGCGTCAGCACTCGAAGCTTTCTTCGTGAGAGGCGCAAGAACCGTGTGGCCGGTCCGTAGCCTCGAACGGTGCAGGAGCACACGAGTGCCCGGCCGGTCCGACGTCTGCGCGTTCGAACGCCATGGAAGGTCGCCGCGGTCGTCGCGGTGGTGACGTTGTGCGTGACCACGCCTGCGTCGGCGGCGCCGAGGTCCGGCACCGTCGAGGCCTGCCCGGGGGCAGGTGCCTCACGGGGACGTCAGTCCCGCTCGCCGGCTCGTTGAACCAGCTGTACGAGTGCGTCGACGACGTGTGGGTCGTCGACGACGCCGTCGGCACCTCGGGGGCCGCCGGCCCTCGGGGCGCGACCGATCCCGCCGTCGTCTCGAGCCCCTACGGTCAGCTCACCCTCGTCCCGCTGGGTGCCGTCGTGCACGCGTTCACCCCCTGAACCTCGGGCGCGGAGGTCACCTGCGTCATCGACGCACGCAACGGAGCGCACCCTCGAGGGGTGCGCCCCGGCGCGTCGGGTCTCAGGCTGCGGCTGCGGCCTGGTGGCGAGCGACGAGCTGACGTGCGATCACCTTGAGGCACAGCGTCTCATCAGCGCCCTCGAAGATCGACAGCACGCGCGCGTCGACGAACAGGCGGCTGACCGTGTACTCCTCGGCATAGCCCATGCCGCCGTGGATCTGCATGGCCTCCCGGGTGACCCATTCGGCGGCCTTGCAGACGTACGCCTTGATCATCGACGCCTCGAGCGCACCCTTGCCGTCGGCCATGAGCCGTGCGACCTCGTAGGCGAACTGGCGCGCACCCTGGATCGTGATCGCCATGCGGCCGAGCTTGGCCTGGGTGAGCTGGTAGTCGTGGATCGGCTGGCCGAAGACGTTGCGGTCGAGCGCGTACTGGCGGGCCTCCTCGAGCGCCGCCTGCATGACGCCGAGCGCGCGCGCCGCGGTCTGGAGCCGTCCGTTCTCGAAGCCGGCCATCTGGTAGTAGAAGCCGCGGCCGATGCCACCCTCTTCGCCGATCAGGTTCGCATCCGGCACGAACCAGTTCTCGATGGCGATCTCGTAGGAGTGCATGCCGCGGTAGCCGATGGTGTCGATCGGGCGGCCTTCCATCTTGGCGGGGCCGTGCTCGCTGTCGGAGGTGAGCTCGAAGCCGTGGGCGTCGCCGCGCTCCTTGGGCACGATGAACATCGACAGGCCACGGTGGCCGATGGAGCGGTCGGGGTCGGTCCGGGCCAGCACCATCAGCACATCCGCCCGGGCACCGAAGGTGCACCAGGTCTTCACGCCGTTGATCAGGTAGCCGCCATCGACCTTGGTCGCGGTGACCTTCACCCCGGCCACGTCGGAGCCGTAGTCGGGCTCGGTCACGGCGACCGCGTTCATGACCTCGGCGCTCGCGAGCTGCGGCAGCCACTCCTGCTTCTGGGCCTCGGTGCCGCCGGCCTCGAGGGCACGGGCCAGGATCTCGGGACGGGTGATCAGCGAGCCGCCGGCGCCGAGCGAGCCGCGCGAGAGCTCCTCGGTCGACACGACCATGCCGATGTAGTCCGACTCGTCACCCGACGCGAAGCCGCCGTAGTTCTCCGAGATCGACAGTCCGAAGGCGCCCATCTCGGCGAGGCCCGAGATGATGTCCTCGGGGATGTCGGCGTTCTCGCGGTGGATGTGCTCGGCGATCGGCTTGAGCTTCTCGTCCGCGAAGCGGCGGAACGTGTCCTGCACCATCTCGAAGTCGCCCGAGAGGTGCCGCGGCCCGTCGGTGTCGGCGAGCGACGCGAGGAACTCGGGGGCGCGGTAGGTGGCGACGTAGGAGCGGACCGCGTCGAGCGCGTCGTTGCCGACACCCCACTCGTCCTCACGGCCGAAGAGCTTGGCCGCCAGGTCGGCGAGCACGTCGGCGGTGAACGCACTGGTCACCTTGGCCTCGTCGGCGCCCTTGGCGCCATAGGACAGCAGGCCACGGGCGGCCATCACGCCGGCGGCGGCGTGCGCGATGTCGTACGCGAGCACCTGGTTGTCGTCGATGCCGTCGGCTGCGAGCCGGGCGATTCCCGCGTCGAGGACCTGCTGAGCGGTGTCGAGGGCAGCAGCGGCAAGGGAGAGGTCGATCGTCTCGGTCATGGCCAGGAGGATACCGAACGACCTCTCGAGCTCCCCAAAGAGCCGGGGTGGTCAGCCGTCGCCGGCGGCGGCGAGCTGGTCGACCCGAGCGAAGTACTGCTCCAGGTCGTGGAACGGCATCGGCGGCGCCAGGTGGAAGCCCTGGGCGCTGTCGCAGCCGAGCGCACGCAGCGCGTCGAGCGACGCTCGGTCCTCGACGCCCTCGGCCACGACGTGCAGGCCCAGGTTGTGGCCGAGGTCGATCACCGACCGGACGAGCGTCGAGTCCCCGGCGCTGAGCCCGCTCATGAATCCCGAGTCGATCTTCACCTCGTCGACGGGCAGCTCGCGCAGGTAGGCGACCGACGAGTAGCCGGTGCCGAAGTCGTCGACGCTCAGCCGCACGCCGAGCAGGCGGAGGCGGTGCAGCACCTCGAGGGTCTGCGACGGGTCCTCGGCGAGCTGCGCCTCGGTGAGCTCGAAGCACAGCGACGTCGGGGGGTAGCCGCTGCGGTGCAGCAGGTCGACGACCCACTCCACGAGCAGTGGGTCGTGCAGGTTCCTCGCGGACAGGTTCACGTTCACGGTGCACGGCGATCCGGGCCGCAGCGCGGCCATGTCGGCGGTCGCCCGTTCGGTCACGATCCGGGTCAGCGCGGCGATGGTGCCCGACACCTCGGCGAGCTCGATGAACTCGCCCGGCGCCAGGATGCCGCGCCGGGGATGCTGCCAACGCACGAGCGCCTCGACGCCGACGGGACGCAGCGAGCGCAGGTCGATCCTGGGTTGGTAGTGCAGCACCAGCTCGTCGGTCTCGACGGCTTCCTTGAGGTCGGCCAGCAGCTCGATGCGCGTCCCGCTGGACCCTCCGGGTGTGCTCGAGTGCACGACGATGCCGCCGCCGGACTCCTTCGCCTGGTACATCGCCGCGTCGGCGTGGCGCATCAGGGAGTCGGCGTCGTCCGCGTCGTCGGGGGCGACCGCGACACCCACACTGGCGCCGACCTGCAGTCGGAACTCGTCGATGTGGAACGGCTCCTCGCAGAGCTCGACCAGACGCTGTGCGACGGTGGTCGTGGCGTCCTCGTCGTCCGCGTCCGAGACGAGGATCGCGAACTCGTCGCCGCCGAGGCGGGCGATCGTGTCGCAGTTCCGCAGCTTCATCGAGAGCCGTCGTGCGAGCTCGATGAGCAACCGGTCGCCGTACTCGTGGCCGAGCGTGTCGTTCACGTCCTTGAACCGGTCCAGGTCGACCATCAGCAGGCCGGTGCGGCCGCCGTGCACCTGCGCCCGTGCCAGCGCGTTGTCCAGGCGCTCGTTGAACCTGGCCCGGTTGGGCAGCCCGGTGAGGTGGTCGTGCAGCGCCTTGTGGCGCAGCGACTCGGCCAGGCGCGCCCGCTTGGTCACGTCCTCGAGCGCCAGGCCCATGCACTGGTCCGGCAGCGGCATGGCCCGCAGGGCGTAGACCTCTTCCTGCTCGCCGATCTTCACGAACGGTCGCTCGAGCGAGGTGCCGAGTCGAACGACGTCGGCGAGGCGGGGCAGGAACGCGGAGCCGAGCGGCAGGAGCTCTTCGAGCCGTCGACCGACCGCGTCCTCGGGAACGCGGCCGACGAGTGCCCCCGCTGCGGGGTTGCCGACGATCACCCGGAGGCTCGAGGGGTCGTCGAGGTCGTCCAGGCGGAGGATGGCCAGTGCGATCGGGATGCCCTCGATGAAGTCGGAGTAGCTGCGCACCGAGCGCTCGGCGTCCCACTGCGCCGTCTCGTCGACGATGATGCCGCGGCGGTGCTTGATCCGTCCGTCGTGGTCACGCGCGACCCGCACCCGCTCGTGCAGGTGGCGCTGCCGGCCCCAGGCGTCGCGCACCCGGTAGTGGACCTCGACGTCGTCGCCCGCTCCGATCCGGCGACGGCTCGCGATGAGCTGGTCGAGGTCGTCGGGGTGGACCCTGGTCGACAGGAACGAGAAGCGGGCGAAGTCCTGCGGTTCGTAGCCGAGCAGCTCCGTCACGCGGCTGCTCACGTAGTCGGCGTCGCCCGCCGGTCCCGCCGCCTCCCACATGATCGCGTCGATGCCGTTGAGCATGTCGTCGTAGCGGTTGCGCAGGTCGGTCGACACCGTCGCCATGCGGCTGATCGTGAGGGTGCCCAGCACGGCGGTCGCGACCCACGCGAGCCACATCGTCTGCCAGAGGTCGGGTTGGCGTGCCATGCCGATCGCCAGCAGCGACGCGGTGGTCGGCCACAGCAGCCACGACGTGATGCGACCGCCGAACCAGTACACGTAGAACGAGGTCATCGACACCAGCAGGATGATGCCGGCGGCGTACACCTGCGGAGCGAAGCACATCACCAGCAGGACGGTGAGGATGTCCGAGCAGGCGAGCTGCAGCTGTATCGGCCGTCCCCGCCGGAAGCGCAGGAAGAGGACCAGGTTCGAGATGGTGCCGGTCACGAACGCGACCATCGCGACCCAGACCCTCGAGGGTCCCAGGACCGGCAGCAGGGCGAGGGCGACCGAGAGCGCCACCGTCACGCCCATGCGCGCCTGGATCAGATGCATCCAGAAAGCCGACCAGCGCTCCCGCTCGAGTCCGGTCTCGAGACGGTCGTCGCCGAACGTCCACATGGGGTGCATCACAGCATCGCCTGCAACACGCCGTCGTCCCACCGCCGTCCCGCCTTCTCTCCCGCGAAAAATCCACGCGACCCGCCGTCGCGCCGGTCCAACGCCCCAGGCATCGCAACCGCCCATCCCCCCGGCCACCATGAGTCACAGAGTGACCGCGGAGGGTGGTCTGGCCAGTATGACACCTGGATCTGAGCCCCGCAGCCGCCCGAGCAGATTCGAGTCGTTCGACCCATTCGCGGTTCGGGGGTTACCGTCGCCCCTCGTGACGATGGATCCGGTCGCTGCCGGCGGCTTCGCCGCAGCATCGCCCACCTACGCCAGGATCCGCCCGACGTACGCCCGCGGGGCGGTCGGGCTGGTGAAGGAGTCGTGTCGGCGCGGTGGTCACGTCGTCGACGTCGCTGCCGGCACCGGGATCCTCACCGGTCAGTTGTCGCGGGCGGGCCTGCGCGTCACCGCCGTCGAGCCGCTCACTCCGATGGTGCGTCACCTGCGTCGAGCGTTGCCGGCGGTCCCTGCCGTGCGCGCCACCGCCGAGTCGCTGCCCTTCGCGCCCTCGAGCGCCGACGCGCTCACGGTCGGACAGGCGTTCCACTGGTTCTCGTCGGACGCGGCGCTCGCCGAGGCGTCCCGGGTGCTGCGCCCCGACGGGCTGCTCGCTCTGCTGTGGAACGTGCGGGACCAGTCGATCCCCTGGGTCGGCGAGCTGACCGAGCTCGTCGAGGCACGCAGCGGAGGGCGGCCGTACTCGGACCACCGCGAGCACGACTGGGCCGACGTCGTCGCCAGGTCGGGCCACTTCGGTGACGTGCACGTCGACCGGTTCGCCAACCCCGTCGCGACGACCGTCGCCGGCGTGATCGACCGGGTGCGGTCGACCAGCTTCGTCGCGGTGATGGCCGAACCCGATCGTGAGGCGTTGCTGGGCGAGGTCGCCGACCTGCTCGCAGGCCACCGGGAGCTCCGGGGCACGTTCGAGTACCCGCACGACACGGTCGTGCTGCGGTGCCGGCCGAGCGGGGACGCGTGACGCCCGAGCAGCACGCCGTGCTCGACACGGGCCTCGCCGAGCTGCGCGACCTGCCGTGGCGCCACACCCGCGACCCGTGGGCCGTGCTGGTCAGCGAGGTGATGCTGCAGCAGACCCAGGCGGCGCGGGTGGTTCCGAGGTGGCACCGCTTCATGGACCGATGGCCGGATCCGGCGGCATGCGCCGCGGCGTCACTGGCCGACGTGCTCGAGGAGTGGAGCGGACTCGGCTATCCGCGTCGGGCCCGGAACCTGTGGCTCACCGCAGGGCGCTGCGTCGCGGAGCACGGCGGTCGGCTCCCCTCGACGACCGAGGAGCTGATGGCGCTGCCGGGCATCGGCGCGTACACGGCGCGGGCCGTGCTGGCGTTCGCGTACGAGGCCGATGTGGGCGTCGTCGACACGAACATCGCCCGTGTGCTCGCTCGCCGCGAGGGCCGGCCCTTGACGGCGAAGGTGGCGCAGCAGCTCGCGGACGCCTGGATGCCCGAGGGGCGCTCCTGGGACTGGAACCAGGTCGTCATGGACCTGGGCGCGTCGCGCTGTCGACCCGAACCGCGATGCGACGGCTGCATGGTCGAGTGCACGTGGCGCTCCGCAGGCGGTCCGGCGCCCGACCCTGCCGTCGGTTCGGCGGGGGTGTCGCGCCGACAGGCGCGGTTCGAGGGGTCCGCCCGCCAGGCGCGCGGCCGCCTGCTCGCCGCGCTCGGCAGCGCGCCGGTCGCCCGCCACGACGTCGTCCAGGTCATCGGGTGGGCCGAGCGTGACGGCGCGACCGGCGACGCTGCAGCGCTCATCGATTCCTTGTTGGCCGACGGGCTGATCGTCGTCGTGGACGGTGTGTTGGACCTGCCCCGCTGACGGAGAACTGGTCGCCCGACCGGCCGCTGCGATGCGGCGCGACGCCTACTCCGCGAGGAAGCGGAGGATCTCGGCGTTGACGACGTCGGGCTGTTCGAGCTGCAGGAAGTGGCCGGCGTCGGGCACGATCACCGAGCGGCTGCCGGGCGCGGTCAACACGGCGTCCACCCCTTCGGCGAGCGCCGCGGACATGCAGCCGTCGTCCGCGCCGTGCAGGTAGAGCAGCGGCTGTGGCGGAATCGAGAACGCAGCGTTCTGTGCGTCGGCGAGCGCCGGGTCCTGTAGCTC
>JAEWED010000067.1 GCA_023389745.1 Actinomycetes bacterium
GCTCCGGGGTGCGTCGTGGCCCACACAGGCCGACCTGGAACTCGACACGCTCACCGGTGCGACGGCGGTCGATCCGTCGTCGCGGCTCGATCAGCTGCCGGACGAGGGCGTCGCGCACCTCGTGACCACGATCGACCCGTCCCGAGTCATCGATCCGTCGACCGCGGCGCTCTTCGAGCTGGTGGAGGACTGCGTCGTCGAGCGCGTCGGTGAAGTGCGCGTCGTCGAGCTGGGTCCCTGCGTCGGGAGGACCTGACCGCTCAGAAGCGGCCGACGTGGGCTGCGCCGTCGGGCTCGGCGAGCCACTCGGGTGTGCTGCCCCACGAGCCTTCGAAGACGAGCTCCTGCAGCGGTCGGCGGCGCACCGCCCCGGTGCCGCCCACCGGTCGACCCAGCGTGATCGTCGCGGCCAGGAACACGTCGTCGGGGATCCGGAACAACGCCCGCAGCTCGGCGTCGACGAGCGCGTGCCACATCATCATGACGCCGCCGTAGCCGAGGGCACGGGCGGCGAGCAGCAGGTTCTGGCACGCCGGGTAGACCGACGCACCGAGGGTCTCCTCGGGCGGTGGACGGTGACGTGTCGCCGCGGCGAGCACGATGACGGGGATCGCTTCGAAGTGGTCGACGAAGTGCTGCATCGTCGCCGCCGTGCGTGCCTTCGGTGAGCCCGGATCGGCGCCGCTGCCCCTGTCGTAGCCGTCGCGGTCGCGCTTGGCCGCCCACATCGCCCGCGCGGCTCCGCCGAGCAGGGCTCGTGCCTCGAGCGCTACAGGGTCGTCACGCAGGACCAGGAACCGGAACGGCTGGCGGTTCGAGCCCGAGGGCGCCCGGGTCGCGGCGAAGAGCATGCGTGACAGGTCCGCTTCGTCGACGGGCTCGTCGCGGTAGCGCCGCACCGCCCGGGTCGTCGCCAGCAGCTCGAGTGCGTCCTGCGCGTCCATCGACGTCGAGCGTAACGGAGCGTCCTCAGGCGCACTCGGGGGTCGCCACGAACGCCGGTTCTCCGGTGCGGAGGTCGTACGGAGGCTCGTAGGTCCACATCGACGAGGGTTCGGGCAGCAGGTTCGGCACGAGGATGCCCTGGTTCGACGGCAGGTACCCGGTGAGCGTCTGGTAGGACTCGACGGCGGTCTCGAGCGTCTGCAGCTCGTGCTCGCACATCGTGTCCTTCGCCCGCTGTCGCGAGTTGGCGTACACGGCGACCGCGGCACCGGCGAGCACGGCGAGCAACGCTGCCACGATCAGCAGCTCGACGAGCGCGA
This sequence comes from Actinomycetes bacterium, assembly GCA_023389745.1. GTDB lineage: Bacteria > Actinomycetota > Acidimicrobiia > Acidimicrobiales > Microtrichaceae > JAFAFN01. Next base: position 1,266 of record JAEWED010000067.1, read on the forward strand.
ACCCTGCCTGGGGCCGGGCGCGGGTCGCCGGACGGTGGGTCCGCGACCCCTCGGGGTCGCTCATCGACCTCGGCGGGAGCGGAGCTGCAGCATGGGCTCGGGCTGGTGAGCGCCGACACGGATCGTCGGCATCGTGGTGGCGACGGTCGCCCGCCGCCGGCTCCACGAGAGTGCCAGGGCGCCGCTGATCAGCAGCAGCAGCCCGCCGATGGTCATCGCCCGTGGATCACCGCCGGTGAACGCCAGCACGGCGGTCTGCGCCGCTCGCACCGGCAGATCGAGGATCGTGACCCGGATCTCGACCGTCTGCGCCACCTCGGGAGGCGGAGGTGCCACGGCACCCGTGGGCGGCGACGCGACCCGCGCGGGGTCGGAGTAGAGCAACCGGTTCGGAGAGCCGTCGCCGGCTCCCGCGACGACGTCCTGGGTGGCATCGGCGAGGATCGCCTCCTCGACCGCGGGACCCGTCCGCCACGGATCGAGCGACAGCAGGACGGCTGCCGCCCCCGCGACGTGCGGTGCGGCCATCGAGGTGCCCGATTCGGTGACGAGCGCCGACGGCGAGGCGATCGACGCTGATTCGACGTCGGCGCCGGGGGCGAACACGTCGACACACGGGCCGTGGTTCGAGAACGAGGACCGCACGTCGTGGTCGTCGGTGGCGCCGACCACGATCACACCGGCGAGGTCGACACCCGCCGCACCACAGGCCGAGACCGACTCGTTGCCAGCGGACGAGGCGACGGTGAGGCCACGCGAGAGCAGCTGCCGCAGCACGATCGAAAGCACATCGGCGCCGTCGCCGCCCACGCTGAAGTTGACCACGCCCGGCTGCCCCACCGGATGGTTCGCCACGATCCACTCGAAACCGGCGATCACCTGGCCGAGCGTGCCGACGCCCTCGCAGTCGAGCACACGCACCGGCACGACGGTCGCCTCGGGCGCCATGCCCACCGTGGTGCCGGCGACCGTGCCGGCGACGTGGGTGCCGTGTCCGTCGCAGTCGGTCGTGCCGCGGCCATCGCCCACCAGGTCGATCCCGCCCGAGACCCGTCCTGCGAGCTCGTCGTGGGGCGACACGCCGGAGTCGACCACGTAGACGGTGACACCGGCGCCGGTGGCCGGTGCCGTGTAGTCGCCCGAGAGCGGCAGCTCACGCTGGTCGACGCGGTCCAGGCCCCACGGGGCAGGATCCTCGGGCTCCGCCTCGTCCGGATCCTCCGGCTCGGGGGACTCCTCGTCGGGATCGTCGGTGGGGCCCTCAGGGGCGGCCGGCTCCGCGGGGTCGGCTGATCCGCCGGGTTCGGTTGGCTCGCCGGGTTCGCCTGACTCGATGGGTTCGGTTGGCTCGATGGGATCGACGGCGACGACCGCGTTGCGGTCGACGGTCGCCACGCCCGGCAGCATCACCATCGCCTCGGGCACCTCGGCGGTCGTCACGACGGCACCGGGCACCACGGTGCCGAACCGGTGGGTGATCGTGACATCGAGGCTCTGCTCGAGCTCGACCAGCACCGCATCGACGTCGGCGCCGTCGTCGAAGGTGAGCACGTAGGACTGCTCGCCGTCGAGCGACTGCTGGGGCCGCCCCTCGAGCGGAGCGGCGACGCCCGTGCCGATGGTGAGCACGGCGCCGACGACGAGCGCGGCAGCCGCAGGCTTGAACGATCGCATGGTGGTTCCCTCTCCTCACGAGCGCCGCCCCGACGGCTCGTGCATCTCCCAAAGGTGAGGATAGTTCACCGTTGTGGCGGCTGCGGTCCGAAGTGCCGTCGGCGCTGGTGGCTCGCAGTCCGTGGTCGTGTCCGATCCCGGTGCGACCGTGCTCCTACGCTGGGCCGATGACCGAGCCCACCCCGAGCGGCACCACCGACGGCCGGACCACCGAGCAGGACGCTCAACAGCTCGCACTCGCGGGGCTCACCGAGGCGGTCCGACTGATGGATCGTGGCCTCGCCCCACGGCAGAAGGTCGCTGCCTTCACCCGCGCCGCGCAGGTCATCGAGGGCCTCGAGGCCGACGAGGTCGCCGCTCGGGTCGCCGCGTCGACGCTGACCGAGCTCGACGGGATCGGCCCGTCGACCAGTTCGGTGATCTCGGATTCGGTGCTCAGGCGCCCCTCGGCCTACCTCGCGAAGCTCGAGGCGAGCTCCGTGGTCGACCCGGGTGTCGGCGGTCCGATCCGCGAGCTGCTCAAGGGCGACTGCCACTCGCACACGCTGTGGTCCGACGGCGGGGCGACCGTGGAGCAGATGGCACGGGCCGCCATGGCGCTGGGACACGAGTACCTGGTGGTCACCGACCACTCCCCTCGCCTCACCGTCGCCCACGGCCTGAGCCCGGAACGCCTCGCGTCGCAGCTCGACGAGATCGCCGAGGTGAACGCACGCCTCGCGCCGTTCCGCATCCTCACCGGCATGGAGGTGGACATCCTCGTCGACGGCAGCCTCGACCTGGCCGACGAGCTGCTCGCCCGGCTCGACGTGGTCGTCGCCTCGGTGCACTCCAAGCTGTCGATGGCAGAGGCAGAGATGACACGCCGGATGGTCATGGCCGTCGCCAACCCGCACGTCGACATCCTCGGGCACTGCACCGGCCGCAAGGTGGTCGGCACCGGGCGGGCGCAATCCCGCTTCGACGCCGACCTGGTGTTCGCTGCGTGCGCCCAGTTCGACACCGCGGTCGAGATCAACTGCCGCCCGGAGCGCCAGGACCCGCCCGAGGAGCTGCTCGCCCTCGCGCTCGAGTGGGGCTGCTGGATCTCGATCGACACCGACGCCCACGCGCCGGGACAGCTCGAATGGCAGCCCTACGGCTGCGACAAGGCGGTGCGCTGCGGGGTCGACCCGGCTCGCATCGTCAACACCTGGGAGGCCGACGAGCTGCTCTCCTGGACCGGCTCCCACGCCGCCTGAGCACTCCGCCCCGGGTCTCAGGCTGAGCTCAGGCTGACGCTCAGCCCCCGGCGTGCAGGTCCCGGTCGAACTGGCTCGGCGGGCGCATCAGCTCGGCGGGCGGCGGCCCGAACCGTCGCCGCACGAAGTCCCGGAGCCCCGCCAGACGTGCGGGGGCATCGAAGATCATCGCCCGCGTCTCGGGTCGTCGGACCCCGCGGTACGTCTGGATCAGCGTGATGCACGCCCGGATGAAGGCGTGGTACCAGCCGCTCATCTCCTGGACCAGCAGCAGCGTGTTGCGGGTCTGCAGGTAGTCGACGATCGCCATGCCGGAGCCGATGTGGATGTTCTGCACCCGTGCGCCGCGGATCAGTCCGACCCGCCAACCCGCCCGGCGTGCCCGCAGCGCCAGGTCCGCCTCTTCGCAGTACGAGAAGAAGCGCTCGTCGAACAGTCCGACCTCGTCGATGCACTCCCGACGCAGCAGCATCAACGTGCCGTGCGGATAGGCGGCGTCGTCCCAGCGGGCGGTGCCCTCGGCGGGCGGTGGGCCGTCGGCCGCCACGACCATGCCGCCGAAGTACGGGTCGATCACCGGGGTCATGCCGTCACCGACGTCCGCACACATGAGCCCCGCCATCGGCTCGCCCTCGGCCGCGTCGAGCATGGCGGCGAGGGTGCCCGGGAACGGGTCGACGTCGTGGGGCGCGAGCGCCACCCACGTGCCGTCGTCGGGGTCGTCGAGGAACGACTGCAGACCGACGTTCGCCCCCGGGCCGAACCCGGCGTTCGAGCCGACCTCGATCAACGTCACGTCGGGCAGCCCCTCGAGGCCGTCCCGCAGGGCTCCGAGCGCCCCCGGCTCGGAGCCGTTGTCGACCACCGTGACGCGCACCGGGACCTCACGGTCGGTGAAACGGGCCACCGTGTCGAGGCACGCCCCGACCTGGTTCCAGTGCACGATCACGACGCGGAGGGGTACTCCCCCGTTCGTCAAGGACGCGGACCTGCTCAGACGAGCGGTCGGTCGGTGGGGCGCACGGGCGCCGGCAGCGAGGTCTCGCCCATGAGGAACTCGTCGACCGAAGCGGCGCAGGAGCGGCCCTCGGCGATCGCCCACACGATCAGGCTCTGGCCCCGGCCGGCGTCGCCGCAGACGAAGACGCCGGGCTCGGTGGTCGCCCAGGCGCTGTCACGAGCGACGTTGCCGCGGGGGTCGAGCTCGACGCCGAGGGCATCGAGCAGGCCGTTGGTCTCGGGACCCGTGAAGCCCATCGCGAGGAAGACCAGGTCCACCTCGAGCTCGACCTCGGAGCCCTCGACCGGCACGAAGCTCGGCCGACCGTCGACCATCTTCTGCTCGACCTCGACGTAGCGCAGCGCACGCACCCGGCCGTCGTCGTCACCCAGGAACTCCAGGGTGTTGACCGAGAAGACTCGCTCGCCGCCTTCCTCGTGGGCCGACGAAGTGCGATAGACGAACGGCCACGTGGGCCACGGGTTCGCCTCGGGACGCTCCGACGGCGGCTGCGGCATGATCTCGAACTGGTAGACGACCTCTGCACCCTGTCGGTGCGAGGTGCCCAGGCAGTCGGCGCCGGTGTCGCCACCGCCGATGATGACGACCTTGCGGCCCTTGGCCGAGATCGCCACGTCGTCGACGCCGTAGTCGCCCTCCTGGGCGCGGTTCGCCATCGGCAGGAACTCCATCGCCTGATGGATGCCGTCGAGCTCGCGTCCGGGGATCGGCAGGTCACGGGCCTGCGTGGCGCCGGTCGCGATGACCACCGCGTCGAACTCCTCGCGGAGCTCCTCGATGGTGATGTCGACGCCGACGTTCACGTTGACGCGGAACTCGGTGCCCTCGGCGCGCATCTGCGACAGACGCCGGTCGAGGACCTTCTTCTCCATCTTGAACTCGGGGATCCCGTAGCGCAGCAGGCCGCCGATGCGGTCCGCACGCTCGAAGACGATCACGCGGTGCCCGGCGCGGGTCAGCTGCTGCGCGGCCGCGAGGCCTGCGGGCCCCGAGCCGATCACCGCGACGGACTTGTCGGTCAGCCGGCTGGGCCGGATCGGGTGGACCCAGGTCTCCTTGAAGCCACGATCGATGATCGAGACCTCGACCTGCTTGATCGTGACCGGATCGGAGTTGATGCCGAGCACGCACGCGGCCTCACACGGCGCCGGGCAGAGCCTGCCGGTGAACTCGGGGAAGTTGTTGGTGGCGTGCAGACGGTCGAGCGCTTCGCGCCAACGGTCCTTGTACACCAGGTCGTTCCAGTCCGGGATGATGTTGCCCAGCGGACAGCCGTTGTTGCAGAACGGGATGCCGCAGTCCATGCAGCGGCTCGCCTGCGTCGCGAGCGCCTCTTCGGGGAACTTCTCGTAGACCTCGTTCCAGTCGAGGATCCGCACCGGCACCGGGCGGCGGGACGGGAGCTCCCGTCCGTGCTTCAGAAAGCCTCGTACATCACCCATCAGCGGCTGGCCTCCATCACTGCTTCGATCACGTCTCGTCCCTCGGCCTCGGCCGCCTTGGTGGCTTCGAGCACCCGCTTGTAGTCCTTGGGCATCACCTTGCGGAAGTTCGCCAGCTCGCTGTCCCAGTCGCCGAGCAGCTCCGCGGCGACCGGCGAACCGGTCTGCTCCAGGTGCTCGTTGACCACGCCGCGCAGGAACTCCACGTCGATGTCGTCGAGCTCGTCGAGCTCGACCATCTCGCGGTTCACGCGGGAGGGGAACTCGCCTTCGGGGTCGTGCACGTAGGCGATGCCGCCCGACATGCCCGCACCGAAGTTGCGGCCGGTCGGACCGAGCACGACGACACGGCCGCCGGTCATGTACTCGCAGCCGTGGTCGCCGACGCCCTCGACGACCGCGATGGCCCCCGAGTTGCGCACGCAGAAGCGCTCGCCGACCTCGCCGCGCAGGAACACGCGGCCGCGGGTGGCGCCGTAGAGGATCACGTTGCCGGCGATGATGTTGTCCTCGGCGACGAAGTCGCCGTGGCTGTGCTCGGGCGGGCGCACCACGATGCGGCCACCGGAGAGGCCCTTGCCGACGTAGTCGTTGGCGTCGCCGTGCAGGCGCATGGTGATGCCGGCGGGCACGAACGCACCGAAGCTGTTGCCGGCGGAGCCCTCGAAGTCGATCACGATCGAGTCGTCGGGCAGTCCGGCGCCGCCGTGGACCTTGGTCAGCTCGTGGCCGAGCATGGTGCCGACCGTGCGGTTCACGTTGCGGATCGGGATCTGCAGGTGGACCGGGGTGCCGGTGTCGATCGCCTCGCGGCACTCCTCGATGAGGGTGACGTCGAGCGCCTGATCGAGACCGTGGTCCTGGACCCGGCGCCACGACAGGTGGTCGTCCTCGCGGGGCTCGACGACGTGCAGGATCGGGCTCAGGTCGAGGCCCGACGCCTTCCAGTGGTCGACGGCGTCGCGGGCGTCGATGAGCTCGGCGTGGCCGACGGCCTCCTGGAGGGTGGCGAAGCCCAGCTCTGCGAGCAGCTCGCGCACCTCTTCGGCGACGTAGAGCATGAAGTTCTCGACGAACTCGGGCTTGCCCGAGTACTTCGCACGCAGCTCCGGGTTCTGGGTCGCGATGCCGACCGGGCAGGTGTCGAGGTGGCAGACGCGCATCATGATGCAGCCCGACACCACCAGCGGCGCCGACGCGAAGCCGAACTCCTCGGCGCCGAGCAGCGCCGCGATCACGACGTCACGGCCGGTCTTCATCTGGCCGTCGGCCTGCACCACGATGCGGTCGCGCAGGCCGTTGAGGACCAACGTCTGCTGGGTCTCGGCCAGGCCGAGCTCCCACGGTGCACCGGCGTGCTTCAGCGACGTCAGCGGGCTCGCACCCGTGCCGCCGTCGTGACCCGAGATGAGCACCACGTCGGACTTCGCCTTGGCGACGCCCGCGGCGACGGTGCCGACGCCGACCTCGGCGACCAGCTTCACGTGCACGCGGGCCGACGGGTTGGCGTTCTTGAGGTCGTGGATCAGCTGGGCCAGATCCTCGATCGAGTAGATGTCGTGGTGCGGCGGCGGGGAGATCAGACCGACGCCCGGCGTGGAGTGCCGCGTCTTGGCCACCCACGGGTAGACCTTCGGGCCGGGCAGCTGGCCGCCCTCGCCGGGCTTGGCGCCCTGGGCCATCTTGATCTGGATGTCGTCGGCGTAGGAGAGGTACTCCGAGGTGACGCCGAAGCGTCCCGACGCCACCTGCTTGATGGCGGAGCGGCGGGCGGGGTCGTGGAGGCGGTCCGGGTCCTCGCCGCCCTCGCCGGTGTTGGACTTGCCGCCGAGCCGGTTCATCGCGATCGCGAGCGTCTCGTGCGCCTCCGCCGAGATCGACCCGTACGACATGGCGCCGGTGGCGAAGCG
>JAEWED010000078.1 GCA_023389745.1 Actinomycetes bacterium
GGATCCATGTCGCCCGAGATTCCGACCGGGGCTCTCGCGTTGTCGAGGGAAACCCCTGCAGCCGATCTACGTGCCGGCGACGTTGTTAGTGTGAACAACGAGCAGGGCACGCGGATCACGCACCGCATCGACGAGATCCTCTCGCAAGAGGGCGATTCCGCGGTCCTGATTCTCAAGGGTGACGCCAACGCCGAGCCGGACCCCTCGCCGTACGCCGTGACCGATGTCGATCGGCTGTTCTTCAGTGTGCAGGGCCTCGGCTACGTGGTGTCGTGGTTGTCGTCGTCGGTCGCAGTGTTCCTTGGCGGCGTGCTTGCCGGTGGACTGCTGATGCTGGCATTCGGGCCGGCGGCGCAAGTGCGACGCAACGTGGACGCCCAAGATCCGGACTCCGTCTCAGACTCCGTGCTGTGACCTTTCGAGCATGTGCACCACATGCCGCTAAATAGGTGCCTGATCTACTTCAGCGGCCGATGGGGCAGATCCTGGTGACGCTATTCACCACGTCTCGCAGTGTCACGCCGATCATGTCGCCGGCATGGTGGTGGTTGACGCGGGGTGAGCGTCCGTGGTCGATCTGCACGGGCGATCCATCGGATACGCCCTCGTTCTCGGATTCCGTTGGGGGAGGTCGGGGCTCGCCAGTCGTCAGTACCGTCGCGCACGAGCGAGTGACAGGTACGCAGGCCAGGTCGTCGTCGTAGCGATCTCGGTGCGGCCGCAGCCGTTCCAGTCTGTGACGTGATGTACGGCGGTGAGCGTGGCGGCAGCGTCACCCCTCCCGGGGCGGGTGCAGTCGCAGGACGTCATGATCAGGGCGGGTCGTTGGTCGGTGGGAGCGAGTCGGCGTGCCCTGACGAGGCGCGCGACGGCGGCCTCTGTGGACGAACAGGACCAGTACCGGGCGAGCCTTCTAGTCGTGTCGAGTGCGGGGTGGATCGGGACCAGACCCCCGGTTGCGGGTGGTGACGAGGCCGCAGGCGTGCTCGACTTGCTGCACCGTCCTCGTGATGATCGCAGTGACAGGCAAGACTCGGTGGCTGCAGAGTACGCCGGTCGAGAGTATGTGCCGGAGCGCAGTGGCCGGCGCATCATGGGTTGCGTTGGGCCGTAGTGTCGGTATAGCGCTTTGCCGCGTGCGCCAGAGCCTCCCGATCCAGGGAATCGGATTCGATATCACCGCAGGGGATTCGGGCTCGTCCGGGTTGTGCATGCCGTGCTTCGCGAGTGTCACGAGATCGGCTCGAGTAGTGCTCTGGCCTCGGGGCCAACAGTCTGGATCGCTGTCATCAGATCGGAGTCTTGTTTCCCGATCCACAACCCGCATCAGCATCGGCGGCCACGCTCATCGGGTGCGTCCCCGGCGGGGTGCAGGTAGGCCAGTAGGTTGGGCCCGACCTTCGTCAGCTCGTCCGGCGTGGTGGAGCCAGCGGCGTCGGCAGGGAGTTTCTCTGCGGCAGCGATCTCGTCGGCGGCGACAGTGTCTGGGACCTTGTGGATGACGGCCACGATTGGAGCCGCATGGTCCGGCGCAATCAAACCATCGCGGACGGCGGACCGCGGACCGAGGCCGTCGGCAACGCCGTCTCTGTGGCGTCGTCGCCGAGCGTGCGCCCGGTGACGACCTTGGTTGCGCATTCGACGCGTTTGGCGGCGTCGGGCCGCCGAGATTCGCAGGGTGGTGATGAGGAAGTCATCGTTGATGGACTGGCACGCGAGGGTGCCGGGAATTGACCGCTCCACCGATTCGACGACCTGTCGGTGCCCGGCCCCGCTGACACCTTGCATAGCGAGGTTTCCATGCGCCGCTGTGCCTTGATCACGTCGTCGTCCGACGACTCGGACATCGAGGCGGTGAGCTGCCCCATGGCCGTGGCATCGAGTGCAGCTAGGCGGGTGCCCGCTTGACTCATGTCTCCGGTATCGCTATTCGAAGGCATGCCTATGCGAACCGTAGGTCGACAGGAATCAGCGGATCGTCGAAGCCGTGATCCGGCGGCGACGGTGGGCGGATGTGTCAATGATGGGTGTGCTGCCGACCGGGGGATGGTGGGAGAACGAAGTTCGGGCGGATACCGGTCCCCACCCTGAGCGGGGTCCGGTATCCGCGCGATCGTCCGTGAGTCTGGTCAGCTGATCATGCAGGTGGCGGCATCCACGTAGTGGGTGGCTCCATCCCTGTCGGCAACTGCGAGGGTTCCATCGCCGTTGTCGACGATCGTCTCGGCATCGTCAACTGTCACACTGCACTTTTCGACGCCATCTGAGAGGACAACAACGTTGTCGTCAGCCAACTTTGCGGTCAGTCCCGCACCCAGATCGACTTCGCGGTGGGCTGCACTAGCCGGGGGCGTCGTCGTAGTTGTCGTCGGCTGTGTAGTAGTTGTGGTGACGGTCGGCGTCTCGGTTGTGGTCGTGGACGGTGCTTCTGTCGTGGTCTTAGGGGCGGACACAGACGGTGTTTTGGTTGGGGGCGTCGGCGCCTCCACGGTTGACGTCGTCTCGCTGGGCGACTCGGTGGGTACCGGCGACGTAGTCACCTCATCGGGAGCCATTCCCGTGGGGCCCTTGCGCGACGCGAAACTCGCCTGGTTCGGACTGGGCGAACCAGGTGTCCACGTGGACACATCCTCCCATGGCTGGTTGGGCTTGTTCGCTGCATTGGTGCCTTGGCATTCGGTTCTGCTAGTAACTAGGTCTTTGTATGAAATTTGCCGCGATGAGGTATACCCAGAAGACGTGGCTGGTCCGTTCTTTGTGTACACCCGCGCATACACACTGGCACGGGGGGAGGTCGTGCTAATCCCGGTGACGGAAGTCGTTGGAGCGGTCACATCGTAGTGCCGGTAATACGAACCGTCGCCATACACAAGTTCTACGTAGTAGCCGGTCGCTCCGGCGACCGCGGGCCAGGAGAGGTTTGCCCTATTGCTTCCGAGGTTCCAATCATTGTCCGGGTTGGTCGTGCAGGTGACGCTTGGGGTCAACGGCGTCGGGAAGAAATTGCCACTTGCCAGCGTGGAAACGTTGGCGTTCGCAGTGTCGGTGAACGCGGCTTGGGTGTCGACAACTTGGCTGAGTCCCAGCGCCATCAAGACGACACCGCCGACCGCGAGGGCGGACCTCAGAGACAGCGATCCGGAGCGGTTCAATTTCTTGTTCATGAAGCGATCTCCTCTCAGTCGTCGCTGACCTAGGACCCGGCCGGCATCGATGTGGCAGTGAATTGGAAGGCAGCGCTTACTGATTTCATCCGGGTCTCAATCGGCGCCAACGAGTTCAGAGTCACCTGAAAGCACAGGTGCTCCCCGCTATTGGCTGCGAGCGTCCGCGCGGGTATGAGGTCGACGGGAGTTGTCGTCGACAGAGCCTTCGATCCAATTGGTGTTCCAGCGCCGCACGTCGTGCCATTGCTGCTTCCGCCACCAAACACGGCGACCGTGTAGTTGCTGGCCAGAGTGGCGTCGCCGCTCGCGGTGGCCTTGGCTACGTACGAG
>JAEWED010000145.1 GCA_023389745.1 Actinomycetes bacterium
AGCCCGGTGCCGCGCACCCAGCCGATCGTGGCGGCGACCAGGTCGAGGCGCCCGCCCCAGCGGCGGTGCTCCGAGGACCACTTCTCGACGACCACGTCGAGTGCCGCCTTGGCCTCGCCGTAGGCCCCGTCGCCGCCGAAGCCCCCGTGGTTGGGCGACATCGGCAGCACGACCGTGGTGCGGCGACCGGCATCGCCGGCGCGGGCCTGGGCTGCGGTCACCGCGCCGATCAGGCGCTCGACGCCGAGCAGCAGCACTCGCAGCGCCACCTCGGTGGAGCCGTCCACGTCGACCAGGTCGCCGGCGACCGGGCCGGCGGCGAAGGGCAGCACGAGCGTCGGCAGCATCGGGTCCTTGAGGATCCGGGTGACACCTCCGGCCGACTCGGTCACCGGGTGCACCATCCAGTCCACCAGGTCGTCGACGTCGGAGAACGACGCCAGGTTGGCCCGCACCACGTGCAGCTCGGCACCCGGCGCGGCGGCCTGGCGGTAGAGCTCGCGGTAGCGGTCCATCCGCTCGGGTCGGTCGTCGGTCGTGGTGCACACGACGACCGAGCCATCGGCGAGCAGCCGGCGGACGACCTCGAACGCGATCGATCCGGGCGAGGCGCCCGTCACCAACGCGACCTCACGCCGCGACGTGCCCCCGGCGAGCCCGGCACGCAGCCGCGCTGCGAAGGGGTCCGCCCACGGGTACCGGTTGGCGGACTCGAGCTGCTCGAGGAGCGTGTCGAGCCGCGTCGTGTCGTCGTCGACCTCGAGGGGGCGACCGTCGCCGTCGAGCGACGGCCGTGTCGACGCGATCGGCGGCGCCCAGGGCGCGCCCTGCAGGATCCGCTCGAAGCGCGCCACGGCGAGGTCGTCGCCGCGCGCTGCGGCCCGCGAACGGAACCAGGTCGCCGAGGCGCGCACGCCGGGGTCGACGACGTGTCGGGAGAGGCGCCCGGCGATCCGGTCGAGCTCGGCCGCGTCGGCGGGTGCGCCGGCTCGCCCGATGCCCGCGTGGTGCAGCGCCACGACGTCGTGACGGGCGGTGGACCACCACGAGGTGAAGGCGACGTGGCGGCGGGCGTCGAAGCTCGGGCGCACCGCGGCCGCACGACGATCGCCGTGCTCGGCGTCGAGCAGCGACAGGCGTCGCTCGGCAGAGTCGTCGACCGGTTCCGCGGTCGAGTCGTCGGGGGCGACGTGGGCGAGTACGCCGCGGGCCATCGAGGCGAGCAGGCCGTCGGGTCCGGCGATGCGGGCCTCGAGGTCGGCGACCGCGGCGGCGTCGACGGTGCCGCCGCCGCCCTGGGCGCTCGGGTCGGCCAGCGTCACGCCGAGGTCGTCGGCCACCAGCGCGACGGCCGCGTCGATCGCTGCATCCGCTCCGGACGGCACCGGCGACAGGCGACCGAGGGCGCCGCCGCGGGTGCTGTCACCGGCGCGGCCCTCGAAGGCGAGCGTGGTGAGCACCCGCTCGGCCCAGCCCTCGCCGAGCCCCCAGTGGCTCGTCACCCGGGCCTCGACGTCGCGGGCCTTGATGCGCAGCGGTCCGAGGACCGACGACAGTGCCGAGTCGCGGGCGTCGCGCAGCACCGGGCCGGGGAATCGGTAGCGGCCCACACGACCGGCGATCTCGGTGGTGAGCACGTCGAGGGGCAGCTCGCGGGCGCCGTCCATGCCGGACACCGCGAACTCGGTGCCGAGGTCCATCAGCAGCTGGTTGCGCCGTGACGACACGCCGTCGACGAGGTCGTCGATCGTCTCGCCGCCGGAGAGCTGGTCGGGACGGACCTTCACCAGCAGTGCCAACAGCAGGCGCAGCGCGTCACCGGCCCCGACAGGACGGTCCTCGACCGCGGCGCCACCCGGCACGGCGACGGGTGCCGCCGCCGCGGGCTCCTCCGCGCTCCCCTCGTCGGCGACGACCTCGGGCTCGGCGGGTTCGGGCTCGACGGGTTCGGGGTCCTCATCGAGCGCGGCGACCAGCGGCCGATCCGCTTCGACGTTGTGCACCGTGACCGTGGGCGCACCGGCGGGGCGCATCGCGAGCGTGCCCTTCGCCAGGTTGGCGACGGTGGGCTGGGAACCGAGCCCGACCTCGATGATGCGCTCGACGCCGAGCCCGCCCTGTGCGATCGGTTCGACGAGCAGGTCCTGGGTCTCGATCCAGCGGACCGGCGACGCGAACTGCCAGGCGAGCAGCTCGACGAGCAGCTCGCGGGTCAGCCGGGACGGGTCCGCGCTCCAGCGGTCCCAGTCCTCGAGCACGGCGGCGAGTCGTTCCGAGGGGACGTAGGTCGAGACCTCCTCGACGTACGCGCGCTCGAGCGAGAAGGGGCGCGGCACCAGGTTCGGCACGTAGCGCCCGACGAGCAGCGCGGGGTCGATCCGCTCGGGCAGGCCGGCGTCGAGGTGTGCGCGGAAGTCGGCGACGCCGTCGCGCAGCACCGCCGAGTGGAACGGCACGTCGATGCCCGGCACGTACAGGAACGGGTCCTTCGACGACGGCCCCCGCCGCCGGTCGAGCTCGTCCTCGAGCGCGGCCAGCGAGCGCAGCGTGCCGGCGACGGCGTACTGCTTGCCGCGCAGGTTGTAGTTGACGATCTCGAGCGTCTCGCCGAGCCGCTCGGCGAGACCCTGGACGAGCTCGTCGACCTCGGCGTGGTCCATGTCGACCTGGTGGGGACGGATGACGCCGAGGCGGTAGTCGGAGCGTCCGTCCGCGTCGCGGGGGACGAGGTGGTGCATCGACTGCCCGCGGCGGAACACCAGCTCGACGATCACCTCGAGGGGCAGGACGCCGCCGAGCGAGGCGAGCGCGTTGTACTCGCCGACGGAGTGGCCGGCCACCGTGGCGCGCTCGTCGAAGACGTCCTCCTCGCGCAGCTCGGCGACCTGGGCCATCGCGAGCGCCGCCATGGCCACCTGGGTGAACTGCGTCAGGTGCAGCACACCGAGCGGATGGCGGTGCACTTCGGCATCGCGGTCGGGTGAGGCGACCGACACGACCGTCGGGTTGTCCTTCACGATCGACAGGATCGAGAAGCCCAGCGCGGCGCGGGTGTGGCGGTCAGCCCGGTCCCACACGTCGCGGGCTGCGGCGGACCGCTCGTAGCCGTCCATGCCCATGCCCTGACGCTGGATGCCCTGGCCGGGGAAGAGATAGGCCGTCCGGGGCGGGCGCACGGTCGCCTCGGCGGTCAGCACCGGGACCGCGCCGTCGGGACCGGCCACCGACGCGGTGACCGTGTACACGGTGTCGCCGGCGGCGACCCCTCGACGCACGACCGAGTAGGCGACCTCGTCGCCGGGATGCACGACCCCGACGAAGGACACGGCGATGTCGACGAGTCGTTCCGGCCGGCCGCCGCAGGCGGCGTCGACGACCGCTCGCTGGGCGCCCGCCGAGGTCCACGCGCCGTGCACGATCGGTCCGTCGAGCCCGGCGAAGCGGGCGACGGCCGTCGAGCGGTGGATCGGGTTGTGGTCGCCGGTGATCGTTGCGACCTGTCGCAGGTCGAGCGGCGCACGCAGGGTCAGCCCGTCGAGCGTGCGGCGAGGCCGGTCGACCACCTCGACCGCGGTGTCGTCGGCTGCATCATCGGCGGGGCGCGGTCCGGGGGTGTGCAGCAGCGGGTCGAGCGTCGTGCCGCGCAGGAGGAAGGCCCCCCGCACCACGGCGAGCAGCTCGTCGCCGTCGCGGAGCTCGGCGACGGTGTCGACGCGGGTGCCCGCGTCGTGCTCCGAGATCCCCTCGATGCGCGCGTCGAGGCCGACCGAGGTGTCGGCGGCATCGGCCGCCGCGAGCGCGCCGGGGTCGACGATCCGGACCCGGTGCTCGAGGTGCACCAGGTCGAGCAGCGAACCGACGACGGCGTCGTCAGCGAGGCTGCGGAACACCGCGGGCCACACGACCGCGAGCAGCGAGTCGGGCAGCGGCGTCGCGGCGGGATCCGCCCCGACCAGCGAGGCGTGACGCCGACGTCGCACGGGGTCGAGCGACACTCCGGCGGGCGCCGCGGCCGCGGCTTCCTCACCGACGAGCACGTCGTGCAGCAGGTCCGACAGCTGGGAGGTCCGGGCACGGGTGTCGAGGGCGACCAGGTCGGCGCCGTGGTGCTGGTCGTGCACGAAGTGCAGGGTCACCGACTCCGACCGGGGGCCGGCCGGGTCGCCCACAGCGCCGTAGCGGCGAAGGGCCGGCCAGGTGATCGTGAGCGTCGCGGTGTCCTGCTCCGAGGTGCCGAGCTCGCCGGCGAGCAGCTCGACGGACTCCGCCTCTCCGATCGGACAGTCGTCGCGACGGGCACCGTTGCCGACATCGGATCGGGCGGACAGCTCGGCGGCGATGAGTCGGCCGTCGGGTCCTGCGGTCAGCTGCCAGTCGTGCGAGGGCGCCAGGCGGAGCACCGGATTGGGTCGCACCGCTCCGTCGACGACGATCGTCGGCGACGCCAGCAGCGCGGCGACCGGACCGCCGAGCCCGGCGACCTCGCCGTGGCGCCGGAGCCGCGCGACGGCCGAGGGGGTCGCGCCGGCGGCGAGCAGGTCGTCGCGCACCGCGTCGTCGAAGCGCGCCAGCAGATCCGCGACCGGCTCGTCGGGCACCGTGATGCCGCCGACCGCTGCGGGCCCAGGGATGATGAGCACCTGGTCGGCGTCGTAGGCCGGGTGCTGCGCCTGCCACAGCGAGTCCGACTGGTACCAGCGGCGGACGTCGCCGTCGAGCACCGGCACGAACGGCACGGGCTTGCCGGGTGCCCGGCAGACGTGCAGGAAGAACGTGGGGTCCGCCGGGTGCAGACGGGTCGTGGCGACGCCCGGGAGACGATCGACGAGCTCGTCGATCGCCGCGCTGGGATCGTCGACGGAACTGCTCGCCGCGAACGCGGTCTCGACCCGACCCGACTGCGCGGGGTGCAGTCGCGCCTCGGCGCGCTGCAGCAGCGTCACGAACCGCTCACGGTGGGTCCGGTCGAGCCAGACGCCGTCCTCGTAGCGCCCGCCGCGTCCCACCGCGGCCAGCTCGACGAATCGGCGCAGCAGCTGCTCGTAGGTCATCGCGGCGACGTCGCCGAACCACGGCTTGGCGGTGCGGGCCAACGCGGCGACGATCTCGTCGTGACGCCGCTCGACGGCGTCGGCATCACCGGCGACCTGGTCGAGCAGCGCGGCGCAGCGCGACGCCGCGTTGTCGAGGAAGTGGATGTCGGCATCCAGGCCGGACCGACCCGAGGTCACGCCGCCGCCGATGCGACCGCGAGCCACACGGGTGCCCACGCCGGGTGCGTCGACCAGCGCCGCCTTGACCCCGGGCGTCGCCGTGGCCTCGGCGGCGGCCATCGCCGCGGTCCCGATGAGCACGCCGTCGACCGGCATCTCGACGTCGCCGTGGCGCAGCGCCCAGCGACCGGTCAGCAGCTCGACGGCGCGTTCGGGGGTGCCGACGCCACCGCCGGCGCAGAGCACGACGTTGTCGTGGGAGCGCAGCGCTCGGTACCCGCCCAGCAGCAGGTCGTCGAGGTCGACCCACGAGTGGTGGCCGCCGGCCTGCCCACCCTCGACGTGCACCATCAGCAGGTGCTCGGGTGCCGCGGCAGCGATGGCCGCGACCTGGCGGACCTGGTCGTGCGTGCCGGGTTTGAACGCGTTGCACCACATGCCGAGCTCGGCGAGCTCGTCGAGCAGCGCGACCGCGGCGTCGGTGTCGGGGATGCCCGCCGAGACGGTGACGCCGCAGATCGGCGCGCCGTTGCGTCGGG
>JAEWED010000187.1 GCA_023389745.1 Actinomycetes bacterium
GTCGTCGAGTACGACGAGGGGCGCCGCATCGCGTGGTCCCACATCGGCGGCTGGCGCTGGCGCTACGAGTTCGAGCCGGTCGACGGCGGCACCCGGGTGACCGAGACCTTCGACTGGTCGACCGCCAAGCCGGGTGCCGGTGGGTACGCCTCGAAGTGGGCGTCGAAGAACCGGGCGTCGATGGAGTCCACGCTCGGACGCCTGGACGCGTTCGTGACGAACACCTCGACGTCGCTCTGAGCCCGCAGCGATGACCGAACGGATCCCGGGCGACGAGCCCGACGAGGTCACCGAGATGGCGACCGAGATCGCCGCCGGCCTCATCGAGCAGGAGACCTCGGACCTGCCGCTGCGTCGTGTCGCGGCGTTCGACTTCGACGAGACCCTGACCCGGCGCGACACCCTCGTGCCCTTCCTCGTGCGCGTCGCCGGTCCGCCGCGCTTCGCCGTCGCCTGCGTGAAGGTGCTGATCGAGGGAGTGCGGGGTCGGGTCAAGCTGCTCGACCGCGACGCGGTCAAGGAACGCCTGTTGGCGTTGTTGTTCGCAGGCCGTTCCGAGCCGCAGCTGCGGAGCCTGGCCGAGCAGTACGCCCGGACGATCCTGCACGACGGCATCGACGACGCCACCCTCGCCCGTCTGCGTGCGCACCTGGATCGGGGCGACGAGGTCGTGTTCGTCTCAGCGTCCTTGGAGTACTACCTGCGCCCCGTCGCCGAGACGCTCGGGATCCACGACGTCATCGGCGTCGAGCTCGCCGCGGTCGAGGGCCTGCTCACCGGCGAGCTCGCCCACCCCAACGTGCGGGCCGAGCAGAAGGCGGTCCGCCTGCGTGAACGCCTGGGCCAACCCGCCGAGGGACCGCTCCAGGGCGTCGAGCTGTGGGCGTACGGCAACTCCTCGGGCGACCACGCGCTGCTCGAGATGGCCGACCACGCGTTCTGGCGGGGACGGCCCGCCAAGCTGCCCCCGGGGTCGCGGCAGTTCGGCCCGGGACCGCTCGAGCCCTGAAAGTCCGTAGGCTCGGGGCAGAGCCACCCGCCGCAGCCACCCGGCCTGCGACCGAGACCGGAGGAACACCATGGGCATCTTCGACAACGATCGTCCCGAAGGCTTCAAGGAGTCCGACGATTCGGGTCCCGCGATCCACCTCGAGAAGCTGCCTCCCCGGGAGAAGCTCGCCATGAACGCCGAGGACATCGAGGAGTTCGCGGAGCACTACAACCAGGAGGGCGAGCCGCTCAGCGGCGAGCACAACGCTCCCTGATCGAACAGCTCTCTGATCGAGCAGCTCTCTGATCGATCACTGGCCGCGACCTCCCGACCCGGAGCACGCAGAAGGCCCGGACCCCCTGCTCACCGCAGGTGGTCCGGGCCTTCGTCGCGAACGTCAGCTCACTTCGGCTGCATGCGGGTGCCGGTGTCGATGCGCACCGACTCGCCGTTGATGTAGCTGTTGCGGAGCAGCTCGACGGCCAGCGAGGCGTACTCGGCGGCGTCGCCGAGACGCTTCGGGAAGAGGGTGTCCTTCTTCAGGTGGTTCTTCATGTCCTCGTTGCCGCCGTAGATCGGCGTGTCGAAGAACCCGGGGATGATCGTGTTGGCACGGATGCCCGCCGGGGCGAGGTCACGAGCGAGCACGAGGGTGAGACCGACGATGCCGGCCTTCGACGCGGTGTAGGCGGCCTGGCCGACCTGGCCCTCGAGGGCGGCGACCGAGGCGGTGTTGACGATCGCACCACGCGAGCCGTCCTCGTCGACCGGGTCGGTCTGGCTCATCGCGGTGGCGGCGAGGCGGGTCACGTTGAAGGTGCCGACCAGGTTGATGTCGATGACCTTGCGGAACATGTCGAGGTCGTGGGCCGACTCGTAGGTGCCGTCACGGCCGATGGTGCGGGTCGCCCAGCCGACGCCGGCGGAGTTGATGACCGCACGCAGCGGGCCGAGCTCCTTGGCGGCCTCGACCGCGGCGATGACCTGCTCGGTGTCGGTCACGTCGGCGGCGGCGAACACGCCACCGGTCTCCTTGGCGAGCGCGTCGCCCTTCTCCTGTTGGCGGTCGAGGTCGAGGATCACGACCTTGGCGCCACGCTCGGCCAGCGCCCGGACCGACGCCTCGCCGAGGCCGGAGGCCCCACCCGTCACGATTGCAGATGCACCATTGAGTTCCAGCATGCTTCGGACTCTATTGACCGCGCGGTCAAGTCCGCCAAACCGCCCCTGCGAAGACCCCAGTCGCTAGGTTCGTGCCATGCGCCAGACCCTGCTCGTCCTGCACATCATCGGTGTCGCCGCGTGGCTCGGCGGCAACCTGGTCCTCGCCTTCGTCGGGCCGAGGATCGGCTCCGCGGAGGCCACGACCCGAGTCTGGTGGGCCGAGACCCAGGGTGCAATGGCCCGTGTGCTCTACAACATCGCCGGCATCCTGGTGCTCGTCACCGGCGTCGGGCTGGTGCTCGACAGCGACTTCTTCGAGTTCTCGAACATGTTCGTGTCGATCGGCTTCCTGGCCGTGATCATCGGCGCCGTGCTCGGCATGGCCGTGTTCGGCCCGGGTTCCCGGGCGCTCGCCGCGGCGATCCGCGACGGTGATGCAGAGGCCGAGCGCGCCGTGTCGGCGCGGCTCACCGCGTTCGGCGTGCTCGACACGATCGTCGTGGTGGTCACGATCGTGGCGATGGTCGCCAAGTGGGGCCTCTGAGCAGCGGCGTCAGCCTCTGCGCAGCGACGCGGCCAGGCCTGATCAGTCGGGCACGGTCAGGTCGGTCGGGTCGGGCACGTCGTCGGGGTCGATGTTCGAGTCCTGCATCACGCAGGTGGTGATCACCTCGGTGAACCTCTGCTGCTCGTCGTCGTCGAGCACCTCGTCGATGGACTTGTCGGTGTCGAACTTCGAGATGTCGATGCCGGCCTCGTCCACCCCGTCCGCGACGCAGTTCGCGATCTCGGGCGAGAGATCCACTTCGCTCTCCAGGTCCTGCTCGAAGTCGTCCTTGGAGTAGTCGGAGCTCGAACATCCCACTCCGGCGGTCGCGAGTCCCGCGACCAGCACTGCGGCCCATCGCATCCTGTTCATGTCACTCCTCAGTGGTCGGTCGAGCCCCGCTACCGCCCCGCGAGCGACCGTATCGCCGCGCGACCGGCCACGCGGCAGATTGAGCAGGAAGAGCATCCCCACGGACCACGGCGATCAACCCGTTCCGTCAGGTGCCTCGCGTCACCGCCGGTTCGCCGGCATGGTGAGGTCGCCGCACGCCGCCACGTCCGGCGACCTCACGATCGAGCGGTGTGGCTCAGCCTGCGAGGAGCTCGACGACCAGGTGTCCTCCCGGCAGACCGGGGATCTCCTCGTCCGGGCATGCCGACACGCCGACACTCACGTCGCGTCGGGCGACCACCACGAAGCAGTCTCCGGGAGCCATCACCGACTCGGAGAGGGCGTCGTAGTAGTCGTCGTTCACGCTGGAGGTGACCCAGAACGAGATCATCCCGCTGAGCCCCGCTCGATCGGTGCCGAGCGACGCGCCGATCAGGTCCTGGCACCCGGGGCGACCGTCGTCGTAGATCTCGGACCAGCAACCGGGCATCATCACGTCGATGCGGCCCTCGCCGGTGCGCTCGACCAGTTCGAGCACCGGTTCGCCCCCTGTGTCGACGAGCACCTCGCCGGGCTCGAGGTGGAAGGCCATCACCGGACGGCCGAAACGGGCGAACCCGTTGACGTTGCGGCTGAGCGAGGTGCTCAAGCCCTCGAAGCTGAGGTCACCGCCTTGCAGACCGTCGGGCGTGGTGACCCGCAGTCGTTGGCCGGCGCTCAGATCGATGGCCACGGCGTTGCCACGGGGGACCTCGTGGCGTGCGAGCAGGGTGGAGGACATGGACGACTCCCGTCGATTGGAGGGACGTCGACCACAGGGTGCGGTCGACGGCCCGCCTGCGGTTCTTCGAAGAACCGCCGACGACCCCGTGGGGCCGGCGTGACGACGGACGATCAGCGCGAGCCGCACGGTACCACCCGCTGCTCGGCGGCGACTCGTCGTCCCGCGCCGCCGGAGCTCAGCGAGGCGCCACTCCCCAGCCGCCACCGCCGGGGGTGAGCATCCGGATCACGTCGCCCGCGGCGACCTCGATCGTGCACTTGTCCGGCAGGCGCTCGGCGCGGTCGGCCTCGCCGCCGGGCAGCAGCCAGTTCTCCCCCACCGCCCCGGCCTCACCACCGGCCAGACCCCACGGCCGGCTGACCCGACGCTCGGTGATGAGCGACACCGTGCACGGCTGCAGCACCTCGATCTCGCGCTCGATGCCGTCGCCGCCCGGCGCTGCGCCGTCGCCCCCGCTGCCGGTGCGCAGCCGAACCGAACGGACCCGCATGCCGTAGCTGCGCTCGAGCGCCTCGACCGGGGTGTTCAGCGTGTTGGTCATGCCGGTGTGCACGCCGCTCATGCCGCGCCGTGGCGCCGAGCCGGGCGCGTTCGGGTCCGGCGGGCGGCCGCCCTGACCGCCGGCGACGGTCTCGTAGTACACCCACGCCGGCCGGTCGCCGTCCGGGCGTGCGCCGATGAGCAGGTTGTTCATGGTGCCCTGCGACGCGGCGGGCACCCGCTCGGGAGCGGCGAGCGCGAGCGCCGCGAAGCAGACGTCGGCCAGGCGCTGGGACACCTCGACGTTGCCGGCCCCGACCGCGCTCGGGTAGGTCGCCGACACGATCGAACCCGGTCGGGTCACGACCCGCACCGGCGCCATCGTGCCTGCCGAGGACGGCATCGTCGGATCGAGCACGGATCGCACCACGAACGCGACGGCGGACAGGGTGACGGCCTCGACGGCGTTGGTGTTGCCGATGCGTTGGTCGTCGCTGCCGGTGAAATCGAACTCGATCGAGTCACCGCGCACCCGCACCTCGCACTCGATGGTCGCCGGGTGCTGCTGATCGGCTCGTGGCCCGACGGAGTCGAGCACGTCGACGGCCCGGTAGGTCCCGTCGGGCAGTGCGGCGATCGCGGCGCGGCTGCGGCGTTCGCCGTAGTCGACGACCTCGCCGAAGGGCTCGCCGGTCAACTCGGCCAGGCGCTGTGCCCCGACCTCGTTCGCGCCAATCTGCGCGGCCAGGTCACCGGAGCGCTCCCACGGCGTGCGGGAGTTGGCGAGCAGCACACGGCGCACCTCGTCGGTGAGCAGCACCGGCGGCAGACGCAGGCCCTCCTGGTGCACGTCGGTGGCGTCGGCCGGCAGCGAGCCGGGGGCCGCACCGCCGACGTCCGCGTGGTGGGCCCGGTTGGCGACCCAGCCGACGAGCTCGTCACCGGCCCAGCACGGAGCGACCAGGGTGATGTCGTTCAGGTGGGTGCCACCGGCGAATGGGTCGTTGACGATCGCCTGCTGTCCCGCTGCGAGCACCCCGTCGTAGGCCTCGATCACCGCGGCGACCGAGGCCGGCATCGACCCGAGGTGTACCGGGATGTGCTCGGCCTGTGCGAGCAGGCGGCCCTGCGCGTCGAACACCGCCGCGGAGCAGTCGGCACGCTCCTTGATGTTCGGGCTGAACGCGGCGCGGCGCAGCACGGCGCCCATCTCGTCCGCGATGCCCTCGAGGCGGGCGACGAGCACCCGCAGGCGTGAGGCGTCGAGCGTCATGGCTCGCTCCGGTGCAGCACGAGCGAGCCGAGCGGCCCGATCGACCCCTGCCAGCCATCGGGCACCCACGTGGTGCAGTCGGGCCGCACCACGCGCTGCGGGCCGGCGACGGTCGGCGTGCCGGTGCCACCCGCACGGTCCGTCTCGGCCCAACGCTCGAGCACGTCGGTGATGTCGGCGGGTGCGGGCAGGGTGGCGACGGCCCGCAGGGCCACGATCTCGACGGGGTCGTCGCGACGTTCGTAGCCGTTGCGGCGCAGGTGCTCGGCGTGGAAGTCGGCGACCGAGGCCACGGTGAGCTCGTGGCTCTGCCCGGCGTAGCGGCAGTCCAACCCGACGCTCACCTCGACCGCGGCTGCGTCGCTGTCGGCGGGGCTCTCGGCTGCCATCGCTGCGGCGACACCGTCGGACAGCTCGGCGAGCGCCACGTCGAGCCCAGTGTGGTCCGACGGCGTGGGCCAGGACCGCACGGCCTCGTGGCGCCGCGGCGCACACAGGAGCCCGACGGCGGAGAGCACACCGGCCGCGCCGGGCACGATCACCGTCGGCATGCCGACCGCCTCGGCGAGTGCGCAGGCGTGCAGCGGGCCCGCGCCGCCGAACGCGACGAGCGCCAGGCCCGCCGGGTCGACGCCCCGCTCGACCGACACGGCCCGGATCGCCCGTTCCATCTCGGCGTCCGCGACGCGCAGCACCCCCTCGGCGGTGACGCCCGCGTCGTCGAGAGCGCGCCGGGCGGCGTCGACGTCGAGTCGTCCGAGCTCGGGGAAGCTCGAGTCGGCCGGGATGCGACCGGCGACCAGGTTGGCGTCGGTCACTGTGGGTGCCGTGCCGCCGCGGCCGTAGCAGGCAGGCCCGGGCACGGCGCCCGCCGACTCGGGCCCGACGACGAGCGCACCGCCGTCGTCGATGCGGGCGATCGACCCACCGCCGGCACCGATGGTGTGCACGTCGAGCGACGGCAGCCGGATCGGGAACCCGGCGACGCTGCGCTGCGCGGCGGGGGCCGGCGCGCCGTCGAGGATCAGGCACACGTCGGTCGAGGTGCCGCCCATGTCGAAGCTCACGGCGTCAGGGTGACCGCACGCGACGGCGACCTCGGCCGCGGCGCGCACCCCGCCGGCCGGGCCGGACAGCAGCAGCGCCGCCGGCAGCTCCGCCGCGCGCTCGACGTCGACGAGCCCACCGGACGAGGTCATCACCTCGACCTGTTCGGCGACGTCACCGAGGCCGAGCAGGTAGGGGCGGCAGACCGGCCGCAGCGACGCGTTCACGACGGTGGTGACGGTGCGCTCGTACTCGCGGAACTCGGGGGCGACCTCGTGCGAGGCGCTGACGTCCAGGCCACGGGCCCGCAGCTCCTCGGCGACCGCCCGTTCGTGGACCGGGTCGAGATCTGCGTGCAGGAGGCAGATCGCCACGGCACCGATCCCGTCGGGCAGCGTCGAACACGATCCCGGCTGGTACCCCTCGAGCACGGCGCCGGTCGAGTCGAGCCGTTCACGCACCTCGACGCGATCCGACCGTTCGACCAGCGGCGCGGGACGGTCGGCCCACGGGTCGTAGAGCGAGGGCCGGTGCTGGCGCGCCACCTCGATCACGTCCCGGAAGCCCTCGGTGGTGACGAGTGCCACACGGGCGCCGCGTCGCTCGAGCAGCGCGTTGGTCGCGACGGTCGTGCCGTGTGCCAGCAGCTGCGGCGCGGATCCCGCTGCGAGCCGACCGATGCCCTCGCGCACTGCAGATCCGGGGTCGTCGGGTGTGGATGGGATCTTCAGTATCGACCCGTCGATGCCGACGATGTCTGTGAAGGTTCCACCGCTGTCGGCACCGAATCGCACCCGGATGAAGGTATCTGCCCATGGAGGTACCCGGCTCGGCGCTGCTAGGCAGTCATCGGGAGAAGAAATGGACACTGATCAGAACGAGATGCCCCCACGAGCAGGCGCGCGTGGCGGCTTTCCAGGCGGGCGGACACCACTGCCTCGCATCGCCCGCCCGAACACCTCGTCGGACCAGGACGTCCTGTACGTCGAGAGCGCCTTCCGGCGCGACCAGAACGAAGGAACCTCATTGCCCCGACGACAGAGCGGATTCGAGAACTACTTCTCCTCGGAGTCGCTCTTCGAGGCGGTGCCGAGCCTCCTCGACGAGCCGGACCCCGACGAGGGTCCGTACGCGGTGCTCGGCCTGACGTACTCGGCGTCGTGGGAGGAGATCTCCCGTTCGCACCGCGCACTGGTGTCCGAGCTGCACCCGGACCGCTACGTCGATGCCGACGAGCAGGTTCGCGTCGCTGCCGAGCGTCGGGTGCGCGACGTCAACGAGGCCTTCGCGACGATCCGACGCGAGCGCAGCGGCCGCGGCCGCTGACCCGACCCGTTCGCCGCCCCTGACCCGTTCTCGGGGCGATCGTGGCGGCCCCAGCCGGCACGAAGGTGCCCAGGTAGTGCCTGGTACGGCGGACTCAGAAGCGGTCGATCTCGAGTGACCACACGTCGTCGCCGAGCGCATCGGTGAAGCGGCGCAACGCCAGCTCCGCCTCGGCGTCGACGCCGTCGGTCACGACCACCGCGCCGGCTGACACCGACCGCAGCCATCCGTCGCGTCGAGCGATGGCCTTGCGCTTCGCGTCGGCGTCCGCGGGTCGCTTCTTCTCGAGGGTGACCACCGACCTGGCCGCAGCGCAGCCGGCGTCGAACCCGGCACGCGCCGTCTCGGGCCAGCCGGCGACCGGGTCCGGGTACGGCAGCACGGCGACGTAGGGCACGCCGGCGTCGACCGCTGCCGCCGCGCCGAGCTCCTCGGCGCCGGGGCGCAGGCCGCTCAGCACGACCAGATCGGGGTGCAACGTGTGCTGGGCACCGAGGATCGCCGCGAGCTGGCGCCGCAGCACGTCACCCGCCGGTGTGCCCGCGAGCGCGTCGGAGCGCACGCCGACCACGGCATACGGGGTGCCCTCCGGGATCCGGGAGTCGCGCGCCGGCGACGACCCCGTGTCAGGTGCGGCGGCGCTCACCTTCGCCGGCCGCCCCGCGGTGTCGGCCGGTCCCAGGTCGTCCTCCGATGGTGGCTCGTCGCCCGAGCCGTCACGCCCGTACGAGGCAGCGACGGCGAGCCGGTCGACCAGGTCGTTCATCGGATCGCCGCTGTGGCCCTTCACCCAGTCCCACGTGACGTCACGCTCCTGCACGAGCTCGATGAACGGCTCCCACAGGTCGCGGTTCGCGACCGGTTCCTTCTTCGAGTTCTTCCACCCGCGGGCGAGCCAGCCCTTCCACCACCCGTCACGGAAGCAGTTCACGACGTAGGTCGAGTCGCTCACGATGTGCACGGGACCCTCGATGCTGAGCACCGCCTGGTACGCGGCGAGGATCTCCATGCGCTGGTTCGTGGTCGTCGGATCGTGCCCCGACGCCCACGCGCCGCCGGGCACCGCCCACGCCCAGCCGCCCGGCCCGGGGTTCCCGCGGCACGCACCGTCGGTGTAGGCGACGGTCACGCCGCTGGGCACGACACCGGTCGATCGGGGGCGGGAGGGGCGGGGCACGGCGGGCACGCTACCGCCCGTACTGTGGGGGTCAGCCCCCACGCTCCCCGGAGGACCCGGATGATCATCGACGGATTCGCTCGTCAGCTGCCCGACATCGACCCGGACGAGACCGAGGAGTGGCTGGACTCACTCGCTGCGGTGGTCGACTCCAAGGGCCGCGCCCGGGCGCAGTACCTGATGTCGCGCCTGATCGAGCGCTCCCGCGAGCTCGCGGTCGGGACCCCTGCGTCGGTGTCGACGCCGTACGTGAACACCATCCCCAGGGAAGAGGAGCCGTGGTTCCCCGGGGACTACGAGCTCGAGCGCCACATCCGCGCGTACATCCGCTGGAACGCCGCGGTGATGGTGGTGCGGGCGAACAAGGCGGCCGACGGCATCGGCGGTCACCTCTCGACCTTCGCGTCGTCGGCCGCGCTCTACGAGGTCGGCTTCAACCACTTCTTCCGCGGCAAGGACTCGGGCGACCCCGGCGACCACGTGTACATCCAGGGCCACGCTGCGCCGGGCATCTACGCCCGCGCCTTCCTGGAGCACCGCCTCGACGAGGCCGACCTGGACCGCTTCCGCCGCGAGATCGACGCGCCGCCCGCGACCGAGGCGCTGCCCGGGCGCGGCCTGTCGTCGTACCCGCACCCCCGCCTGATGCCCGACTTCTGGGAGTACCCGACGGTCTCGATGGGGCTCGGGCCGATCCTGTCGATCTACCAGGCCCGGTTCAACAAGTACCTCGACAACCGCCGCATCGACAACGCGTCGAGCAGCCGGGTCTGGTCGTTCATCGGCGACGGAGAGGTCGACGAGCCCGAGACGCTCGGTGCCATCTCGCTCGCCGCACGTGAGCAGCTCGACAACCTGACGTGGGTCATCAACTGCAACCTGCAGCGACTCGACGGTCCGGTGCGCGGCAACGGCAAGGTCATCCAGGAGCTCGAGGCGATCTTCCGGGGCTCCGGCTGGAACGTGATCAAGGTCGTGTGGGGCACCGGATGGGACGAGCTGCTCGCCCGTGACGTCGACGGCGTGCTGCTCAACAAGATGAACTCGACCGTCGACGGTGAGTTCCAGCGCTACGCCATCGAGGACGGCTCGTACATCCGCGAGAAGTTCTTCGGACCCGACCCCCGCCTCCGCAAGATGGTCGAGCACCTCTCCGACACCGAGCTGCAGAACCTGCCCCGAGGCGGTCACGACTACCACAAGCTCTACAGCGCCTATCAGGCAGCGGTCGAGACCGAGGGCGTGCCGACGGTCATCCTCGCGAAGACCGTCAAGGGCTGGACGCTCGGCTCCGGCTTCGAGGGCCGCAACTCGACCCACCAGATCAAGAAGATGACCGCCGCCCAGCTGATGGAGCTGCGCGACCGGCTGCACCTGACCGAGGTGCTGCCGGACTCGGCGTTCGACGGCGACGTGCCGCCGTACGTGCGTCCCCCGCTCGACTCCCCCGTGACCGAGTACCTGCTCGGCCGACGCCGGGCGCTCGACGGGCCCCTGCCGTCGCGCCAGGTCGCGACCCGCCGGCCGCTGCGCCTTCCGAGCCCGACCGTGTACGACGAGATCACCGCCGGATCGGGCACGCAGGCCGCGTCGACGACCACGGCGTTCACCCGGCTGCTGCGCTCGCTGTGCCGTGACTCCGAGATCGGCCCGCGCATCGTGCCGATCATCCCCGACGAGGCCCGCACCTTCGGCATGGACTCGCTGTTCAAGGAGCTCGGCATCTACGCCTCGCAGGGCCAGAAGTACGAGCCGGTCGACCACGACCTGTTGCTGTCGTACAAGGAGTCCTCCGACGGTCAGATCCTCGAGGAGGGCATCAGCGAGGCCGGCGGACTGGCGTCGTGGACGGCGGCGGCGACCAGCTACGCGACCCGTGGCGTGCCGATGGTGCCGTTCTTCACCTTCTATTCGATGTTCGGGTTCCAGCGCGTCGGCGACCTGATCTGGGCCGCCGCCGATGCCCGCGCCCGTGGGTTCCTGATGGGCGCCACCGCAGGGCGCACCACGCTCGAGGGCGAGGGGTTGCAGCACCAGGACGGCCACAGCCACCTGCTGGCGTCGACGGTGCCGGTGTGCCGAGCGTACGACCCGGCGTTCGCCTACGAGTCCGCGGTGATCATCGACGACGGCATCCACCGCATGTACCCCGACGGTGACGCGACCCGGGGCGAGGACCTGATCTACTACCTGACCCTCTACAACGAGAACTACCCGATGCCCGCGCTGCCCGACGGCGTGCGAGAAGGCGTCGTGAACGGGCTCTATCGCTACGTCGACGCCCCCGAGGGCCCCGGCCTGCGAGCGACGATCCTGTTCTCGGGCACCAGCTACCTGGCCGCGGTCACCGCTCGCGACGAGCTCGCCGAGCACTACGGCGTCGGCGCCGAGCTATGGTCGGCCACGAGCTACCAGCAGCTGCGCGCCGACGCGATCGAGGTGGAGCGCTGGAACCGGCTGCACCCCGACCAGCCCGAGCGCACGCCGCTGGTCACCCAGGAGCTCGCCACGTCGCAGGGCCCGATCGTCGCGGTGTCGGACCACATGCGCGCCGTGCCCGACCAGATCGCCCGGTGGGTGCCGCGGCGCTGGAACGTGCTCGGCACCGACGGCTTCGGACGCTCCGACACCCGTGAGGCGCTGCGCCGCTACTTCGAGACCGACGCGCCGCACGTGGTGCTCGCCGTGCTCTCCGGCCTCGTCGCCGACGGCGTGCTCGACCCCTCGGTGCTGCCCGACGCGATCAAGTGCTACGACATCGCCACCGACACCGAGGTCCCCTGGCACGGCTGAGTCGAGCGCCAACACGGCTGAGTCGAGCCCAGGCACTTGGGTCGAGCGCCCGCGCACAGCGCACAACCCGAATCGGTTGGGTCGTGTGCGCGGCCCACCGCGCAGAGAACCCAACCGATTCCGAGTGTGCTGTGAGCGCGGCGATTCAGTGCGCCAACACGGCTGAGTCGAGCGGTCAGGTGAGCGTCTCGGACGGCACTCCGAAGTACTCCTGGTACTCGCGCACACGTTCGCGCAGCGGTCCGGCGTCGAGACCGGTCGCCGAGAACGTGTAGCGCTTCAGTGCGTTGTCGGGGTCGCCGGGGTGGGCGTCGAGGAACGCCCGCATGCGTGACTCCGCCTCGGCGGAGAGCTCGATGCCGAGCGCGTCGTAGACACCGGCGACCGCAGCGATGGGGTCCTTGCGGAACTCGCCGAAGTGCACGTCGATGACCTGGTCCTGGGGGACCACGCCCGAACGTCGGGCGTCGAGCGCACGGTCCAGGCACTCCGCGATGTCGACCGCGTACTGCTGGGACATGACCTGCAGGTCGACGTGGTCGCTGGTCATCTCGCGCAGGCTGGCGCCGAGCGCGCTGATCGAGGCGATCACCTTGAGCGGATCCCGATGCGTCTGCACGACGATCGCGTCGGGGTACTCGGCCATCAGGGTCGGCAGGTTCCACATGTGCACCGGCGACTTGAGCACCCAGCGCTGCGCCGAGTGCTCGGACTGCAGGTGCTCGAGGAAGCGGCGGTGCCAGCGATACGTCGTGGCCATGTCGGCCTCGTGCAGCAGCCAGCGGTTGTACTCGGGCACCTCGAACTGCAGCGAGTAGATCATCGACTTGAAGTCGCCGTCGAAGATGCGCACGTCCTCCTGGGCGAGCAGCGCGCCGATCTCGTGGAACGTCGTGAACCCGGGGATGATCGAGTCGACCAGGTCGAACTGCGACTGGGCCATCTCGATGCGCGGGTCGGTCGCGTACGTCTCGGTGCGTGGCGCCGGCACGGGTCGTTCGACCTCCCAGCTCAGCGGCACCCGGTTCGCCGGATCCTGCGCCATCAGGTCGTGCAGCACCGAGGTGCCGGTGCGGGGCTGGCCGACGATCACCACCGGTCGCTCGACGCGCTGCTCGTCGACGACCGGGTGGTCCTTGCGCCACTGCTCGAGCAGCAGTCGGTTCGACAGGTTGGTGACCACACCGTCGCCGGCGACCATCACGCCGACGTCGTTGAGCTGCGCGGTCGACACGAGCGAGTCGAGCAGCCGATCGAGCCCCTCCTCCCAACCCGTGGCGCCGAAGTCGTCGACGCCGGTGGCCTCGATGGCCTCGGCGACCAGCTGGTCGCGTGTGAAGCGGCCTCGTTCGGCCTCTTGCAGTGACATGGTTCCCCCCCCTGTCGTATTCGTGGATCGCTCGTCGGCGCCGTGCCGACCGGCAACGGCGCTACACCGTGACCGCCCCCAGGTACTTCTGGACCAGCGCCGGCAGGTCGCCACGGCCGTCGGTGTCGAGCCACTCGTCGCGGGCCAACCGGATGGCGGCCATGTTCATGGCGGCGAGCATGCGCGGGCGCGGGTCGTCCGCGGTCAGGTCGTCGAAGCGCGGGGCGATCAGCTCGGCGATCGACGCCTCCCAGTCGACGTAGAACTGCAGCGTCCACGCGCGCATGGCCGGGGTGCCGGTCGACAGGATCGCCTGGTCGTGGACCTCGGTCATGTCGGGTGGCAGCCGTGCGCCGATCGCGGCCTGTGCTGCTCGCAGCGCCTCGACCGGACCGAGCTCGGGCGGAAGGTCCGCCAGCGCGGCGGCCAGGACGTAGACCGCGACCTCGGACAACCCCGTCGCGATCGCCAGCTCCTTCGACTCGAAGTAGCGGAAGAACGTCGCACGGCCCACCTCGGCACTCGCCGCGATCTGATCGACCGTCGTCGCAGCGATGCCCTGGGTGGTGACCAGCTCCACGGCGGCGGCGGCGATCCGCCGTCGGGTCTCGGTCCGCTTGCGCTCGCGCAGCCCCGGACCCTCGGCACCGGGCGGCGCGTCGACGACATCGTCGACGACGTCGAGGTCCGCAGCGGTCGCAGTTCGAGCCATCGTCTCGAATGATACGGAGTATCATCTTTCTCGACAAGGGCGGCTTCGACCCGGGGGGACCGAGGATGCGAGCACTGCAGGTCACACGACACGGCACACCCGGCGAGGTGCTCGAGGTCCGGGACATCGACGTGCCCGAGCCCGGCGACGGCGAGGTGCGCATCCGCGTCGCCGCGGCTGCGCTGAACTTCAACGACATCGCCAGGTGCCGGGGCACGTTGGTCTCGGTGTCGAAGGACCCGCCGTTCACCCTCGGGATGGACCTCTGCGGTGTCGTCGACGCCGCGGGTTCCGGCGCCGAGCACCTGGTCGGTCGGCGTGTGGTCGCCATCTCGACCGACGCCCTCGGCGGCATCGCCGAGCACACGATCGCCCCGGGGACGGCGTGCTTCGACGCGCCGCCCGAGCTCGACGACCACGAGGCCGCCGCGTTCCTGATCCCGTTCCACACCACGCACCTGGCGCTGTTCCGCCGGGGCGGTCTGGCACGGGGCGAGACGCTGCTGGTGCACTCCGGTGCCAGCGGTCTGGGCACCGCGGCGATCCAGCTCGGCGCCGCCGCCGGAGCGAGGGTGATCGCGACCGTGTCGAGCGCCGAGAAGGCCGAGCTGTGTCGGTCGCTCGGCGCTGACCTGGCGATCGACCACACGCAGACCGACTTCGTCGACGCGGTGTTCGATGCGACCGACGAGGTCGGCGCGCACGTCGTGTGCGACCTCGCCGGCGGCGACTTCGTCGCGAAGTCGTGGCAGTGCACCGCCCGTGAGGGGCGCTACCTGGCCGTCGGGTTCAGCGACGACGACGAGAACGGCATGACGGGCCGACCGCTGCGCATGGCCAGCATCGGCAACATCTCGATCATCGGCGTGCTCGGCGCCTGGGTCGACGACCTCGACCCCGGCATGCGGCGCTTCGGGTTCAACCCCTTCACCCGGGCCGCCGGCGACGAGGTGCACGCCGAGCTGCTCCGCCTGA
>JAEWED010000194.1 GCA_023389745.1 Actinomycetes bacterium
GCCGAGTACCGCGGTCTGACGGTGCCCGAGGTGCTGCGATCGGGCGACCACGCACGCGTCGCTCGCTGGCGCAGGGCCCAGGCGCTGGCGCGGACGATCGCGCGACGTCCCGACCTGATCGAGGCCCGTGGCGGGCTCAGCGCAGAGGACCGTGCGTTGCTCGACGAGTTCGGCTGACGCTCCAGCGACGGCCCGCACCGGGGTGGGGGAGCGCACCCCGTTTTCACGACCGGGTCGGCCAGCCACTATCATCGACGAGCCGTGCATCCGGTGCCGCTCCCGAGGCGCCGTCCGAGGAGAACGTTGACATGAAGCCCACCGACATCATCGACCAGGCCAGCCTGCGGGACGACGTCCCCGACTTCGCCGCCGGCGACAACCTGAAGGTGCACGTCAAGGTCGTCGAGGGCAACAAGGAGCGCGTCCAGGTCTTCCAGGGCGACGTCATCCGTCGCCAGGGCGGCGGGATCAACGAGACCTTCACGGTCCGCAAGGTCTCCTACGGCGTCGGCGTGGAGCGCACCTTCCCGGTCCACTCGCCGATCATCGACCGCATCGAGCGCGTGTCCCGTGGTGACGTGCGTCGCGCCAAGCTCTACTACCAGCGTGACCGCATCGGTAAGGCCGCGAAGATCAAGGAGAAGCGGGACTGAACGTCCCCCGCTCCTGACCGCCGCACACGGGCGGTTCGGCATTCGCACTTCCCCCTCAGGTCGCTCGGCCCAACGAGCCGCGCGACAGCGCGCCCGGCGGCGTGTGGAGGTGGACATGGAACGTGGCTTCGACCCGCGTCGGCTCGGGGCCGACGGCGAGCAGGTCGCCGCGGAGTGGTACGAGGCCAGGGGCTACACGGTCCTCGCCCGGAACTGGCGTTGCAGCGACGGTGAGCTCGACCTGATCCTGGCGACGGGGTCGACCGTCGTGTTCTGCGAGGTGAAGACCCGGTCGTCGGATCGGTTCGGCACCCCGTTCGACGCGGTCGGTCCCGCCAAGCAGCGACGGCTCAGGCGCCTGGCGGGCCGCTGGCTGCGAGAGGCAGCGCCGTTCCGCCCCACGACGCTGCGCTTCGACGTCGCCGGGGTCGTCGGGCGCCGGGTCGACGTCATCGAATCCGCGCTCTGATCGATCGACTGGATCAGCCGGACCCGATCAGCGCCGTGGGCGGCGCACCAGTCGACCGTTCCAACAACCGTGGTGCCAGTGCCGGCGCAGGTCCGGGGCCTCGACGGGGACCGCGACCAGGTGGCCGGTGCCGGGAGCGATGTCGCGGTTGCACCCGGGGCACAGGTAGGCCTTGTGCGCCTCGTAGGGCTGCACACGACGGATCTCGCACTCGGCGGTGGCGGTGTAGTCGACGCTCACCGGGTCGACCGGCTGGGCGAGAGTCGACCGGGCATCAGCCGACGACGGCCCAGACGAGCAGCCCGGCGGCGACGAGCAGTGCGGAGGCGACGAACACGTAGTCCCACGGGGAGCGGCGGTGCTGTCGTTGAGGATTGAAGCCCACGCCTCATTATCGTGCGGTCGATGAGCGACGTGCACGACGAGGCCAGCACCGACGGGAACCGCGCCGACCGGGACAGCGCTGCAGGGTCCGGGGCCGATGGGGACGGGGCCGATGGGGACGGGGCCGCACCGGTCCTGAGCGCCGAGCAGGCGAGGATCATCGGCTGCCTGCTCGAGAAGGAGCGGACGACGCCGGCGGACTACCCGATGACGGCGAACGCCATCACGCGTGCGAGCAACCAGACCACCAGCAGGTCGCCGGTGGTCAGCTACGACGAGTCGATGGTGCTGCGGGAGCTCGACGGGCTGAAGCAGGCCGGGCTGGTCCGGTTCGTGCACAGCCAGTCGAACCGCTCGACCAAGTTCCGCCACGTCGTCGACGAAGCCTGGCGCCTCGGCGACGACGAGCTCGCCGTCATCTGCCTGCTGTTGCTCCGAGGGGCGCAGACCCCGGGTGAGCTGCGGACCCGGTCGGAACGCCTGCACCCGTTCGACTCGCCGAGCGACGTCGAGGCGACGCTGTCGGCGCTCGCGGCCCGTGACGAGCCGCTGGTGCTGCAGCTCGAGCGTGCGCCGGGACAGAAGGACCGTCGCTGGGTGCAGCTGCTGACCGGTTCGCCGAGTCCCGAGGAGCTCGCCGTGCTCGCCGAGGGACGGCCCACTGTCTCGCGGCGCACCGGGGTGGACGAGGCGCTCGTCGCCCGGGTCGACGCGCTCGAGACCGAGGTCGCCGGCCTTCGCTCGACGGTGGCGGTGCTGCGCACGGCCCTCGAGGAGCTGGCCGGTCCGCTCCCCGCACCCGGCGCCGACGGCTGACGGACGTCAGGCCGGCAGGGGCGTGCCGGGCGGCTCGGTCCTCCTCGTCCACCAGGACGTCGCGATCCCGATCGGGAGCCAGCTCACGAGCTGCAGCGTGGGACTGATGAAGGCGAGCGGGATCGTCACCACGAACATCACCGACGGGATGAGCGAGGCGGTGATCTCCCAACGCTGCACGGCCGGGCTCGCGCTCCGGCGCATCAGGCCGGCCCGGTAGGCGTGGCGCAGCGACACGGTCTCGAGCCCGCTGATGATCGCCATGTTCAACGAGAAGAGCACGACCGAGATCGGGTTCTCCTCGTACGCGCCGATCAGCGAGGTCGGGAACGGCAGCAGGGCCACGAAACCGAGGTAGGTCAGGTTCAGGGTGAGCAGCCGGGAATCGACCGCCTTCAGTCGACCGAAGAACCCGTGGTGGGACTTCCAGTAGCGGGCGAGCAGCAAGAAGCCGACGAAGTACGCGACGAACTTCGGGAACAGGTCGTCCAGCGCCGCGAACATCGACGACGGCGCGTCCACCGGCGCTGCGAGGTGGTCGATGCGTAGGTCGAGCGCCAGCAACGTCATCGCGATCGCGTAGATGGCGTCCGAGAAGAAGGCGATCCGGTCGAACTCGGCCCCGTCGTCACGCTGCCAACGGTGCACGCGCCGACCCGGGCTCGAGAGCTCGCTGGGGTCCTCCGGCGTGGTCGGCACACGAGGAATCTAACGGGACGGTCGTCCCCGGCGGTCCATTCACGGGGACCGGTCCCCGGCGGCCGGAGGCCCGGGTGTCGGTGCGGCGTCCTAGCCTCGGCGCACCGGACTCCGGGCCGGGCTCGTAGCGGACTCGCTGCCTCGTCGTGACCAGGTCGTCGCAGGAGTCGTCGTGTTGTCCCATGTGCCGTCCGCGACCCTCCTCGGGGTGCAGGGCCATCCCGTCCGGGTCGAGGTCCACGTCTCGCGGGGTCTGCCCAGCCTGACCGTCGTCGGGTTGCCCGACGTGTCGTGCCGCGAGTCGCGTGACCGGGTCCGGGCCGCCACGCTGTCGTCGGGCCTCGAGTTCCCCCAGCAGCGTGTGGTGGTGAACCTGGCGCCGACCGATCTGCGCAAGGTCGGCTCCGGGCTCGACCTGGCGATCGCCGTGGCGCTGCTCGTCGCCAGCAAGCAGGTGCCCGCTGCTGCTGTCGAGGGACTCGGCTTCCTCGGTGAGCTCGGGCTCGACGGCACGCTGCGGCCCGTCGTCGGTGTGCTGTCGTTGGTCGATGCCCTCGAGGGGTCGGTGCCCGTCGTGCCGGTCGGGAACGTCGAAGAGGCCCGGCTCGTGCGCGGCGACACCCTGACGGTGCGCACGTTGCGCGACCTGGTCGACGTGCTCCGTGGGGAGGGGTCCTGGGCGAGCCCGCCGCCGCCCGACGTCGTGACGCCGTGGTGCGCGCCGACCGTCGACCTGTGCGAGGTCCAGGGCCACGTGATGGCCCGTGCGGCGCTCGAGGTCGCCGCCGCCGGCGGGCACCACGTGCTGATGGTCGGCCCGCCGGGCTCGGGCAAGACGATGCTCGCGGATCGGCTGCCGACCCTGCTGCCGGACCTGACCGAGCGCGACGCGCTCGACGTGTCGCGGGTGCACTCCGCCGCGGCGTCGTTCCGCGCGGAGTTCGGGCTGATGCACCGGCCGCCGTTGCGGGCCCCGCACCACACGGCGTCGCTCGTCGCGTTGGTCGGCGGCGGCAGCTCGGTGATGCGGCCCGGCGAGGTCTCGCTCGCGTCGAGCGGTGTCCTGTTCCTCGACGAGCTCGGCGAGTTCCCCGCCGGCCACCTCGACGCACTGCGCCAGCCTCTCGAGTCCGGTGTCATGCGGGTGTCGCGCGCCGCGGCGAACGTCACGCTGCCGGCCCGGTTCCTGCTCGTGGCGGCGACGAACCCCTGCCCGTGCGGGGTGGGCAAGTGGGGCGAGTGCCGCTGCGCACCTGCGGCGATCGACCGGTACGCCCGGCGACTGTCCGGACCGTTGCTCGATCGGTTCGACATCCGGCTCGAGATCGACCCGCCCGATCCCGACAGCGTGCTGCACGGCGGCGCGGGCGGCGAGACGTCGGCCCAGGTCCGGTCACGGGTCGCCGCGGCACGGCGACGGGCGGCCGACCGCGGCGTCGGCTCCAACCGGGAGCTGCGGGGTCGGGCGCTGGAGCAGCACGCGCCGCTCTCGCCCCGGGCCGAGGAGCTCCTGCGGGACCGCCTCAGGGCGGGCACGATCTCGATGCGGGGTGCACAGCGGGTGCGGGTGCTCGCGTTGACGCTGGGCGACCTGCGCGGCGAGGACGTGCCGATCGCCGGCGACCTCGTCGCCGAGGCGCTGTCGCTGCGGGGCGGGGAGCGGCGGGTGATGGCGTCGTGACCGCCGACCTGCCCCACGAGGCGTACCTGACGGCGCTGAGCTCCTTGAAAGAGGTCGGGCCGGGGCGTCTGCGCTGGATGCTGACCCTCGGCACGCCCGACGAGGTCTGGGCGCGCGTGCGCGCCGGGCGTCTGCCCCGCATGCCCCGCCGGGTCGGACCGGACGAGCTCCGTTCGGCCTGGCGGCTCGAATCCGCCGGCATCGAGCCCGGCCGCTGCTGGGACCGGTGCATCCGCCTCGGCGTGGGTGTCGTGTCGCTCGGAGGCGCCGGCTACCCACCCGCGCTGAGCGCGGACCGCGACCCTCCCGTGGTGCTGTTCCATCTCGGCGATCCCGACCGCATGGCAGCTCGGCGGGTCGCGATCGTCGGGACGCGTCGAGCGACGGGCTACGGCCTCGGTGTCGCCACCGACCTGGGGGAAGCGCTCACCCGGGCAGGGGTGTCGATCGTCTCGGGGCTGGCGCTCGGCATCGACGCGGCCGCCCACCGCGGCTCGGTCGACGTCGACGGGGGAGCCGCTCCGGTGGCCGTCGTGGCGGGTGGGCTCGACGCCCCGTGTCCTCGCCGCAACCGGCCGCTGGCCGACCTGGTCGCCGCCCGGGGTGTCGTCGTCTCCGAGGCACCGCCCGGCGTGCGCGCCGATCGGTGGCGGTTCCCGGTCCGGAACCGTGTCATCGCAGCACTCAGCGAACTGGTGGTGGTCGTCGAGTCACCGGGTGCCGGCGGTTCGATGCACACCGTGCGAGAGGCGATGGATCGTGACCTGCCGGTGTTCGCGGTGCCGGGACCGATCGACAGCCGGTCGTCCGAGGGCACGAACCGCCTCATCGCCGACGGAGCGCTGATGGCCACCGGCGCTGCCGACGTGCTCATGTGCCTGCCCGGCATGGCTCCGGCCCCCGGTCCCGCCGCCGCCGGACCGGCCCCCGAGGTCGATCGGCGGCCGGTGCCCGAGGGTGACGCGGCGATGGTGCTCGACGCCCTGGGATGGCGTCCCGTCTCGATCGAGGCGCTCGCGGGGGCCACCGACCTGGACTTCGGCGGCATCTCCCGAGCGGTGACCGAGCTCGAGTCGACCGGCTGGATCCGCCGCACCGACGGCTGGGTGGAGCGCGTGGCGCGCTCCACCGGCCCCTGACCCCACGCCGCCTCCAGGGTCCTCGTCGAGCTGGGTGACCGTTGCCTCGCAGGTCGGTCCCCGACCGGCGGGTGCGTGCTCCGTAGGCTGGTGACACGTCCCGATCCGAGCGACCGGGACCGCTCCGACGGGCGGCGGCTGTGCCGTCCGGACGAGGCCCCGGGATCGCTGATGTCGGGAATGAAACCGCTCCCGGAGAGTTTTCGGGATGGAAGTCACGCTCCGTGGTCGCTACGCTACGAGGAGCGATATTTTGCGCGAGGACAAAATGCGGGAGGGATGGATGCCGGACGAGTGTTGGGGAGTCGACGACTTCGTCGCCGCCACGGCACTCGCCGGGTCGACGCTCGACGTCTACCGCCGTGACCTGCGTTCGTTCGCGGACTGGGCGACCGATGCCGAGCATCTCGCCGGTCCGGCCGACGTCGACCGCTCGGTGCTGCGCCAGTACCTGATGTCGCTGCGTGCCCGACAGCTCGCGTCCCGCACGATCGCCCGCAAGGTGGCCGCCCTGCGCCGCTACTTCGCCTGGGCGCTCCGCACCGGACTCGTCGACCACGATCCGACCGTCGGCCTGTCGTCGCCCGGTGGTGACGCCCGCTTGCCCCGCGTGCTGCGCACCGACGAGCTGCACCAGCTCCTCGACGAGCCCGACCGTCGCGACGAGGGGC
The DNA here is from genome assembly GCA_023389745.1 of Actinomycetes bacterium. Lineage (GTDB taxonomy): Bacteria > Actinomycetota > Acidimicrobiia > Acidimicrobiales > Microtrichaceae > JAFAFN01. The sequence continues at coordinate 6,513 of JAEWED010000194.1, forward strand.
CCTTCGGCGTGCGCGACGACGCCCTGCTCGAAGTGCTGTACGGCTCGGGGCTGCGGGTCTCGGAGCTGTGCTCGCTCGACGTCGACGCCGTCGAGCTCAACCGGCGACGGGTCACCGTGTGGGGCAAGGGCTCGCGTCAGCGCGCGGTCCCCCTGAGCGGCCCGTCGGTCGACGCGCTGTCCCGATGGCTCGACGGTGGGCGACTCGAGTTCCTCGCGACGGTGCCCGCCGTGCACGTCGACGATGCCGCTGCGCTGTTCCACAACCGTGCCGGACGGCGGATCTCGCCCCGTGACGTCCGCCGCGTCCTGGACCGCCGATCACCGGTCCCGACGCACCCCCACGCACTCCGTCACACCTTCGCCACTCATCTCCTGGACGGAGGTGCCGATCTGAGAGCGGTCCAGGAGTTGTTGGGGCACGCAGACCTGGGGACGACGCAGGTGTACACGCATGTCAGCAGGGAACGACTTCGTAGTGTCTTCGAGTCCTCCCACCCGAGGGCCTGACGGCACGATCGAACTGGGGAATGCATTGAGAACCACCGAACCCACCGAGATCGAACTGCAGGACCTGTGGTCGAACTACAAGTCCGACCCCACGTCGCACGCGCGTGACGTCCTGATCGTGCACTACTCACCATTGGTCAAGTACGTCGCGGGTCGTGTCGCGGTCGGCCTGCCCCAGAACGTCGAGCAGTCCGACCTGGTCAGCTACGGGATGTTCGGGCTGATCGACGCCATCGACAAGTTCGAGCCCGAACGCGGCTTCAAGTTCGAGACCTACGCCATCGCCCGCATCAAGGGAGCGATCCTCGACGAGCTCCGCTCGATCGACTGGGTGCCCCGCTCGGTCCGGGCGAAGGTCCGCCAGATCGAGAAGGCCTACGCCAAGCTCGAGGCGATCCACCACCGGCCGCCGTCCGACGACGAGCTGGCCACCGAGCTCAAGTGGACCGACGAGCAGCTGCAACAGGCGCTGACCCAGATCTCCCACGTCGGTCTGGCCGCCCTCGACGAGATCCTCGCCGTCGGTGGTGACCGGGGTGAGGCCATCACGCTGGGTGACACGATCCCGGACACCTCGACCAACGGCCCGATGGGCGCCTTCGAGGTCACCGAGACACGTCAGCTGCTGGCGCAGTCGATCAACGGCCTGCCCGAGCGCGAGAAGATCGTGCTGACCCTCTACTACTACGAGAACCTCACGCTGCAGGAGATCGGTAGGGTGCTCGGCGTCACCGAGTCGCGGGTCTGCCAGATCCACACCAAGGCGGTGCTGCACCTGCGCTCGCGGTTCTCGAGCATGGACCGCGAACCGGTCTGACGGCGTTCCCCCCGCTCCCAGACCCCGCCCGACCGCCAGACTTCCTGACCGCCCGACTTCCCCCACCTGGCGGCGAGTGACCGCTCGCCGCATCGTGCGGAGGTGGGCCAGTGGCACAGCAGGATCGAGTGGCACCGCAGGGTCGAGTGGCACCGCAGGATCGAGTGGCACCGCAGGATCATCGGGTGCGTCCCGTGTGGGTCGCGATCGCGGTGCTGTCGATCGTCCCTGTGCTCGCGGCGGTCGCTGTCGCGGGTGCGAGCCCGGCGTCGGCCTCGTCGGAGCCGGGCAGCCGACCCCTCGGCGTGCCGGTCTCCTGGTCGCCGGACCGCTGCGGCGCCTACCGCCCGCCCGTCGACGCTCCGGTCGTCGACCACTTCCGGCTGCCGGACGGACACTACGGAGCCGGCAACCGGGGACTCGAGTACGGGACCTCGCCGGGCCAGTCCGTCCGGGCGATCAACGCAGGTCGGGTCAGCTTCTCCGGTCCCGTCGCCGGCCGGATCTCGGTGAGCATCCGACACCCCGACGGGCGCGTCTCGTCGCTCACCGGGCTGGAGGTCGCGGTCGTCGTGCGAGGTGAGCTCGTCGCCCGTGGCGCCGTCGTCGGCACCGCGGGCGCCCGGACCCACCTCGGGGTCCGCGAGGACGGTCGCTACGTCGACCCCGCACCGCTGCTGTGCGTCGGGCGACGGCGGGCGGTGCTGGTCCCTGAAGGGCCCTGAACGACCTGTCCGCCGGTTGTCACCCCCGAGGCGTGGGGGAGTAGAGTCTCCCGTCGGCCCGAATCTCCGGGCCGACCACGTCGCGGCCACTCAGGCCCGGCGTGAACGGCGCTGGTCCGCCAGCACGAACCACATCATCGCCCGGGAACACCCTCGGTCGCCGACCCCGGTCGGCGTCGTCCCCGGGTCTCGACGAACCGAGGGGAAGGAGCACACCGTGACACCTGTCGTCACCATGAAGCAGCTGTTGGAAGCCGGAGTCCACTTCGGCCACCAGACCCGCCGTTGGAACCCGAAGATGAAGCGGTTCATCCACGGCGATCGCGGCGGCATCTACCTGATCGACCTCCGTCAGACCCTCGGCGGGATCGAGAAGTCCTACACGTTCGTGCGCGACCTGGTCGCCGATGGCGGCACCGTGCTGTTCATCGGCACCAAGAAGCAGGCCCAGGACTCGATCCAGAACTACGCCATGAAGAGCGGCATGCCGTACATCAACCAGCGCTGGCTGGGTGGCATGCTCACCAACTTCGAGACGATCTCCAAGCGCGTCGCGAAGATGAAGGAGTACCAGCGCATGCGGGACTCCGGTGAGTTCGAGCTGATGCCCAAGAAGGAAGCACTGCTCCTCACCCGCGAGCTCGACAAGCTCGAGCGGAACCTCAACGGCATCCGCAACCTCGATCGTCTGCCCGACGCGGTGTTCATCCTGGACACCAAGAAGGAGGACATCGCGGTGACCGAGGCGAACAAGCTCGGCATCCCGGTCGTCGCGGTGGTCGACACCAACTGCGATCCCGACATCATCCAGTACGTCATCCCCGGCAACGACGATGCGATCCGCTCGGGCGACCTGCTCACCCGCGTCATCGCCGATGCGGTCATCGAGGGCAAGATCATGCGCTCGAAGTCGCACCCGGAGGCCGCCAAGGCCGCCCCGCGTGAGCGCACCGCCGAGGAAGAGGCCGAGCGCAAGAACCAGCAGGACCGCGCCCGCGTCGAGGCCGCAGCCGCACAGGCCGCCCGCGACGCCCGCGTGCTCGGTGCCAAGGAAGAGGCGCTCGAGACCCAGGCCGCTGCCGGTGAGGTCACCGTCGAGCCCGAGATCCAGGGTTCCGACACCTCCGGCGTCGA
>JAEWED010000224.1 GCA_023389745.1 Actinomycetes bacterium
ACACCCGGCTCGCGCTCGCCGACGGTCTGGCTCCAACCCTGCCGCGGCACGTCGCCCAGCAGGACTCGGCCCGCCGAGCCGACCTCGAGGGGCAGCGCCGCACCGACCGGCACGATCGTCCGGAGCCCGTGGGGCGACTCGAGGGCCGCCACGCAGACCCGCGACTCCCCCTCACGCACGTAGAGCTGCACCGACTCACCCGTGGCATCGCGCAACCCGGCCAGTGCGGGCGCCGCGGCGGACGCGAGCGGGAACTGCTCGGTGGCCCGACGCCCCAACGCCACCAGGTGCAGTCCCAGCGCCCAACGGCCGTCGTCGATCCGCCGCAGCAGACCGTGCTGCTCGAGCGCGACCGCGAGCCGGTGCGCCGTCGCCCGACTGAGCCCCGAACGGGCGGTCAGCTCGGCCAGGCTGAGCGGACCGCTCGCCACCAGGTCCACGAGTGCGACCGACTTGTCGAGCACCCCCACACCACTTACGATGGATTCCATACACCGGGAACATTATCCCACATATTGAGACTCGTCCACCGCTGATCGACCGTCCGCTGATCGACCGGCCGCCGATCGACCGTGCAGTGGTGCCCGAGCAGGAGATCCCCCATGAGCCAGAGCGCCAGTTCCTCGACCACCAGCGCCGCCGACCGACCCAGGACCCTTGCCGAGAAGGTGTGGGACCGCCACGTCGTCCGCTCCGAGGAGGGCCAGCCGGACCTGCTCTACATCGACCTGCACCTGGTGCACGAGGTGACCTCACCCCAGGCGTTCGAGGGCCTGCGCATGACCGGCCGGACGGTCCGCCGCCCCGATCTCACCGTGGCGACCGAGGACCACAACGTCCCGACCGCCGACATCGACCAGCCGATCGCTGATCCGATCTCGCGCAAGCAGGTCGACACGCTGCGGGTCAACGCCGAGGAGTTCGGCGTCGTCGAGTACCCGATGGGCTCGCCCCAGCAGGGCATCGTGCACATCATCGGCCCGGAGCAGGGCTACACCCTGCCGGGCATGACCATCGTGTGCGGCGACTCGCACACCTCGACCCACGGCGCGTTCGGCGCGATCGCGTTCGGCATCGGCACCTCCGAGGTCGAGCACGTGCTCGCGACCCAGACGCTGCCCCAGGCGAAGCCGAAGATGCTGGCGGTCAACGTCGACGGCGAGCTGCGCCCCGGCGTCACCGGCAAGGACGTGATCCTGGCGATCCTCGGCGTGCTCGGCACCTCGGGCGGCATCGGCTACATCGCCGAGTACCGCGGCTCCGCGATCCGCTCGCTGTCGATGGAAGGCCGCATGACGGTCTGCAACATGTCGATCGAGGCGGGCGCCAAGGCCGGTCTGATCGCCCCCGACGAGGTGACCTTCGAGTACCTGTTGGGCCGTCCGCACGCTCCGTCGGGCGAGCAGTGGGACGCGGCGGTCGCCGACTGGCGCACGCTGCACACCGACGAGGGCGCGACCTTCGACAAGGAGATCTTCCTGGACGCGGCCGACATCGAGCCGTTCGTCTCGTGGGGCACGAACCCCGGCCAAGTCATCCCGCTGTCGGGCACCATTCCCTCACCGGGCGACTTCACCGACGAGGTCGAGCGCGACGCGGCGGACCGGGCCCTGGAGTACATGGAGCTCAGCGCCGGCACGCCGTTCAAGCAGGTGAAGGTCGACACGATCTTCATCGGCTCCTGCACCAACGGCCGCATCGAGGACCTGCGTGCCGCCGCCGCGGTCGCCGAGGGTCGCCGGGTCGCCGACGGCGTGCGCACGCTGGTCGTGCCCGGCTCGCACGCGGTCAAGAGCCAGGCCGAGGCAGAGGGGCTGGACCGGATCTTCATCGACGCCGGCTTCGACTGGCGTGAGCCGGGCTGCTCGATGTGCCTCGCCATGAACCCCGACAAGCTCTCCCCCGGCGAGCGCTCCGCGTCGACCTCGAACCGCAACTTCGAGGGCCGTCAGGGCCGCGGCGGGCGCACCCACCTGGTGTCGCCCGCCGTCGCGGCGGCCACGGCCATCGCCGGGCACTTCGCCGGCCCCGACGACCTCTGAGCCGGCTGCGCTCCCTGTACCGCCGCTGAACGCCTGACCCCTGAACGCCTGAACGCTGAAGAACTGAGATCACCATGGAAGCTGTGCACATCATCTCCGGGACCGCCGTCCCGCTCGACCGCTCCGACGTCGACACCGACCAGATCATCCCGAGCGACTGGCTCAAGCAGGTCGAGCGGACCGGCTTCGAGAAGGGCCTCTTCTCGGAGTGGCGCGACGACCCCGACTTCGTGATGAACCGTGAGGAGCACCAGGGCGCGAGCATCCTGATCGCCGGACCGAACTTCGGAACCGGCTCGAGCCGTGAGCACGCCGTGTGGGCCATCCAGCAGTACGGGTTCAAGGCGGTGATCTCGCCTCGCTTCGGCGACATCTTCCGCAACAACTCGACCAAGAACGGACTGGCGCCCGTGCAGGTGTCCGCCGAGGTCGGCCGCCAGCTGCTCGACGCCGTCGAGGCGGACCCCACCCTCGAGCTCACGGTCGACATCGACCGCCGGGTGCTCGAGGTGCCGGCGCTCGGCCTCACGGTCGACTTCCCGCTCGACGACTCGGTGCGCCACCGCTTCCTCAACGGTCTCGACGACATCGGCATCACGCTCACCCACGAGGCCGACATCACGGCCTACGAGGCGACCCGGCCGGCCTGGCTGCCGACCTCCGCCTGAGGCTCAGCGGGCGGCGCGGATCGAGCGGCCCGGCGCCCAGTCCTCGCGGTCCTCGGCCCTGGCGGCGAGGGGACGGAACGTCACGCTGATCCTCGGCCCACCGTGACGCGAGCGGGGCACCTGGTGCTCCCAGCGGTGCTGGCACGCGCCGCCCATGACCAACAGGTCGCCACCGGCGGGCGTGAACGTCGTGCTCGGTCCGCCGCCCTTGGGCCGCAGTTGGAAGCGTCGGGTCGACCCGAGCGACACGATCGCGACGGGCGGATCCTTGTGCGCCCGCCCGATCCGATCGGCGTGCCACGCGACCGCGTCGTCGCCCGAGCGGTACCAGTTCAGCCAGAGGCCGTTCATCGGCACGTCGTAGCGGCGTGCGAGCGAGTCGGACATGCGCCGCACGATCGCCGGGGTGCGCGGGTCGTGCACCCGCATACCGGCCGAGAGCCGAGGCTCGTCGACCATCTCTCCGTACATCGGCCGGGTGGCGCGATGCCACACATCGGCGCGGGCGAGGCGCTCGTAGAGCTCCATCTGCCCACCCAGCCAGCCGTGGATCTCATCGATCCAGCACTCGTCGTCGAGCCACGTCCGGTTGACCGAGGCAGCAGCACGGATCTCGAGCTCGCCCGCACCGAAGAGTGAACCCTGCATCACGCTCACCCCCACAGCGTAACCGAACGGGTGTTCGATCGCCCGTCGCTCCTGGCTGGACGATGCCGCTCCGCCCCTCCACCTCGAATTCCGTCCCGGGTTGGTGGGGTTT
>JAEWED010000037.1 GCA_023389745.1 Actinomycetes bacterium
CGATCATCGGGTCCTTGCCGCCGAGCTCGAGCAGCACTGGGGTGAGGGAGTCGGCCGCGGCGGCCATGACCCGCTTGCCGGTGCGCACCGAGCCGGTGAACACGATCTTGTCGACGCCGCCACGCACGAGCGCCTCGCCAGTGGCGCCACCGCCGGTGACCACCTGGACCAGCTCACCCCAGGTGTCGTCAGCGAACAGCTCGCCGATGGCGAGGCCGACGGTCGGGGTGACCTCGGACGGCTTGAGCACCGCCGCGTTGCCGGCGAACAGGGCGCTGAACAGCGGCGTCATCGACAGGGTGAACGGGTAGTTCCACGGGCTGATCACCCCGACCACGCCCAGCGGCTCGTGACGGACCCACGCCTTCTTGTGCGCCATCGTGCCGGGCGAGACCGAACGGGTGCGCAGCACGGCCTCGCCGTTCTTGGCGTACCAGGCGATCGTCTCGCAGACCGCCATCAGCTCGGTGGTGACGGCCTCGGCGCGCTGCTTGCCGGTCTCGGCGCAGATGACCTCGACGAGCTCTTCGGCTCGGTCGAGCAGCCGGTCACGGACGCGCAGCAGGTAGGCGGCGCGCTCGCGGTAGGTGAGCGCCGCCCAGGCGGGCGCGGCCGAACGTGCACGGCCGACCGCGGCGCGCACCTCATCCGCGTCCATGTCGGGCACGACCGCCAGGAGCGAGTTGGTCCGCGGGTCGAACGTCTCGATCAGCGAGGCCGACCCGATGAGGTCCTCGGAGACTGCGGGATCGGTGCTCAGCGCCATGGTCCGAAGGTACACCGCGGAACCCTTGCCATCACTGCTGTGGGACCCGTCCGGCCGTGGTGCTGAGGACCACGAGGGTGCCGGCCCGGCGTGACGTGTTTCACACGGGGAGAAGTGCCCGAGGCCCCTCCCGGCTCTTGAACGAACGTTCAATCACCCGTACGTTGGCCCCAGCAACCCCTCCCCTTCGTTCGACCCTTCATCTGAGGAGCCTCGATGACCATCGTGGACACTGGACAGGACTTCGCCACCACCGACTTCACCGACCCCCGGGTGTTCGACGACCCGTCCGAGCTGTTCGCCTGGCTCCGGTCGCAGGAGACGCTCCACTTCGACGCGACGAACAACCTGTACATCGCCGCCCGCCACGAGGACGTCTTCACCCTCAGCCGCGACGAGGAGACCTACTGCTCGAAGTTCGGCGTGCGCCCGGCGGTCGCCGGCGACATGTCGATCATCACCCTCGACGGTGACGAGCACGTCCGTCAGCGACGCCTGATCAACAAGGGCTTCACCCCTCGTCGGGTGCGCGAGCTGATCCCCCACGTGCGCCAGCTCACCAACGAGATCGTCGACCAGATGGAGGCCAAGGCCGCGGCCGACGGCGCCGATGTCGACTTCGTGTCCGACTTCGCCATCCACATCCCGCTGATCATCATCTGCGAGATGATGGGCCTCGATCCCGAGCAGCGCCTGTCGATGTACGGCTGGTCCGACGCGATGATGGCCGGCGACGGCCACGTCGAGCCCGACTCCCCGCAGCTGCACGCCGCGGCGGGTGCCTTCGGCGAGTTCTGCGTCATGGCGATGGAGCTCATCGAGCAGCGTCGTCAGGACCCCAAGGACGACCTCGTCAGCATCCTCACCCAGGCCTTCGACGGCGGCGAGCTCGAGCGCGAGACCGAGAAGGCGCAGTACGTCGGCGTCGACGAGGAGTTCAAGGCGCAGCTCATGGCGCAGGAGGGCCGCCTTCAGGACGACGAGCTGCTCGCGTTCCTGACCGTGCTGATGGTCGCCGGCAACGAGACCACCCGCAACGCGATCACCGGCGGCCTGCTGGCGCTGAGCCGCTTCCCGGAGCAGAAGCAGCTGCTGCTCGACAACCTGCACGACGACGAGTTCATGGCGACCGCGGTCGACGAGATCGTCCGCTACGTGACGCCGGTGCTGGGCTTCGTGCGCACCGTCACCGTCGACCACACCTACCGCGGCACCGACCTCAAGCAGGGTGACCGGGTCCTCATGCTCTACGGCAGCGCCAACCGCGACGAGTCCGTGTTCGAGTCGCCCGACGAGCTCGACCTGCGTCGTTCGCCGAACCCGCACCTGGCCTTCGGCATCGGCCCGCACTTCTGCCTGGGCGCCAACCTGGCCCGCATGGAGATCACCACGGTCTTCCAGGAGCTGCTGACCCGCCTGCCCGACATCACCGTGCCGACCGACGGGCTCCCCTCGCGCGGTGACTCGACGTTGGTGCTGGCACTCAACCACCTGCCGGCGACCTTCACGCCCGGTTCGGGCTGCCCCGTGGCGCACTGACCCGACGGGGGACGTGACGACCGCCCCGCGGGTCGGTCCGTCACTCCCCCTCCGAGTCCTGCCACACTCAGCGCATGACGAGCGACGCCGTCCGACCGGGCAACCAACGCGAGCACATCCTCGACGAAGCGTTGACCCTCATGTCGGAGCAGGGCTCCGCGGGCATGAGCATGCGACAGCTCGCCCAGGCGTGCGGCGTGCAGGTGGCGGCGATCTACCACTACTTCCCCTCGAAGGACGCGCTGCTCCAGAGCGTCTTCGAGGAGCGTCAGTACACGACGCGCCTCGAGGTGCTGACCATCGATTCCGGTGGCAGCGCCGAGGACCGGCTGCGCGCCGTGTTCGACACCTTCTGGACGGGCCTGCTCGACGAGGAACCCGTGCTGCGGCTGCTGCTCGGCGAGGCACTGCGACGCGAGCCGGTGGCGCTGCCGACGGGCTCGGCGCTGCTCGAGGTGTTCCGCACCGGCGTGCGGATGCTGCTGGAGCAGTACGTGCCCGAGGTCGGCGACGTCGATCGCGTCACCGAGGTCATCGTCGCCCAGGTGTTCAGCGGGTTCATCCGGCACATCTTCGAGCCCGAGACCGACACCGCACTGATCGGCGCCGAGCTCGTCGAGCTGCTGGTCGACACGGTGCTCCCGGCGATCGCCAGCGTCTGACCCACCCACCGGTTCCCGGTGTGAACACGCCGGGCGGGGCTGACGCGGTCGCACCGCGTTGGGGAGCCGAGCTCAGGTGACCGCGGCTCGGACCGCTGCGGCGATCTCGTCGAGTGCCCGTTGGGCGATCCCGAGCGTCGGCATCTGCAGGAACATGTGGGTCGCGCCGTCGTAGCGGCTGGCGACGACGGGAACCCCCGCGTCAGCGAGCCGCTCCGCGTACGCCTCGCCCTCGTCGCGCAGCGGGTCGAACTCCGCGGTGATCACCAGTGCCGGTGGGAGCCCGGCGAGTGACTCGGCACGCAGCGGGCTGGCGTCGGGGTCGATCCGGATCGCCGGGTCGGGGGCGTAGTTGTCGGCGAAGTACTCCATGGTGTCGAGCGTGAGCACGTAGCCCTCGCCGTTGCGCACCAGCGATGTTTCGGCATCCGCGACCGCGTCGATCGGGAAGACCGCCAGATCGGTCACCGGGTAGATCAGCACCTGCAACGCGAGCGGCGGACGCTCCGAGGGCCAGTGCCGTGCCACCCCCGTGGCGAGCTGCCCGCCGGCGGAGTCACCGGCGACGACGATGCGGGCGGGATCGATGCCGCGCTCGGAGGCGTGCTGCCAGACCCAGTCCGCCGCGGCGCGGCAGTCGTCGACCGCTGCGGGGAAGACGTGCTCGGGGGCCAGGCGGTAGTCGACCGACACCACCGGCACACCGCAGCGCTGCGCCAGGTCCCGGCACACCGGGTCGTGGGTGTCGACCGAACCGATGACCCAGCCGCCGCCGTGGAAGTAGACGACCACACCGGTCCCACCCCCTCCGCCTGCGGTCACTGCTCCATCAGCGCCACCTGCGGGCCGGTACCAGCGGAGGGGGATGTCACCGCACGGTCCGGGCACGACTTCGTCCTCGGTCACCACCGTCTCGTCGCCGGTCCCGAACATCAGCGACAGCCCTGCGTAGGCCGCCCGGTTCTCGTCCACGGACTGCTCCCGCGCCGGCGGCGCCTCCAGGGAGTTGATCAGATCGACGATGGGCTGGAGCTCGGCGTCGAGCGGCATGGGTCCCCCTTGTCCGGTTGTGCGGTCGTCTGGGTCTCGCGCCCCACCTCTGGGTCAGAGGTACTAAAGGCGCGGGAGCCTCGCGCCGACACCGTACGTGGTGATGCCACGACCGACGTACCCATCAACCGATCCCGTCCGGCTCCGACGTCTCGTCGACCGGGCGCGCCGACATCGGTCCCAGCAGGGAGCGGTGCTCGTCGAGGCAGCGCTCGTGCTGCCGGTCATGGTCCTCCTCGTGCTCGGCATCTTCGAGTTCGGTCTGCTGTTCACCAGCTATTCGACGACCACGGCGTCGTCACGCAGCGGTGGACGCCTCGCGGCCACCAACTACGCGGCCAACAACGCGTCGACCAGCGCGGCGGAGCAGATCGCCCTGTCCACCTCGGCGGACCTGCAGGTGCTCAACAACGCCACCCCGGTCGGCATGGCGATCTACAAGGTCGCGAACGCCGGCACGGGTGCGCCGACCGGTGGGTTCCCGGGGCCGAACCTGGTCGGGGGCTGCACCTCCAACTGCATCCGCTTCACCTGGAACGAAGCACAGCAGAAGATGGTGCGGAGCTCCGGCACCTGGTCCAACCCGGACGCCTGCGGTGTCGACGTTGACTCGATCGGCGTGTTCGTCGAGGTCGAGCACGAGCACATCACGAACTTCTTCGGTGCCACTCGCCGGGTGACGGCGCACACCGTGATGCGCCTGGAGCCGCTGCCCACCGACGGGTGCTCGTGATGTCCGGCTCCCGGCGTCGAGGCCCGTTGGCGCGGCTCCGCAGCCGTCTCGAGCGGCGCTCGCGCTGGGAGGACAAGTCCCGCCGTGAACGCGGTGTGGTCGTCGTCTGGTTCGCGCTGATGCTGATCGTGCTGCTCGGCTTCGCCGGCTTCGCCGTCGACATGTCGAACTGGTGGTTCCAGGCCGAGCGCCTCCAGCGAGCGGCGGACGCCGGCGCACATGCCGGGGTGGTCTTCCTGCCCGCTGACCTGCCGGGTGCCACCACCACCGCCCGCGCCGAGGCGGCGAAGAACGGCTACACGGCCAGCGGGGCCGGCGCGAACTCCACGATCGCGGTGTCCCAGGAGCCCAACCCGAACCGCCTGCGGGTGAGGATCACGACCGAGGTGCCGACCTACTTCGTCGGACTGCTCGGCGTCGACAGCGTCGAGCTGACCCGTGAGGCCGTGGCCGAGTACATCTCGCCGGTGCCGATGGGCTCACCCGAGAACCGCCTCGGCAACGACCCCGAGATCGGCTACAACCCGCAGCTCTGGTCCATGGTCGGCGGCCCGCAGTCGTACAAGCACTGGGGTGATCGCTACCAGGCGAAGCGCTGCCAGCTCAGCGGCAGCTACTTCGAGTCGAACTGCACCTCGAGCGCCACCATCCGCAACGACGACTACGCGACCGACGGCTACCTGTACGCCCTCGAGGTCAAGGAGACGGTCGCGGGCCAGCCCCTGCGCATCCAGATCTACGACCCCGCGTTCGTCGACACCGGCAGCACGTGCTCCACGGTCGCCATGAGCACGACCCAGACGAGTCAGCTGCGAACCTGGAACAACACCCGCTACGGCGACGCGCCGACACGCTACGCGGGCAGTGCCAACCAGTTCTGCAGCGGCGACATCGACCACGAGGGCGCGAACATCGACACCTCGTACGTCGTGCGCGCCCCGGACAGCACCGAGTGGAGCGACACCGACAACCCGGTGATCAACACCGCCACGTGCCGCCCCCAGTCGTTCAAGCCCTACAACCCGTCGTCCGGCACGGACATGTACAACTGGCTCCGGTCGAACGCCACCGAATCGGTCGTCGACAACGTCGCCCCGTGGAGCTTCGCCGAGGTCTTCCACCGCTGGGTGACCGTGTGTGAGATCCCGGCGGCCAGCGTCAACGTCGGCACCTACATCCTGCAGATCCGCACCAACGCGACGGCGGCCGCGCCGACGGTCTACAACGCGAGTGTCGCGACGGGTGGTCACAACCGCTTCTCGATCCGCGCCGGGTTCGGTGCCTCGGGCGTCACCTCGGTCGACGGCTCGAAGCTCACGCTGTCAGCCCGTGGCCGATTGCCGCTGTTCACGAACGCGACGGCTGCGAACGCCGAGTTCTTCCTCGCACGGGTGCTGCCCTACGACGCCGGGCGCACGCTGCGCATCTCGTTGTTCGACATGGGTGACGTCAGCGGTGGCGCCGGCACGCTGCAGATCGTGCCCCCCACCGAGTACGCCTCGACGTTCTCCGGCTGCTCCTTCGCCCGCGACGGCTCCTCGGCAGGTGCCCTGGTCACCACCCCGAGCACCTGCACGTTGAGCCAGGTGTCCGCCGCGAACGGCTACCAGGGCAAGTTGGTGACGATCGACGTCCCGATCCCGCAGAACTACACGTGCACCGAGACCGCGGCGACCGGCTGCTGGATCAAGGTGAAGGCGAACTTCCCGGGTGGCGTGAACGACGTGACCACCTGGTCCGCCGCGATCCTCGGCAACCCGGTGCGTCTGGTCGAGTAGGGCGTCTGGTCGAGTAGCAGCGGCTCAGCTCGAGCGTGTCGCTTCCCATTCGGCGATGCGCTCGCCCATCGGCGTCGACGGTGCCGCATCGACGAAGGGCCAGAGCTCCTCGGCGATGCGACGCCAGTTCGCCCGGGCCTTCAGGTCGCCGAACAAGGCGTAGAGCCCGAGGTTGATGCGCTGCACGATCACCATCGAGCCGGGCAGGTTGGCCTGCTTCATGACCTCGGCGTGCGGGCTCGACAGATCGAAGAAGCGGCGGACCGACTCCGAGGAGTACTCCGGGGTGATCTCCATCTCGACGTCGTCCATGACGAACTCGTAGAAGTGCCCGAAGTAGTCGGCCAGCAGCTCGTCGTCGATGTCGAGCCCCGGCGGCAGGATGCCGATGCGCTCGACGACCGCCTTGAAGCCCTCGATGTCACGATCGAGCACGATCGCTCGGATCATGTCCTCGAACACGATCACCTCGTCGGGGGTGAAGCGCTTGCACAGGCCGAAGTCGAGGAAGGTCACCTGTCCGCCGGGCCGGAACACGTAGTTGCCCGGGTGCGGATCGCCGTTGAACGCGTGCAGGCGGTAGATGCCGCCGAACGCGAACCGGTACAGCGTCTCGGCGGTGAGCTGACGCTCCTCGTCGGACCACTCGACGACCTCGGAGAAGCGCGCTCCCTCGGCGAACTCGGTCGTCAGGATCCGCTGCGTGCAGAGCTCGTCGACGACCTCGGGCACGTGGATGTACGGATGGCCTCGGTACGCATCGGCGAAGAGGCGCTGGTTGTCGGCCTCGAGGGAGTAGTCGAGCTCCTCGACGAGGCGCACGGTGATCTCCTCGACGATCGGGCCGGGATCCATGCCGGGGAAGAGCATGCCCATCATCTGGAACAGCAGATCGGTGTTGCCCAGATCCGCGGCGACCGCCTCGCCGACACCCGGGTACTGCACCTTGATCGCCACCTCACGGCCGTCGTGGGTGCGACCCCGGTGGACCTGACCGATCGACGCCGAGGCGATCGGTACCGGGTCGAAGCGTGCGAACACCTCGTCGGGTGACCCGCCGAGCTCGTCGCGGACGACCTGCTCGACGAGCTCGTACGACATCGGCGGAGCATCGGCCTGCAGCTGGGCGAGCGCGTCCCGGACCGGCTCGGGCAGTCCCTGGTCCAGGTAGCTCGCCATCTGGCCGAGCTTCATCATGGCGCCCTTCATGTTGCCGAGGGTCTCGGCGACCTGCTCGGCGGAGCGCAGCTCGAACTCGGCGCGCAGCTCCTCGCGCCGCTCCTCGGAGGCGAGCGCACCGCGGGCCTTCATCTCGACGAAGTTCGAGCCGGTGCGGGCCCCGATCTTCGCGAGCTCCGCCGTGCGGCGGGCCCGGTTCGTCGCGATGCCCGAGGTCGGGCCGGTGGCCGTGGCGGTCCGTGCATCGGACTCACCGCGCCCACGACGCTGCAGCGCGACCGCTCCGGCCACGAACGCGACTCCCGCGACGGTGCCGAGTGCCAGCGCCCGCGATCGACCTGCTCCACCCACGTCTGTCCCCTTCCGTCCGCCCTCGAGTGCACCTGTGCCCGGGCCGTGCCCGGTGCACCCCGGGAGCCGACGTGGTCGGACCCCGGGGTGGCGTGGCTCAGGACTCGGTGATGGTGATCGTCTCGATGATCACGTCGTCCTTCGGGCGGTCCTGGGCGCCGGTGGGCACCTTCTGGATCGCGTCGAGCACGTCCTCGCCGGCGATGAGCTGGCCGAAGAGCGAGTACTGCGGCGGCAGGGTGACACCGTGCGCACCGGAGACGATGAAGAACTGGCTGCCGTTGGTGTTCGGGCCGGCGTTCGCCATGGCGAGCGAGCCGATCTTGTACTTGCCGGGGGCCGGCAGCTCGTCCTCGAAGCGGTAGCCGGGGCCGCCACGTCCGGTGCCGGTCGGATCGCCACCCTGGATCATGAACTCGCGGATGATGCGGTGGAAGATGATGCCGTCGTAGTAGTGGTAGCGCGCGAGGTTCACGAAGTTGTTCACGGTCTTCGGCGCGTCCTTGGCGTGCAGGAACGCGGTCATCGTGCCGTGGTTCGTGACGATCTCGGCCTGGTAGCTCTTCTCGGGGTCGATCGAGAGTGCGAACGGCTCGGAGAACTTCTCCCGACGCTCGGAGGATCCGTCGGCTGCTGGTGGTTCGGTAGGCATGCCGGCGATCCTACCGACCATGCGAGGCCGGCTCAGCGCTGGTCGCGTTCACCGGCGGTTGCGTTCACCGGCGGTTGCGTTCACCGGCGGTTCTGTCTAACGAAAGCGCTGCAGCACCGCCTGGGCGTCGGGTTCGACGAGCACCAGCACCGCGGCGTCGCCGCGCCGGACGCCCTCGACGGGCAGGATGACCGTCTCGGGGCTCGAGCCACCGAGCTTGCGCACGAGCGACAGCGCCTCGCCGAAGCCGAGGCCTGAGTCGATGATCAGCTCCGAGGACATGGCGTCGGCGACACGCACCAGGGTGAACGGGTTCCGGGTCGACCCGACCTCGCTCAGCGCCGTGCGCAGGAACAGCTGCTGCCGCTGCTGGCGCCCCAGGTCAGCGGTCGGTTCGGTGACCTCACGTCCGTCGATGATCTCGGTGTAGTGCCGTGAACGTGCGTAGGCGAGCGCCTGCTGACCGTCCAACGTCACCTGACCGGCGACGGGCTGGTTGAAGCCGGACTGCGCGTCGAAGGCCGGGTGGGGCAGGTCGATCGTCACGCCGCCGAGGGCGTCGACGAGCCCGGCGAAGGAGCCGAAGCCGACCTCCATGTAGTGGTTGATCGGGATGTCCAGGTTGTTCTTCACCGTCTGGACCAGGTTGGCGGGACCGCGGTTGTACGCCCCGTTGATGCGCCCGTTCTCGCCGGTGTCGGCGATCTCGACCCACAGGTCCCGTGGCACCGACATCATGGCGGTGCCCTCGGGGGTGGTCTGCAGGACGATGATCGTGTCGCTGCGCCGGCCGGTGACGCCGCTGTTGCCCTCGGGGTCGAGCTCGTCGCGCGAGTCGGAGCCGACCAGCAGGTAGTTGGTGGAGTCGCCGGTGACCGGGTCGAGCACGTCGCTCAGGTCGATGCGCTCGATCTTCGAGTACGCCGAGTAGGCCCACCAGAGCGTGCCGCCCAGCGCCAGGAGCAACACGAGCGGGATGACCAGCAACCACCGGGCACGGAATCTGGGTCGACGTCGCGGCGCCGCAGGTTCCCCGGGGCGGGGCTGGGCCGGACTGGGTTGGGCCGGACTGGGTTGGGT
>JAEWED010000076.1 GCA_023389745.1 Actinomycetes bacterium
CCCTGAACGTGTCTTTCTCGACCCGGCCGTCGGTGAAGGTTCGGGTGCGCTCGGTCGTGACCGCACCGCAGCCCGAGGACTTGTTCTGGCCGGTCTGCGCACCGACGGCGGTCCGGGTGGACCACAGGTCGACCGTGATCGACGTGTTCGTGTAGGTCGGCCAGATCACGATGCCGTACGGGGTGTCGTTGCGGATCTTCAGGTCGACGCCTGGGTAGGCGAGCGTGGCCTCGCGGCCGAACGGGTAGCGGCTGATGTACTTCGAGTGCGCCTTGTAGGCGGGGATGTCGAGACCGCCGAAGAACGCCGCGTTGAACAGCGTGGTGGCGAACTGGCTGACACCGCCGCCGATGTCGGTGGTGAACTCGCCGTCCTGGATCACGCCGCCCTCGACGAAGCCCTTCTCGACCGTGCGACGCCCGACCGTGTCGTTCACCGAGAAGGTCGAGCCCGGAGGGATCAACGTGCCCCGGAGGATGTCGGCCATCCGGTGGATGTTGGTGACCCGCGACTCCCCTCCCTTGTGGTTGGTCGTGTACGAGCCGATGATCTCCTTCACGCCGAGCCCCGCAGCCCACTCTCGGCCCTGTGCAGCGGTCTGGGTCCGGGTCGGGAGCGGGATCGTCGTCTGCCCGGCGAGCAGCGCGGCGACGATGGTCTCGGGAGCCTCCTCGGTGCAGCACACCGCCGCGTCCTCGCCGCCGACGGGCACGGGGACGCCACCCTGGATGTCGAAGCGGACGCCGGTCGGGTTGGACTTGGTCGGGACGTTCTTCGAGAGGATCTCGGCGACGGGCTCGGGTTGCATGGTCAGTCGAGGCGTGGTGCCGTCGATGGCCAGCCCGAACGCCGGTCGGAACGCGGCGCCGTCGACCTTGTTGCTCGCGCCGCCGATCTCGAGGGTGATCTCGCCACCGGTGACGGTGTTCGCCTGGTCGGCGAGTGCTGCGACGGACTCGTCGGAGACCTGGGGCTCGGTGACGGTCTGGCTCGCCTCGATCGTGATGGGCTCGTTGACGTCGGCGACGTGCTGGGGGAGCGCGGCCACGACGTCGTGCACGGTGAGCTCGGTGCCGGGAGTGCCCGGGACGAGCCGCACCGCTTCGGAGGTCGCTTCGAGCGCGGGTTCGACGGGCACGGTCCGACGGTCGCCCTCGAGGGCGACCATCGTCGCCGCCAGCTGCTCGACGTCGACCGCCAGCACGGCGTCGACCTCTCGCTCCCCGAAGAAGGACTGCACCCAACGCACGGGGCGAGTGGGCAGCGGCCCGTCGGCGCTCTGCTCGCGGACCGCTTCGATCGTGCGGTCCACATCGATCGTCATGCCGAGCTCGCCGGCGGTGGTCGTCAGCTCGAACTCGCCGGCGTCGATCACGACCGGGGTGTCGGGCAGCTCGGCGGCCAGCTCGTCGACCGTCGCTCGGAGCTCGTCCTGTGTCTGGTGGCCGACCGGCACCGTCGCCAACGTGATGTTGCGGGCCACCCGGTCGCTGCTGCGCGCGTCATCGACACCCCATGCCGCGGTGACGAGCACGACGAGCACGAGGGGAACGGCGACGACCGCGAGGGTGGCCTTCTTGGCACCGGACACGGCAACAAGGGTCGCGCACTCGCGCGGTGATCTCGTGGCATTGTCATGTGACATTCACAGGTTCGGGTTCGGCGTCCCTTGGGGGTCACACGAGGCGTCGGCGCCCGATCGGAGCTCGGGGGAGCAGCAACGTGCCGATCAATCCTGCAGCAGTCGGGTCTCGCGGCGAGCCGGTGACGTCGAGTTGGGACTCCAAGGACGCCCTCCTCTACGCCGTCGGGGTCGGCGCCGGACAGGATCCCGTCGATCCCGCCGACCTTCCGTTCGTGACCGAGAACTCGATCGACATCACCCAGCGGGTCCTGCCGACCATGGCCGTGGTGCTGTGCGACGTGTCCGGTGCGTTCGGCGACATCGGCTCGTTCAACCCGGCGATGCTGGTGCACGGCGAGCAGAAGGTGGTCAGCCACCGGCCCCTGCCCGTCTCGGGCAGCCTGACGTCGACGGCCGAGATCACGGCGATCTGGGACAAGGGCAAGGGAGCGGTGGTCGAGATCACCGCCGAGGCGGTCGACGCGTCGAGCGGTGAGCCGCTCTTCGACCTGGTCATGTCCGCGTTCATCCGTGGTGAGGGCGGATTCGGTGGCGAGCGTGGGCCGTCGGGTTCGGTCAACCAGGTGCCCGAACGCGCCCCGGACCACTCGGTGACGTACTCGACCCGCCCGGAGCAGGCACTCGTGTACCGCCTCTCGGGTGACCGCAACCCGCTGCACTCCGATCCGACCTTCGCCGCGTTCGCCGGCTTCGACCGTCCGATCCTCCACGGCCTGTGCACCTACGGGTTCGCCGGTCGAGCGCTGCTGCGCGAGCTGTGCGACTCGGACCCGGCGCGCTTCGGTTCGATCGACGGTCGCTTCTCGGCACCGGTGTTCCCCGGCGAGGACGTCACCGTCGAGATCTGGCGCACCGGCGAGGGCACCGCGGTGCACCGCACCCTCGGTGGCGACGGCCGGGTCGTCATCGACGCCGGCGGCTGCACCTACACCTGAGCAGCTCGGCTTCAGGTGCCGCTGCGCAGCTCCTGGTGCAGTCGCGCGGCCTGGAGCATCTGGTGGTCTCGTTCGGCGAGGCTCGGCGCGTTGCGCGCCGCCTCGGCGTAGAGCCGGGCCGCGAGCTCGAGCTCACCGTTGCGCTCGTGCAGGTGGGCGGCGACCGCGTCGCGGCGCGGCACGTCGGCGTCGACCTCGGCGAGCGCCGCCAGTCCTGCCGGCGCGCCGTCGGCCTCGCCGAGCGCGACCGCCCGGTTGAGCCGCACGATCGGCGTGTCGGTGAACGCGAGCAGCTCGTCGTACCACTCGACGATCTGCACCCAGTCCGTCTCGTCGACGTGCTGGGCGTCCGCGTGCAGCGCGGCGATGGCGGCCTGTGCCTGGTACTCGCCGAGTCGGTCGCGGTCGAGCGCCGCTCGTAGTCGCTCGATGCCCTCGACGATCAGCGCGGTGTCCCAACGGGTGCGGTCCTGGTCGGCCAGCGCCACGAGGCTGCCGTCGTCATGGGTGCGGCTGGCGCGCCGGGCGTGGTGCAGCAGCATCAGGGCCAGCAGGCCGTCGACCTCGGGCTCGTCGGTCAGGGTGACCAGCTGGCGGGTCAGTCGGATCGCCTCGGCGGCGAGGTCGACGTCACCGGAGTAGCCCTCGTTGAACACGAGGTAGAGCACCCGCATCACGGTGCGCAGGTCGCCGGGACCGATCAGTCCCGCTCGGGCGATGGTGCGCTTGGCGCGGCTGATGCGCTGCGCCATGGTCGCCTCGGGCACCAGGTAGGCCGCGGCGATCTGGCGGGTGGTGAGCCCACCGACGGCCCGCAGCGTGAGGGCGACCGCGGACGACGGCGTCAGGTCCGGGTGGGCGCACAGGAAGTAGAGCTGCAGCGTGTCGTCCGCTCCGGACGGCGGGTCGCCCCCGATCCGTTTGGTGTCGACCCGCACCTCTCGGTCGCGTCGTGAGGTGTCCGACCTGACCAGGTCGATGAACGCCCGCCAGGCGACCGTGACGAGCCATCCGGTCGGATCCGCGGGCATCTCGTCGTCCCAGGCGGAGAGGGCCCGGATGAGCGCCTCCTGGACGGCGTCCTCGGCGGTCGCGAAGTCGGCGCCGCGACCGACGAGGACGCTCAACACCCGTGGGACGAGTGCACGGAGCTCGGCGTCGTCCATGACGGATGGCCCGATCGTCACTGCGTGACGGTCGGCGGGGCGCTCAGGAACGGCCGGAGCTCGAGCCACTCGTGGATCGGCTGCCCGCCGGCGCCCGGGGCGGCCGACAGCTCCCCGGCGAGCTCGACGGCACGGTCGTAGCTGTCGACGTCGATCACCATCCAGCCGGCGATCAGGTCCTTGGTCTCGGCGAACGGGCCGTCGGTCACGGGCGGTCGGCCCTCGCCGTCGTGGCGGACCCAGGTGCCCTCGGGCGACACGGCCTGGCCGTCGACGTACTCCCCGGTGCGCTCGAGTCGTTCGGCGAAGTCGCTCATGTACTGGATGTGGGCCTGGACCTCCTCGGGGGTCCACTGGTCCATCGGGACGTCGTTCTGCGCTGCGGGGGCTCCGCGGTAGTGCTTGAGCAACAGGTACTTGGCCATCGTGATCTCCTCGTGTGGCGTGCGGCCCGGCGGGCCGTGCACCCCTTGGACGGAGCCGGCACCGAGTTCTCGACATCGAGCGCCGAACTACCCCTCGGCGTGCACCAGCTTGGCGAGCAGGTCGACCAGCGTCGACCGCTCGTCGGGGGAGAGCGGAGCGAGCATCCGGTCCTGGGCGTCGTGCACGACCCGGTCCAGCCGCTCCAGGGCGTCGCCACCGGTCGGAGTGAGCGTGATGATGTTGCGGCGACGGTCGTCGGGGTCGGGGTCGCGGCGCACGAAGCCCTGGGCCACCAGCTCGTTCACGGTGGCGACGACGTCGCTTCGGTCGATGCCCGTGTTCCGGCCGAGGTCCGCCTGGCTCGACGGTCCGTGCTGCTCCAGCCCCGCGAGGATCCTGAACTGGTAACCCCGCGCTCCGGCGGCGTTGAAGCCCTCGGCGAGGATGCGCTGCGAGCGGGCGTTCGCTCGACCCAGGAGCCAGGTCGGCTGGTCGGCGACGCGTCGGAGTGGAGCCATGGACACAGCCTAAGGGTTGTTGGTCGTGCCAACGATTGCTATTGTTGGGATGACCAACGAAAATGGGAGGTCGTCATGACGACACCGTTCGGACCCCGACTCATCGGCGAGACCGAGAAGACCCTCAACGCCGTGCTCCGGCAGGTCCTCGACGGCACCGACCTGACCGAGGCGCAGTGGGTGACGCTGCGGTTGGCCGAACTGCTCGACGGCGCCGTCGATCGCTCCGGTCTCGTCGCCGAGGTGCTCGACCGGGCCCACTTCGACGACGCCGCCGAGCTCGTCGACCAGCTCGGCGCACGGGGGCTGCTCACCGAGGGCCGGCTCACCGCGGCGGGTTCGGCGCTGGTCGCAGAGGTCCAGTCGACGATCGCCGCCCGCACGGCCTCGGTCTGGAGCGGCCTGCCCGCCGAGGACGTGGCGGCAGCGACCAGGGTGCTGAACGAGGTCGTCGAACGCGCCCGTCTCGTGCTCGCCTAGATCGTCCGCCCGGCACGAGGAAATCCGTCTCGGAATCGGTGGGATCGCCCCAACTCCGCGACGGATTCCGGGGAGGCGAGACGGATATCGGGGAGACGGGACGGACGTCGGGGAGACGGGACGGATGTCGGGGGACAGCAGGGTTCCCGCTCCGTACAGTGACCTCGTGGCGAACAGCGAGGTCGTTCGGGCGGCGTTCGAGGCGTACAGGTCGCAGGACCTCGACGCCGAGCAGCGGCTGCTCGCGGACGACTTCGTCTTCACCAGCCCCCAGGACGACCACATCGACAGGGCGGCGTTCCTCGAGCGCTGCTTCCCGACCGCCGACCGCTTCGTGACCCAGGAGATCGTCGAGCTCGTCGACGCGGGCCCCGACGGCGTGCTCATGCTCTACGAGTACGAGCTGCACGACGGTGGCCGGTACCGGAACGTCGAGCACACCACCGTCAGGGGCGGACAACTCGTCGAGACCCAGGTCTTCTTCGGGGGCCGAGTGTGACCGAGTACCCGGTCATCTCCGACGCGGAATCGGTGTGATCACACCGATTCCGAGACGGAATTCGGGATGGGGCGGTGTCGGGCCGGGCAGGGCGGCGTCAGAGGGTGCGTCAGAAGAGGGTGAGGTCGGCCTCGCGGGCGCCGCGGAGGACGTCGTAGTCGACCTCGACCCAGGCGATGCCACGTGACTCGGCGAGCACCTTGGCCTGCGGCTTGACGACCTGGGCCACGAACACGCCCCGCACGCCGCGCAGCAGCGGATCGCGCTCGATGCGCTCGAGGTAGCGGGCGAGCTGCTCGACACCGTCGATCTCGCCGCGGCGCTTGATCTCGACCGCGACGGCGTTGCCCTCGGCGTCGCGGCACAGCAGGTCGACCGGCCCGATGTCGGTGGGGAACTCGCGGCGCACCAGCGACAGGCCCTCGGCGATCACCGTGGGGTCGGCGGCCAGCAGCTCCTGCAGGTGTGCCTCGACCCCGTCCTTGGTCAGCCCCGGGTCGAGTCCGAGCTCGTGGGCGGTGTCCTCGATCACCTCGAGCAGGTTGATCGTCAGCGTCTCGCCCTTGGGGTTGGTGATGGTCCAGTGGTCCTCGTGCTCGACGAGGCGGTTCGGCGCGTTCATCCAGTTGAGCGGCTTGTACGCACCACCGTCGGCGTGGATGGCGACGCAGCCGTCGGCCTTCACCATGATCAGCCGGAGTGCCTCGGGCAGGTGGGCGGAGAGCCGACCCTCGTAGTCGACGGAACAGCGGGCGATCACCAGACGCATCGCGCCGAGGGTAGACGACCGGCAGACGGGCTCAGGCCGAGGGTGACCCCAGCCCGGGCAGCCGCAGCGAGAGGTCGTTGCACTCCTCGCACACCGACTCGGGCACGACGCCCGCACGCATGAGCAGCGCGAAGACCTTGCAGCCCAGGCAGAAGCCGAACGCGGCCTCGAGGGTCGCCGCGACGGCCAGCATGGCGACGACGATGCGAGCGGCGCCGGGCGCACCGGCCAGCCACAGCACCGAGGCGGTCACCGTGAAGGCGACGCCGATGCCCTGGGCGAACCGCTTCGGCGGCCCGGGCACCAGCTTCTCGTGCTGGGGGAGCCGCGGGGCGACGACCCGCACGGCGAACTGCCCGAGCGGGCTGAGCGTCGGCCCGGTGAGCACCCTGGCGATGAACCCGTAGGTGAGCGGGATCAGGACCCAGCCCCAGCCGAGCGCGGCGACCAGCACGGCCATGATGACGACGCCGGTCGCGACGGTGCGCGCCGAGACGTCGTTCACCGGGTTGGGGAAGGCGAACAACCGGGACTCGGACATGGAACCAGACTAATCAGGTAAACCCGAGTGAGGTAGTCGGGTATCAGTCTCGGCGGACGGGGCCGGGATCAGCCCTGGCGGGCGGTCTTGATCGCCTTGGCCTTGCGGGCGCGCTCGCCGGCGTCGAGGAACACCTTGCGCAGCCGCACGACCGACGGGGTCACCTCGACGCACTCGTCCTCGGCCACGAACTCGAGCGCCTGCTCGAGGGACTGGCGCTTCGGCGGGGTCATGCGCTCGGTGTTGTCCGACGACGACGTCCGCATGTTCGTGAGCTTCTTCTCACGGCAGATGTTGACGTCCATGTCCTCGGAGCGTGAGTTCTCGCCGACGATCATGCCCTCGTAGACCTCTTCGCCGGGACCGACGAAGAGCTGGGCGCGCTCCTGGATGGCGATGACCGCGTACGCGGTGACGGGACCCGAGCGGTCGGCCACGATCGAGCCGCGGTCACGCGAGCGGATCTCACCGAACCACGGCTCCCAGCCGTCGAAGATCTGGTGCAGCATGCCGGTGCCGCGGGTCTCGGTCAGGAACTCGGTGCGGAAGCCGAGCAGGCCGCGAGCGGGAACCCGCTGCTCGATGCGGACCCAGCCGGTGCCGTGGTTGACCATGTTGACCAGCACGCCCTTGCGGGTGGCCAGCAGCTGGCTGACCGCGCCGAGGTACTCCTCGGGCACGTCGACACTGACCATCTCGACGGGCTCGTGCACCTTGCCGTCGATCTCGCGGGTGACCACCTGCGGCTTGCCGACGGTGAGCTCGAAGCCCTCGCGGCGCATCGTCTCGATCAGCACGGCGAGCTGCAGCTCACCTCGGGCGTGCACCTCCCAGGCGTCGGGACGGTCGGTGCTCTTGACCCGCAGGCTCACGTTGCCGATCAGCTCCGCATCGAGGCGGGCCTTGATCTGGCGGGCGGTGACCTTGTCGCCGTCGCGGCCGTTGAGCGGCGAGGTGTTCACCCCGACCGTCATGGCCAGGCTGGGCTCGTCGACGGTGATGACCGGCATGGGACGCGGGTCCTCGGGGTCGCTCAGCGTCTCACCGATCGTGACGTCCTCGATGCCGGCGACGGCGATGATCTCGCCCGGACCGGCCTCGTCGACCTCGGTGCGCTCGTGGTTCTCGGTCACGTAGAGCACGGCGACCTTGGCGCGCTCGACGGTGCCGTCGGTGCGGCACCAGCCGACCTGCTGGCCCTTGCGGAGCGTCCCGTTCAGGATGCGGCACATCGCCAGACGGCCGACGAACTGGCTGGCGTCGAGGTTCGTGACCCACGCCTGCAGCGGGTGGTCCGGATCGTGGGTGGGCGCCGGGAGGTGGTCGACGAGCAGCTCGAACAGCGGGGTGAGGTCGTCCTCGAGGTCGTCGGGCGACTCGGGCTTGGTCATGCTGGCCCGACCGGCACGGCCGTTGCAGTAGATGACCGGGAAGTCGATCTGGTCGATGTCGGCGTCGAGGTCCATGAACAGGTCCTCGACCTCGGCGACGACCTCGTCGATGCGGGCGTCGGGTCGGTCGACCTTGTTGACCGCCAGGATGACCGGCAGGTTCAGCTCGAGGGTCTTGCGCAGCACGAACCGGGTCTGGGGCAGCGGGCCCTCGGACGCGTCGACGAGCAGCACGACCCCGTCGACCATGGTGAGCGCACGCTCGACCTCGCCACCGAAGTCGGCGTGGCCGGGGGTGTCGACGATGTTGATCTTCACCTCGTCGCGGCCCTCGCCGGTCCAGCGCACCGCGGTGTTCTTGGCGAGGATGGTGATGCCCTTCTCGCGCTCCAGGTCGGTGTTGTCCATCACGCGGTCGACCTCGGCCGCGTGGTCGTGGAAGGCGCCGGCCTGCTTGAGCATGGCGTCGACGAGCGTGGTCTTGCCGTGGTCGACGTGGGCGATGATGGCGACGTTGCGGATGCCGTCGACGGGCACGCGTGCGCTCGCCTCGGAGGGGGCCTGAGCTGTGGTCATGGAGAGTTCCGGTCTCGGGGGTACCGGACGACCGGCACGACGATGTACCGGGTGACCGGCACGAGGGGGACCTGACATCTTCGCCGAATTCGGGCCGCCGTACGCAATACCGAGCTGTGACCTGTGTCGGCCCTGCGGGAACGGGTCGCCCTCAGCGGCGGTCGAGGCGGCGTCGGATGACGTCGCGGCGCTGCTGCAGATCCCGGTAGGTCACCGAGTCCATGTCGCCGTCGACGATACCGAAGCCCGCCTTGATCGCTTCCGGATCGACGCGGAAGTCCTCGGCGGACACGCCGATCTCGGCAGCGAACCGGTCGCCGTGGGTGACGGCCAGGTGCGTCGACAACATGGCGATCTCGCCGACCAGGTCGAGGTCGGGTGCCAGGTTCGCGATCGCTCCGTCGAGGAAGACCAGGTTCTTCACGTACAGCATCAGGATCTTCGGAAGGCGGGCGCCCATGCCCAACAACGCCTTGATGACCCGCTGCAGCTCGCCGACCAGCTCCTCCTGGGACAGCGAGGTCGGGTCGACCGGCTGCTGGTCCAGGCGCAGCTCGGAGATGACGTCGTCGATGTCGGTGTCGGCCGGCAGCGCCCCGAGGTCGCGCAGCGCGCCGATCTGCCCGGGGATGTCGCCCATCGCCCCCGACAGCATCAGGCGGAGGAACGCCGTGCGCTCCAGGTCGGTCAGCCGGGCGGTGATGCCGAAGTCGAGCAGCGCGATGCGCCCGTCGGGGGTGACGAAGAGGTTCCCGCCGTGCAGGTCGCCGTGGAAGATGCCGTGCACCATGCAGCCCTCGGTGAACCCGGTCATGCCGATGCGGAGGATCTCGTGGGTGTCGATGCCGGCGGCCTGCATGGACTCGAGGTCGTCGAAGCCGTAGCCGGCCAGGCGTTCCATGACGAGCACCCGTCGTGTGACCAGGTCGGGATGGGGGCGGGCGATGATCAGGCCCCGCTGACCGAGCTGCGCGAACGACTCGGCGACGTCGAGCATGTTCTCGGCCTCGAGGCGGAAGTCGAGCTCCTCGCTGATGGTCTCGGCGAACAGCTCGACGAGCGCCGGCGGGTTGGCGAGCGCCGAGATCGGGATCCGGCCGACCAGGAACGGCGCCAGCCACGACATCACCGCCAGGTCGTGGTGCACCTGGGTGCGGATCGTCGGGCGCTGCACCTTGACCACCACGTCGGGCCCGGGGCTGCCATCCGCGTTGCGGAGACGGGCCGCATGCACCTGGGCGATCGACGCCGCGGCGAGGGGGACCGGGTCGAAGCGCTCGAACACCTCGTCGAGGGGTCGGCCGAGGTCCTGCTCGACGACCCGACGCACCGACTCGAAGTCCTCGGCGGGCACCTGGTCGCGACAGATCTTGAACTCCTCGACCAGCTCCGAGGGGAACAGCCCCTCGCCGCTCGAGATGATCTGGCCGAGCTTGATGTACGTCGGTCCGAGGTGCTCCGCGGTGCGGCGCAGGCGGCGCGACAGCCCGGCGCGTGATGCCGAGCCGCCACGTCGTCGTTCGACGATCGCCCATCCGGCGACGGCGGCGCCGAGTCGGACCGCGACCACGCCGAGCCTGCCGGGCGGCGGCAGCACTCGCCGTCGAGTCAGCAGCGGCACCTGCCGGCGGATCGTCGCTCGCAGCACCGCGATCCCCGCGGTCCACGACAGCGCCGACCGGTCGACGACCCACGGCCCGTCGTCGGTGAACGAGAACTGTGCGACGTCGGACGCGACCCGCTCGTCGCTCATCGCGGCGCCCCGGCTGCCGCAGCGATCGCGGACTCGGCGTGCTCCGGGCGGCACACGATCAGGTCGGGCAGGTACGGGTCCTCACGGTTGTAGACCAGCGGGGCGCCGTCGAGACGGCTGCAGTGCAGACCTGCGGCCATGGCCACGGCGACCGGAGCGGCGGAGTCCCACTCGAACTGGCCACCGGAGTGGGGGTAGACGTCCGACACGCCGCGGAGGATCGACATGGCCTTCGCCCCGGCGGAGCCCATCTCGACCAGCTCGGCGTCGAGCGCTGCGGCGATCTGCAGCGCCTCGGCCGGTGGTCGGGTGCGGCTCACCACCACCCGCAACCGCTCGGGGGCCGGCGGGACCGGTGCGGGGACGCGGGTGTCGAAGGTCAGGCCCAGGCCGGGCAGCGCGACCGCACCCGAGGTCGGCACGCCCCCCTCGACGAGCGCGACGTGCACCGCCCAGTCGTCGCGCCCCTCGCCGTACTCCCGAGTCCCGTCGAGCGGGTCGATGATCCAGACGCGGTGGGCGTCGAGTCGAGCGGTGTCCTCGAGCTCGGCGCCGCGCGCCTCTTCCGAGAGCACGGCGTCGTCAGGGCGGTGTTCCCGCAGCGCAGCGGTCAACAGCTCGTGTGAGACGCGGTCGCCCTCGTCCTTGATGGTGCGCTCGTCGGCACCGTCGGCCCGAAGGCGGATCCGGAGATCGACGAGGACCTCACCCGCCGCAGTGGCGAGCCGGGAGGCCAGCTCGTGGTCGTCCTGGTTCGGCATGGCGACACCCTAGATCCGGTCCCGCAGGGCGGGGGCGGGGGTGGTCCTGATACCTGACCTTGCCGGTCGGGTTTCGCGGCCGTAGTGTCGCCGAAACCGTTCTGCACCTGACAGGTATCGAATGAACTACGAACTCTCCGACCTCAAGACGCTCGAAGCCGAGTCGATCCACATCATCCGGGAGGTGGCCGCCGAGTTCGAACGGCCGGTCCTCCTCTTCTCCGGCGGCAAGGATTCGATCGTCATGCTGCGTCTCGCCGAGAAGGCGTTCTGGCCGGCGAAGATCCCGTTCCCGGTGATGCACGTCGACACGGGCCACAACTTCGACGAGGTCTACGACTACCGGGACCGTCGGGTGGCCGAGCTGGGCGTCAAGCTGGTCGTCGCCTCGGTCCAGGAGTCGATCGACGCCGGACGGGTGACCGAGCAGACGGGACCCCGGGCCAGCCGGAACCAGCTCCAGACCGTCACCCTGCTCGACGCCGTCGAGGAGCACGGCTTCGACGCCGCCTTCGGTGGCGCCCGCCGTGACGAGGAGAAGGCCCGCGCCAAGGAGCGCGTGTACTCCTTCCGCGACGAGTTCGGGCAGTGGGACCCCAAGAACCAGCGACCCGAGCTGTGGAACCTCTACAACGGTCGGCACCACCGCGGTGAGCACATCCGGGTGTTCCCGATCAGCAACTGGACCGAGCTCGACATCTGGAACTACATCGCCACCGACGGCATCGAGGTGCCGTCGATCTACTACGCCCACGAGCGTGAGGTGTTCCAGCGCGACGGCATGTGGCTGGCGGTGACGCCCTACGTGACCGTCATGGACGGCGAGGAGCCCGAGGTGCGCACGGTGCGGTTCCGCACCGTCGGTGACGCCTCGTGCACCGGAGCGGTCGAGTCGCCCGCGGCGACCGTCGAGCAGATCATCGAAGAGGTCGCGGCGACCCGACTCACCGAACGCGGTGCGACCCGGGCCGACGACCGAGCCTCCGAGGCAGCCATGGAGGATCGCAAGCGTGAGGGGTACTTCTGATGGCGGTGTCGCGACGAGAGCGCGTCGATCCGACCCGTGTGGCAGCGGACGCAAGCGTGAGGGGTACTTCTGATGGCTGAGCTGCTGCGATTCGCGACCGCTGGATCGGTCGACGACGGCAAGTCGACGCTGATCGGGCGTCTGCTCTACGACTCGAAGTCGATCTTCGAGGACCAGCTCGAGTCGGTCGCCGACGCCAGCGAGCGCATGGGCCTCGAGGGGACCAACCTGGCGCTGCTGACCGACGGCCTGCGTGCCGAGCGCGAACAGGGCATCACGATCGACGTGGCGTACCGCTACTTCGCGACGCCCCGCCGCAAGTTCATCATCGCCGACACTCCCGGCCACGTGCAGTACACGCGCAACATGGTCACGGGTGCGTCGACCGCCGACCTGGCGATCGTGCTGATCGACGCCCGCAAGGGTGTGCTCGAGCAGTCCCGTCGTCACGCGTTCATCGCGTCGTTGCTGCGCATCCCGCACCTGGTGCTCGCGGTCAACAAGATGGATCTCGTCGACTACGACCAGGGCCGGTTCGACGAGATCGTCGCGGAGTTCACGTCGTTCGCGGCGAAGCTCGACATCACTGATCTGACGTTCATCCCGATCTCGGCGCTCAACGGCGACAACGTGGTGAGCCGCTCGGCGAACATGGACTGGTACGACGGTGCCTCGCTGCTGCACCACCTCGAGACCGTGCACATCGCATCGGACCGCAACCTGATCGACGCACGCTTCCCCGTGCAGTACGTGCTGCGTCCCCAGACCGACGAGCACCACGACTACCGGGGCTACGCCGGGCAGGTCGCCGCCGGCGTGTTCAAGCCGGGTGACGAGGTCGTCGTGCTGCCGTCCGGCTTCGGTTCGACCATCGCCGCGATCGACAGCTTCGACGGTCCGGTCGACGAGGCGTTCGCACCGATGTCGGTGACGATCCGCCTGGCGGACGAGATCGACATCTCGCGCGGCGACATGATCTGCCGGCCGCAGAACCAGCCGACCGTCGGCCAGGACATCGACGCGATGGTCTGCTGGCTCACCGAGGCGTCGAGCTTGTCGCCCCGCACGAAGCTCGCCATCAAGCACACCACGCGCACGGCCAGGGCCATGGTGAAGGACCTGCGCTACCGCCTCGACGTCAACACGCTGCACCGCGACGAGTCCGCGACCGCGCTCGCGCTGAACGAGATCGGCCGGGTGAGCCTCCGGACCACGCAGCCCCTGTTCTTCGACGAGTACCGCCGCAGCCGCGAGACCGGCTCGTTCATCCTGATCGACGAGTCGACGAACGCGACCGTCGGCGCGGGCATGATCCTCGGCGAGTCGTCGTGAGCGACGGCCCCGGTACAGCCGCCGGCGAGCGCATCGTCGTCTGGCACGACGGCGAGGTCGCCCGCGACGCTCGTGCGGCGGTGACCGGCGGTGACGGGCTGGTGGTGTGGTTCACCGGTCTGTCCGGGTCGGGGAAGTCGACGGTCGCCGTCGAGGTCGAGCGGCGCCTGATCGCCTCGGGCCGCGCCGCCTACCTGCTCGACGGCGACAACCTGCGACACGGCCTCAACGTCGACCTGGGCTTCAGCGCCGAGGACCGCGACGAGAACGTGCGGCGCGTCGGCGAGGTCGCCGCGCTGTTCGCCGATGCCGGCGTCGTCGCGCTGGTGCCGCTCGTCTCGCCCTACCGGGCGGCGCGTGACGGAGTGCGGCGCCGGGTGACCTCGGCCGGGCTCCGCTTCGTCGAGGTGTTCGTCGACACGCCTCTCGAGGAGTGCGAGCGCCGCGACCCCAAGGGCCTCTACGCCAAGGCACGAGCCGGCGAGCTGCGCGGCATGACCGGGATCGACGACCCCTACGAGGCGCCGTCCTCGCCGGAGCTGGTGCTCGGTGCGGGCTCGGGCGACCCCGCCGCCCAGGCCGACACGGTGCTCGCCGCGCTCGGCGTGGGCGCCGGCTGAATCGAGCCGTCCGGTCCCGGGCTTTTCGATGAGCCCGGATGTCATTGTGACGTACGCTTTTGCGCATGGCGCTACCGGTGCTGGTCGCGATCGATGATGACGCCGAGACGTTGGCCGATGTCGAGCGCGAGCTGACCGACCGCTACCTGCGCCACTATCGGGTGGTCTGCATCGGCTCACCCGACGAGGCACTCACCTGCCTCGCCGACCTGGCGTCGTCCGGACAGGACGTCGCCCTGGTGCTGGCCCGCCAGTGGATGGCCGGGGTGACCGGCGGTGACGTGCTCGACGAGGTCCGTCGCACCCACCCGCACGCCCGCCGGGTGCTGCTCATCGAGTGGGGCGAGTGGGGCGAGAAGCGCACCGGCGAGGCGATCTTCGAGGGGGTCGCGCACGGACGCTTCGAGCACTACCTGCTGCGCCCCTCGGCGTCGCCCGACGAGCTCTTCCACCAGGCGATCTCGTCGATGCTGCTCGACTGGGCAGAGGCGACGAGGACGGCACCGCACACGATCCACGTGGTCGGGGAGTCGTGGTCGGGTCGTGCCTACGAGCTGCGCGAGACGCT
The DNA here is from genome assembly GCA_023389745.1 of Actinomycetes bacterium. Classification (GTDB taxonomy): domain Bacteria; phylum Actinomycetota; class Acidimicrobiia; order Acidimicrobiales; family Microtrichaceae; genus JAFAFN01. Next base: position 15,008 of record JAEWED010000076.1, read on the forward strand.
GCAGCAGTGTGCGATCCCGCACAAGTTCTGCCTCGCGGACTCCGACGAGGGCCGCTCGCTGGTGAAGTCGGCCGGCGAGGGCGTCGAGCTGCCGATCATCGTCTTCCCCAACGGCGAGGTCCTGGTGAACCCGTCGAACTCCGAGATGGCGCTGGCCGCCGGGTCGCCGATCAGCACCGAGCAGCTCGAGTTCGACGTCGTGGTCGTCGGCGCTGGCCCTGCGGGGCTGTCGGCCGCCGTCTACGGCGCCTCCGAGGGACTCAGCACCCTGGTCGTCGATCGGGGCGGCATCGGCGGGCAGGCCACGTCGAGCTCGCTCATCCGGAACTACCTGGGTTTCCCGCGCGGCGTCAGCGGTCGCAAGCTCGCCCGGGCGGCGTACGACCAGGCGTGGGTGTTCGGCGCTCGCTTCGCCTTCATGCAGACGGTCACCGACATCACACCCCGCAACGGGGCGCTCGAGCTCAGCGTGTCCGACGGGAGCCGCATCCTGGCGACCTCGGTGCTCTTGGCCATGGGCGCGAGCTATCGCCGCCTCGACGTGCCGTCGCTCGACCAGCTGACCGGTGCAGGCGTCTACTACGGCGGCCCCACGTCCGAGGCGCCGGCGCTCGAGGGCTGTGAGGTCTTCGTCGTCGGTGGCGCCAACTCCGCAGGTCAGGCAGCGCTGCACCTGGCGACCTACGCGCGGCAGGTCACGTTGGTGGTCCGCGCCGGCTCGTTGCGAGAGGGCATGTCCGACTACCTGGTCCGCCAGGTCGAGTCGACCCCGAACATCGTGGTGCGCCTCGACGCAGAGGTGGTCGACGGCGGGGGAGCCGGGCGGCTCGAGCACCTGGTGATCCGCGAGCGCGCCTCGTCGCAGGACTCCACGGTCGAGGCCCAGGCCCTGTTCCTGCTGATCGGCGCCCAGCCGCACACCGACTGGCTCCCTCCGACGATCCAGCGCGACGACCGTGGCTTCGTGCTGACCGGTGCCGACCTCGACCGGGGTGGCTGGCCGTGCGACCGGGACCCGTTCCCGCTCGAGACGAGCCTGCCGGGCGTGTTCGCCGGTGGTGACGCACGTTTCGGTTCGGTGAAGCGTGTCGCCTCGGCGGTGGGCGAGGGGTCGATCGCGGTGCAGTTCATCCACCGGTACTTCGCCGTCGAGGGCCGCGAGCCGCGCGGTCGCCCCGTGCAGTACGACTAGGCGTGCACTACGACGGGGTCGCCGGCGTCACCGTGTCGACCTCGCGCCAGCACCACCACGACACGACCGAGCGGTACGGGGCGTAGGGCTCACCGAGCACGCCGAGCTCCCTCTCGGTCGGCATGGCGTCCAGGCCGAAGGCCTTCGCGAAGCCGGCCCGCACGCCGTAGTCGCCGGTCGGCCAGACGTCGAGGCGTCGCAGGTCGAACATGAGGAACATCTGCGCCGTCCACGGCCCGATGCCGCGCACGACCGTCAGGTGGTCGATCACCGCGGGATCTGCGAGGCGGGCGATGCGGTCCAGCCGCAGCGTGCCGTCGCTCGACTTCACCGCCAGGTCCAGCAACGCGGCGGTCTTGGCACCCGACAGCCCCGCTGCGCGCAACGCGTCGGGGCCCGTCGCGAGCACGGCGTCGGGTGTGAACGGCTCCCCGACGGCGTCCTTCACACGCGCCCAGATCGTCGCGGCGGCGCGGCCGGCGAGCTGCTGGTAGGCGATCGAGGACGCGAGCGCCTCGAAGCGTCGGGCGGGTGGTGCGCCGCGACGGGGCACCGGTGGGCCGTGGCGATCGTGCATCTGCGCCATGACGGGATCCGCGGCGGCGAGCTCGGCCGCAGCGGCGCGCCACGCCGTGCGCGTGGCCTCTGCGGGCATCAGCGGTTCCTGAACTCGGGCGGCCGACGTTCGAAGAACGCACCGACTGCCTCGGCGGTGTCCTCGGTGAACGAGGTCATGATCTGCGTCCGGTTCTCCAGGTCGATGCCGGCCCGCATGCTTGCGATCTCGAGGTTGGACCACATGACCTCCTTGGTCATCCACACCCCGGTCGGAGAGTTGCCAGCGATGAGCCGAGCGGTGGCCGCTGCCTCGGCCATGAGGTCGTCGTCGTCGACGACGCGGCTCACCAGCCCGATGCGCTCCGCTTCGTCGGACTCGACCATCCGCCCGGTGAGGAGCAGTTCGAACGCCCGCGACGCACCGATCCAGCGCGGCAGCAACCACGAGACGCCGATGTCGCAACCGGACAGCCCGATGCGCACGAACGCGACGTTGAAGCGTGCGGCGCGTGCTGCGACTCGGACGTCGGACGCGAGGGCCAGCGCCAGGCCGCCGCCGGACGCGGCGCCGTTCACCGCTGCGATGACGGGGATGCGCAGGGACCGCAGCGCGGGGACGAAGGCTGCGATGCGCTGCTGCAGGTCCATGCCGCGCTGCACCCGTCCACGGCCCTGGGCGTTGCCCGAGCCCGAGATGCCGATGTCGGTCAGGTCGAGCCCCGAGCAGAAGCCGCGACCGGCGCCCGTGAGTATCAGGGCGCGCAGCGACTCGTCCGCGGCGACCTGGTCGAGCGCCGCGTGCAGCTCTTCGATCAGCACGGGATCGAGCGCGTTGAGCCGGTCCGGACGGTCGAGCGTCAGCACTGCGATCGTGTCGTCGACGCCGACGGGCGCGGTCGGACCGGGCGTCGGCACGTCGAAGGCGGACAGCCGCTCGAGTCGCAGGGTCGTGTAGTCCCCGTGTGGGGTGGCGGTCTGCTCGGGTGAGGCCTGGTCGGTCATCCCCCGAGCATCGCGCGGGTGTGCGTGCTCAGGCGCTGCGTGCGATGGCCGGCGCGTCGCTCGACGCGGTGGCGCGTCGCCTCACGACGGGGGAGCGGTCCACCTCGCCGTGGGGCTCACCCGCCTGCTCGTAGCAGTCGGCGTGGAAGTGCTCCACGCGCGACCAACGGCCCTGTTCGTACACGTTGCAGATCACCTGCTTGTGCCGGACCTTGGCCTGGAACTTCACGCGCTCTCCGCAGCGCGTGCAGTCGACGGTGCTTCCCGGTTCGACGTCGCGGAGCACGGCACGGCTCCTCAACGTTCCCTCGGCTGGTGTGATGGTGCTGGTCCCCATGAGGTCAGGTATCGGACGTCGTTGCGACGGGCCTGACACCACGCGGCAGAATTGGGCCGAACGGCCCATACGGGCCGGACGGCTTCGACCGAGGTGGATCAGCTGCAGGTCAGGGCGTCAGCGGGTGAGCGGCTTGTACTTGATCTTGTGCGGCTGCGCGGCGTCGGCGCCGAGCTCCTTGCGACGGAACGCCTCGTACTCCGAGAAGTTGCCCTCGAACCAGCGGACCTGGGAATCGCCCTCGAAGGCGAGCATGTGGGTCGCGATGCGGTCCAGGAACCAGCGGTCGTGCGAGATGACCACCACGCAACCCGGGAACCCCTCGAGCGCGTCCTCGAGCGCCCGGAGGGTGTCGATGTCCAGGTCGTTGGTCGGCTCGTCGAGCAGCAGCACGTTGCCGGCGGTGCGGAGCAGCTTCGCGAGGTGCACCCGGTTGCGCTCACCACCGGAGAGCTGCCCGACCTTCTTCTGCTGGTCCGGCCCCTTGAACATGAAGCTCGCGCAGTACACGCGGCTGTTCACCTCACGGTTGCCGACCTTGACGATGTCCTGGCCGTCGGTGATCTCCTCGTACAGCGTGTTGTCGGGGTTGAGGGAGTCGCGCGACTGGTCGACGTAGGAGAGGTCGACGGTGGAACCGATGGTCAGCGTGCCGCTGTCGGGAGCGTTCTCGCCGCCACCACCGTTGTAGGCGTCGACGATCATCCGGAACAGCGTCGTCTTGCCGGCGCCGTTCGGGCCGATGATGCCGACGATGCCCGAGCGGGGCAGCGTGAAGCTCAGGTCCTCGATCAGGAGGCGATCGCCGAACCCCTTGCTCAGGTGCTCCGCCTCGATCACCTGGTCGCCCAGGCGCGGGCCGGGCGGGATCACGATCTCGAGCACACCGTCGTTGCGGTTGTCGGCCTCGGCCTGCTCGCGCAGCTCCTCGTAGGCCTGCAGGCGAGCCTTGGACTTCGCGTGCCGGGCCTTGGGTGCCATGCGCACCCATTCGAGCTCGCGCTCGAGCACCTTGCGGCGGCCCTCCTTCTCCTTCTCGTCGAGCGCCATGCGGCGCTCCTTCTGCTCGAGCCAACCGGTGTAGTTGCCCTCGAAGGGGTAGCCGCGCCCGCGCTCGAGCTCGAGGATCCACTGGGCGACGTTGTCGAGGAAGTAGCGGTCGTGCGTGATCGCGACGACGGTGCCCGGGTAGTCCTGGAGGTAGCGCTCGAGCCACGCGACGGACTCCGCGTCGAGGTGGTTGGTCGGCTCGTCGAGCAGCAGCAGGTCCGGCTTCGACAGCAGGAGCCGGCACAGCGCCACACGGCGACGCTCACCACCCGACAACGTGGTGACGTCGGCCTCGGGCGGTGGCGTGCGCAGCGCGTCCATCGCGATGTCGATCGTGCGCTGCAGGTCCCATGCGCCGGCGGCCTCGATCTTCGCTTCGATCTCGGCCTGCTGCGCGCCGAGCTTCTCGTAGTCGGCGTCGGGATCGCTCCACTTCGCCATGAGCTCGTCGTAGGCGGTGAGCAGGCCCGAGACGGCGGCGACACCGTCCATGATGTTGCCCATCACGTCCTTGTCGGGGTCGAGCTGCGGTTCCTGCTCGAGCATGCCGACGGTGAACCCCGGCGTCAGCCGGGCCTCGCCGGTGAACTCGGTGTCGACCCCGGCCATGATCTTCAGCAGCGTCGACTTGCCGGAGCCGTTCGCCCCGATCACGCCGATCTTGGCGCCGGGGAGGAACGACAGGGAGATGTCCTTGAGCACGTCCCGGTCCGGTGGGACGAACTTGCCCACTCGGTGCATGGTGAAGATGTACTGAGCGCTCATGAGGTCGGATCGTACCGGTCGCCCACAGTGCTGCCGAACGCGCCCCCGACCGACTGGGCCCCCGAGACCGGCTCCCGAACGCGCCAGCGGCCCGGATCCGTGGATCCGGGCCGCATGGAGTTCGTTGACCGAGTGGTCAGCTCTTCTTGGCAGGCGCCTTGCGGGCCGGGGCCTTGCGAGCGGGGGCCTTGCGAGCGGGCGCCTTCTTGGCAGGTGCCTTCTTCGCGGGCGCCTTCTTGGCAGGTGCCTTCTTCGCGGGCGCCTTCTTCGCGGGCGCCTTCTTGGCCGGAGCCTTCTTCGCGGGTGCCTTCTTTGCAGGTGCCTTCTTCGCGGGCGCCTTCTTGGCCGGAGCCTTCTTCGCGGGCGCCTTCTTCGCGGGCGCCTTCTT
>JAEWED010000117.1 GCA_023389745.1 Actinomycetes bacterium
CGAGGCCGCGTCGAGCGCGACGCCGGCACCGGTGATGCCGCCACCGACGACCACGACGTCGTAGGTCTCGGAGCGGAGGGCGTCGAGCGAGCTGGATCGGACGAACGGGCGTGGGGTCACGGGCGTCGAGCCTACGTGTCGTGTGTCCAGCGGTCATGTGCGGGCCCAGGTCGTCATCGCCGATCTTCCGGTACCGGCCGTTCCGTTCACCAGCCGTACGGCCTCGACCACGGAGAGTGGCGATTCGTGCAACTTGTATCTCACTTGGACATGTCCGACGGGCGCAGGCAGAATCGGGCGACATGGACCGCGATTGGGTGACCCGCTCGGCCTGCAAGGGCCTGGATCCCACGATCTTCTATCCGGCCACCGATGAAGAGGCCGACGAGGCCAAGGCGGTCTGCGCCGAGTGCCCCGTCCAGGCCGACTGCCTGGAGCACGCGATCGGGCATCGCGAGCACAACGGCGTCTGGGGCGGCGCCACCGAGCGTGAGCGCCAGCGGATCATCCGTCGCCGACGTCGGCTGCGTTCCATGGGCGCCTCGGGCGATGCTGTCAACGGCCGCGGGGCCGAGGTCGTCTCGGGCGCAGGGGCACGCTGAGCGGACGGCGTCCGAGCTGCACCGGACCCTCCGTCGGGTCCGGCGCACCGATCTGGAGGGAACGGACATGGGTGCATTCGCCGAGATCGGGGCATGGCCCGGCCTGTTGCGTGAGCTGACCGCCGGACGCGACGTCTCGGCCGCGGTGACGCGCACGGCGCTCGAACACGTGCTGACGGGCGAGGCCACCTCGGCGCAGGTGGCGGCGTTCATCGTCGCGCTGCGGATGAAGGGCGAGACCGCCGAAGAGGTCCAGGGCATGGTCACCGCCATGCTCGAGGTCGCGGCACCCCTCGAGCTGCCCGATCCGACCGCGACGATCGACCTGGTCGGCATGGGCGGCTCGTCCACGCTCAAGGGGCGAGCGTTCAACGTGTCGACCATGGCCTCGATCGTGGCGGCGGGCGCCGGCGCCACCGTCTGCAAGCACGGCAACCGCAAGGCGTCGTCCGCCTCGGGGTCGACCGACCTGCTCGAAGCGCTCGGCGTCGAGGTCGAGCTCGACGGCGACGGCGTCGCGGCGTGTGTGCGAGAAGCCGGCGTCGGGTTCGCGTTCGCCCGCATGTTCCACCCGTCGATGCGCTACGCGGCACCGGTCCGGGCGGAGCTCGGCATCCCGACGGTGTTCAACGTGCTCGGGCCGCTCTCGCACCCCGGTCACGTGACCCGGCAGGTGCTCGGCGTCTCGGACCCGCGACTCATGGACCTGGTGCCCGACGTGCTCGCACGGCGCGGCATGGACCATGCCTGGGTCGTGCACGGCACCGACGGGCTCGACGAGCTGACGACCACCGGCGCGACCGAGGTGGTCGAGGTCCGTGGGGGAGTGGTGCACAGCTTCCGGGTCGTGCCCGAGGACGTCGGCCTGGCCCGGGTCTCGGTCGAGGACATCGCCGTGGGCGGCCCCGCCGAGAACGCAGCCGCGGCCGAGTCCGTGCTCGCCGGAGAGCCCGGTCCGATCCGCGACATGGTCGTGCTGAACGCCGCCGCGGGCCTGGTCGTGGCGGGTCTCGCCGACGACCTGGCCGCCGGCGTCGAGTCCGCCGGCGCGGCGATCGACTCGGGGAGGGCCGCCTCGGTGCTCGCCGAGCTCGTCGCGGTCAGCCGGGCGGCGCTGCGAGCCGACACCGACGGCTGAGCGGCCTGGGGCGTCGGAGAGAGCTGGGACGTCGGAGAGGGCTGGGGCGGGCGGGAGTAGACTGGCGGGGATGGAGTCCTCACCGATCACCCGCTACCGCTGCAACGCCTGCGGCAACCTGACCCGCTTCGAGGTCACCGTCACGCGGCGCACCCGGTCGTTCCACCACTACACGATCGGCGGCGACCTCACCATCGAGGAGTCCGAAGTGCTCTCCGAGGAGATCGAACCGGTGATCTGCCGCTGGTGCGACTCCTCGGCGTCGGTCGTCGTCGTCGATGCCGACGAGCTCGCCGCCGCCGGGGCGTCCGACGACCCCGCTCCTGCGGAGGGTTGATCACATCGACCCTTCCGACGAGTTGCTGATCGGGGCGCTGGAGCGGGCCGTGGTCACCGCCCGACGGGATGCGTCGACCGTCGACGCGCCGGCGCCGCCGACGAAGCTGCGGCCGGTCCTGCGGTTCGCGAAGCTGCCGTCGCGGGCGCTGCAGACGGTGCGGGCGGTGTTGGACAGCGACGACGAGTTCCGCGCCCGGGTCGCCGAAGGCGCCACCGAGCACGACCTCGGGCGGGCGTCGTGGCTGTTCCTCGAACGGCCCGAGGGCTGGGACGAGGAGTTCGAGCTGCTGACCGCCGCGGCGGTCGAGGAGAGCGAGGACGACGAGGCGAGCCGTCGAGAGGGCGTCGCGGAGCGTCGACTCGCCCAGGTCGAGTCCACGCTCGAATCGCTGCGGGTGGACCACGGGCGTTCCACCGCAGCGCTCGACGCGGCCGAATCTGCGTTGGCCGAGGAACGTGCCGGGCGTGCCCGGCTCGAAGCGGACGCAGCCGCCCTGTCGGCCCGGCTCGACGAGCTCGGCGAGGAACGAGCAGCGACGGTCAAGCACCTCAAGGCGACCGAGGCGCTCGCCACCAACCGTCTCGACGAGCTCCGAGCGCTGCGCACGAGGGTGGCCGAGCTCGAGGAGCTGCTGGCACAGCGTCCGACCGCGGACGAGCCCTCGGACGTCGCCGAGCTGCCCTTCGACCAGCAGCCGCTCGCCGACGCGTCCGGCGATGCCTCGACCGGCGATCGAGGAGCGCCGCTTGCGGCCTCCGTCGGCCCGGCCGGACCCGAACCAGCCGGACCCGAACCAGCCGGGCCCGAACCCGCAGCGGCCTCGCCGTGGGACGGGCTCGACCCCACGCAGGTCGCGGACGCCGTGGCACGCGCCGCGGCCGCGAGCGCGGCGCTCAGCGACGCACTCGCCGACGCGGCCCGTCTGCTCGTGCCGGAACCGCCGCTCGCCGTCGGTCCACCCGACGCCGACGCCGTGTCGACGGAGCCGTCCGAGGGCGGCGACGAGCCATCGGCGCCGACGATGCGACCGCCACGCCGCTCACCGCTGCGACTGCGCGGCGGGGTGCACGACGGCACCGCCGAAGGCGTCGAGCAGCTCGCCTCGACCCCTGGTGCGATCGTGATCGTCGACGGCTACAACGTCTCGATGGAGGGCTGGCCAGCGCTGGACCGCTCCCAACAGCGCACGTCGTTGACCCGGGCACTCGGTGCGTTGCGCAACCGGACCGGTGCCAACGTGCACGTCGTCTTCGACGGTGACGACGACGGTCGACGGCCCAGCGTCGGCGCGCCGCTCCCGGTCCGGGTGCACTTCAGCCCGGCCGACGTCGAGGCCGACGACGTGATCCTGGCGATGGTCGCCGAGCTGCCGACCGACGTGCCGGTCGTCGTGGCGAGCTCGGACCGCCGTGTCGCCGAGGGCGCACGACGCCTCGGCGCCAACGTCGTGCGGTCCGACGCGCTGCTGGCCCTGCTGCGGCGATGACCGCGGCGCTGCGCGATGCGGTGCTCGACCAGGGCCGCGTCGGGGGCCTGGTCGCGGTGGGCATCTGCGACGCCTCACCCTTCGACGCGGCGAGGCACGCACTCGAGACGCGGCGCGCCGAGGGCCTGTCGGCCGACATGGCCTTCACCTACCGGAACCCCGCTCGGTCGACCGACCCCGCGGCGACCATGCCCGAGGCCCGGTCGATGGTGGTGGGCGCGCTGCGCTACGGCGTCGACCCCGCGGCCCCACCCGACGATCCCAGCGCCCGGGTCGCCCGCTACGCGACCCGTGACCACTACGCCCGGCTGCGCGCCGCGCTCGACGGCATCGCCGGGGTGCTGCGAGCCGAGGGGCACCGAGCCCTGGTGCTCGCGGACGACAACGCGATGGTCGACCGCGCGGCAGCGGTCCGAGCGGGGTTGGGGTGGTACGGCAAGAGCTCGAACGTGCTCGTCCCCGGCGAGGGCAGCTGGGTCGTGCTCGGCTCCGTGCTCACCGACGCCGACCTCGGGACGACCGGCGCCCCGATCGAGGACGGCTGTGGCACATGTCGCCGCTGCCTCGACGCCTGCCCCACGGGCGCGATCATCGCACCGGGCGTCGTCGACGCCCGTCGTTGCCTGGCCTGGCTGGTCCAGTCCGCCGAGGAGTTCCCCCGTGAGCACCGCGTGGCGCTCGGCGATCGGATCTACGGCTGCGACGACTGCCAGGAGGTCTGCCCACCGAGCCGTCGGGCCGATGTCGTGCACGAACGGGCCGGGGAGCACCACGACGCACCGGCCGAGCCGGGCAGCTGGGTCCCGGTGGAGTGGCTGCTCCGTGCCCCCGACGACGAGCTCATGGACACTGTCGGGCGTTGGTACGTGCCCCGACGCGACCCCCGTTTCCTGCGCCGCAACGCGCTGATCGTGGCGGGCAACACGGGCGCGCCCGACGATGCATCGCTGATCCGCCACCTCGAGGAGCTGCTCGACGGACCCGACGACATGCTGGCCGGCTACGCCGCCTGGGCCGCGCTGCGACTGGGTCGTGCCGACCTGCTCGAACCCGATCGCCGTCGTGGTCGCGCACCGATCGGCGCGGAGGTCGCCGATCCGCCTCCGTCGCGTGACGTGGCGGTCGAGCGGACGTCGGGGGAGGATGGGGCGCGATGAACGACGACAGGACCCGGCCACCGACCGCCGCCGAGGCACGCGCCGAGGTCGAGGCCCGTCGTGAGGCCACGAAGGTGGCTCGGGCCGCCGAGCTCGACGAGCGCTTCGGCGACACGCTGCCCGGCAAGGGGATCATCGGCACGTCGTGGTTCGTGACCGCCGCGTTCGTCGTCGTGACCGTCCCGGCGGTGATCGACCCCGACCGGTTCATCGGAGCGTTCTTCGTCGTCTCGCTGGTGATCTTCTTCCTGGCGTGCGCGCTGTTCGCGATCGACATCGTGCTCGCCGCGGCCCGCAGTCGCGACGACGCCATGGGCATCGGCGGCCTGTTCTTCCTCGCCGGTTGTGCGCCGCGCCGTGCGCAGGTCCACCTGATGGCCGCACTCGCCGTGCAGGTGGTGGTGGCGCTCGTCGCCGCGGCGGTGCACCCGTTCACGCCGCTCGCCTTCGGCACGCTGGTCCCGATGGTCGGCCTGAGCTTCAGCGGGCTCTGGGCGGTGCGCCACGGGCTGTTCCCGCCGCGGGTCGGCGTGAGGAAGTCGTGACGGGCGAGCCGTCGTGAGGGTCCTGCTCTTCACGGGCAAGGGAGGGGTCGGCAAGACGACGACCGCCGCCGCCACCGCGCTGCGCCTGGCCGAGCAGGGCCGACGGGTCGTCGTGACGTCGGCCGACCCCGCGCACTCGCTCGCGGACTCCTTCGACGTCGAGCTCGACTCGGTGCCGCGCTCGGTCGCCCCGGGGTGCCACGCCCAGCAGCTCGACGCCCGTGTCCGGCTCGAGGAGAACTGGTC
>JAEWED010000178.1 GCA_023389745.1 Actinomycetes bacterium
GCCGTGAACACCACGAGCGCGACACACGCGGCCGCGAACCCCTTCGTCTGCTTGGTCCTCATGACTGCAATGCCTCTCCCAGTAGTGGCGCCATGCCAACCACCAGCTCCTTGCGGATCCGTTGGTCGTCCTCCGACGCCAGATGTGCATCCAGTGCCATGCCGCGCAGCGCGTACATGACGACATCGAGCAGCTCGTCGAACCGAGCGGTCGCTCGCCCGAGGATCTCGTCGCCGAACAGCGCTCGGACCGCGGCGCGTGCGACCTCGTCGTTCGCCTGCAGTGCGGCGGCGAGCTCCGGCTGGTCGCGACTCGCCACCCACAGCTCGGCGTACGCCTGCGGCTCGGCGAGCGACACCAGGCTCGAGAGCACTTCGAGCGCGACCCGGATCCGGTCCTCGGTCGGCACGGCGTCGAGCGCCTGCGCGATCTCCTCGGCGTGGGAGCGCTCGTTCAGACGATCGACCGCCGCGATCATCATGCGTTCCTTGGTGCCGAAGTGGTGGAGCTGCGCGCCGCGCGTGAGCCCCGATCGGCGTGCGACCTCGGTCGTCGACGTCGCGTGGTAGCCCCGCTCGGCGAGCGAGTCGATGACCGCATCGAGCAGTCGAGCCCGCGTCTCTGCCAAGCGTTCGACGTTCCGGTCCGTCATGACCCGATCACCGCTCCTCCCATCCACCGTCCCTCACCCACATGCAGAGTTGCACGTGCAGCGCTGCATCACAATGTGACGTGTGGCAATCGGGTGAATCCACTCAGGTCGCCACACCTGGGTAGGAGCGTCCTCGAGCGGCTTCGACCCTTGTCATGGATACCCCCTGGGGGTATGGTCGCTCCCAAGGGGTGATCAACATGTCCTCACCGTCCGACACGGCACACCACCACGGTCACGCCGACCACGCCGCCGACACCGCTCCAGACGGCCAGCACCCGCACGCCCACGGAGCGGGCCACGACGCCCACGGCCATGCCGGCCACGACAAGCACGCGGGTCACGATCCGGAGATGTTCCGGCGTCGCTTCTGGATCTCGCTCGTCCTGACGATCCCGCTGGTCGTGACCAGCCACATGGTCATGGACTGGTTCGGCTACTCGATCGACTTCCCGGGCATGAGCTGGGTCGGCCCGGTCCTCGGTTCGGTGGTGTTCCTCTGGGGCGGCTGGCCGTTCCTGCAGGGCGGTGTGCACGAGGTCCGCGACCGTCAGCCCGGGATGATGCTGCTCATCTCGATGGCGATCAGCGTCGCCTACCTGGCGTCGATGGCGACGAGCCTCGGCTGGTTCGACATGGACTTCTGGTGGGAGCTCGCCGCCCTGGTGACGATCATGCTGCTGGGTCACTGGCAGGAGATGAAGGCCATCGGCCATGCCCAAGGCGCACTCGCTGCGCTGGCCGAGCTGATCCCCGACGACGCCGAGCTCGTCGGACCCGACGGCTCCGTGACCACGGTCGCGATCGACCAGCTCACGGTCGGTGACACCGTGCTGGTCCGCTCGGGCGGCCGGGTGCCGGTCGACGGCGAGATCGTCGAGGGCGCCGCAGAGCTCGACGAGTCCACGATCACCGGCGAGTCCCGGCCGGTCCCCAAGTCGGTCGGTGACACCGTCGTCGCCGGCACGGTCTCGACGGACTCGTCGCTGCGCATGCGGGTGACCGCCGTCGGTGAGGACACCGCGCTCGCCGGCATCCAACGCATGGTCGCCGATGCCCAGTCCTCCAGCAGCCGCGCCCAGGTGCTCGCGGATCGCTTCGCAGCGTTGCTCTTCTACGTCGCCACCGGCGCCGCGGTGCTCACGTTCGTCGTCTGGTCCGCGCTCGGTGACGTCGACGCCGCGGTGACCAAGACCGTGACCGTGCTGGTCATCGCCTGCCCCCACGCGCTGGGCCTCGCGATCCCCCTCGTCATCGCCATCTCGACCGCGGTCGCTGCCCGAGCCGGGATCCTCGTCAAGGACCGCCTGGCACTCGAACGGATGCGCACCGTCGGCGCGGTGCTGTTCGACAAGACCGGCACGTTGACCAAGGGTGCCCACGTCGTGACCGGCGTCGCCGCGACGGACGGAACCGACGAGGCGACCGTGGTCGCGATCGCCGGCGCCGTCGAACGCGACAGCGAGCACCCGCTCGCACGGGCCATCACGACCACGGCCGAACGAGCCGGCGAGATCCCGGCGGCGGACGCGTTCCGGTCACGGCCCGGGCGCGGCGTCGAGGCGACCGTCGAAGGTGTCGCCTACTCGGTGGGCGGTCCCGCGCTGCTGCGCGAGCTCGACACCACCGTGCCGAACGACCTCGCGGCGCGGACCGCGGAGTGGTCCGAGCGAGGCGCCGCAGTGCTGTACCTGCTGCGCGGCGACGACGTCATCGGCGCGTTCGCGGTCGAGGACGAGATCCGACCCGAAGCCCGCCAGGCCGTCGACGAGCTCAAGGGAATGGGTGTCGAGGTCGTCATGATCACCGGCGACGCGCACCAGGTCGCCGACGCCGTCGGCGCCGAGCTCGGTCTGGATCGGGTGCTCGCCGAGGTCCTGCCCGAGGACAAGGACCGGGCGGTCGCCGACCTCCAGCACCAGGGTCTGAAGGTCGCCATGGTCGGCGACGGCGTGAACGACGCACCCGCGCTGGCCCGTGCCGACGTCGGCCTCGCGATCGGCGCGGGCACCGATGTGGCGCTGGAGTCCGCCGGCGTCGTGCTCGCCTCGAGCGATCCCCGCTCGGTCACCGGCGTCGTGCGGCTCTCGCGGGCGACCTACCGCAAGATGATCCAGAACCTCGCCTGGGCCGCCGGGTACAACGTGATCGCCATCCCGCTCGCCGCCGGTGTGCTCGCCTGGGCCGGGGTCGACCTGTCGCCGGCCGTCGGAGCGATCCTGATGAGCCTGTCCACGATCGTGGTCGCCCTCAACGCCCAGCTGCTGCGCCGGCTGCAACTCTCACCCGCTGACCGCTGACCGCTGACCGCTGACCGCTGACGCGCAGCGCTCGGGCGCGGTCAGTCCTCGCCGACGACCCGCAGACGGGCGGGCGACACGGCGGCGTGCCCGGCGAGGCGGTCGAGCGCCGACTCCGTCGCGGCGTCGGCGGGAAGCCAGCAGACGAGTCGCTGGCCGGCGTCGGCGAGCTGCATCACCTCGTACTCCCAGTGGAGCGCACCGGCGTCCGGGTGCCGCACACGGAGACGGCCGCGACCGGGCTCGGCGTCGGCGTGGCCGTTCCAGCGCTGCGCGAACTCGGGCAGTTCGAGCAATCGACCGACGAGGGCACTGAGCCGTTCGTCGTCGCCGAGGAACAGCTGCGCGCTGCGCAGCCGGTCGACCTGTGCGTCAGCCACCGCCGACCAGTCGAGGTACACCTCGGGGTGCGCGAAGACGTGCTGGGCCAGGTTGGCCCCGTCGCCCAGGCTCAACGACTCGACCACCGCGCGCCACGCCGGGTTCGAACCGATCACGTCGCCGATCGGACCGACCACGTACGCGGGTGTCGGATCCAGGCGATCGAGCATCGCCCGCACCGATGGTGGCACCGTCGCGTCCAGCTGCGGCACCGACGGGCACAGCTGCTCCATGCGCGGCGAGTTGCCGACCGACACCAGCGCCATCAGGTGCCCGGTCTCGTCCTTGTTCAGCTGCAGCGCGTCGGCCAGCGCCAGGAGGACCTCGTGCGACGGGTTCGTGTCGCGACCCTGCTCGAGGCGCACCAGGTAGTCGACGCTCACTCCGGCGAGGGTCGCCACCTCTTCACGGCGCAACCCGGGCGTGCGACGCCGACCGTTGGGCGTCAGCCCCACCGAAGCCGGCGAGACACGCTCGCGGCGGTTCCGCAGGAAGGTCGCGAGTGCGGGCAGTTCGGTCACCGCTCCAGTGTGCCAGCCGACTCTCCACGGATCCTGGCCCTCCCACACCCAGGCTGGGCACACCCAGGCTCGCCGCACCCAGGAGCGACCCGGTCTCCCGCCGGGCAGCGACCGGTCCCAGAGTCGACGTCATGACCTCACTCACCGATTCCACCGCTCCCGCCCTCCCGCTCGATCCAGGCACCTGGACCGTCGACCCGAACCACTCGGCCGTGAACTTCACGATCCGCCACCTGGGGGTGTCGAAGGTGCGCGGCCAGTTCACCCGCTTCGACGCGGACGTCCGCGTCGGCCCGACGCCGGAGACGACGACAGTCACCGCGACCATCGACGTGGCCTCGGTCGACACCGGCAACACCGACCGCGACGCGCACGTACTGCAGCCCGACATGATCGACGTGACCCTGCGGCCGACGCTGCACTTCACTTCGACGTCGATCGGCGGCGCCGGCGAGGAGTGGCAGCTGATCGGCGACCTCACGATCGGCGACGTGACCCGGCCCGTCACGCTCGACGTCGAACTGGGCGGGGTCGCCGAGTTCCCCGCCGACGGACGCCGCCACGCCGGGTTCGAGGCGACGGGTCAGATCCGTCGACAGGACTTCGAGCTGATGCCGTCGATCCCGGGCGCCATGCTCGGCGACGTCATCAAGATCGAGCTCGACCTGCAGCTCATCGAACCCGAAGGTGCCACCGACTGACGGCGACCGGAACCGTCCGGTCCCCGTCCGCCTCGTTAGTCTCGCTGCGTGTCGGTCGTGACGGTGGTGCTCGGGCTGGTGCTGCTGACCGCCGGCGCCGAGCTGGTCGTCCGTGGCGGTTCCCGGTTGGCGACCCTGGCCGGTGTGTCGCCGCTGGTCGTCGGGCTGACGATCGTCGCGGTCGGCACCAGTGCGCCTGAGCTCGCCATCGGCATCGACAGCGCCCGGCAGGGCGTCGGTGACCTGGCGCTCGGCAACATCGCCGGAACGAACATCGTCAACACCCTGTTCGTGCTGGGGCTCACCGCGTTCCTGGCCGCGTTGCCGCTGCATCCGAGGGTGCCGCGCATCGACCTTCCGGTGATGGTCGGCGCTGCCGCGCTGCTGTTGGTCATGAGCCTCGACGGCCATCTGAGCGTCGCTGACGGCGTCGTGCTGATCGTCGGCGGTGTCGTCTACACCGTCGGGGTCGTGCGGACGAGCCGTCGTGAGGACCCCGAGCTCGGCGCCGAGTTCGAGGACCTGCTCGAAGGGCCCGAGCAGGAGCGTGGTCCGCTGCCACGGACGTCCGCAGTGCTCGGCAGGCAGATCGTCGTCGTGGTCGTCGGTCTCGCCCTGATCGTGCTGGGCGCCGACCGGCTGGTGTCGGGCGCGGTGTCGATCGCCACCTCGCTCGGCGTGTCCGACGCGTTCGTGGGCCTGACCGTGGTCGCCATCGGCACCTCGGCGCCGGAGCTGGTCACCGCAGTCGTCGCGAGCATCCGAGGCGAGCGCGACATCGCGGTCGGCAACCTGTTCGGGTCGAGCGTCTACAACGTGTTGATCATCCTCGGGCTGACCATCGTCGCGTCGCCCGGTGGCCTGGACGTCCCGCCGGACCTGTTGCGGTTCGACCTGCCGGTGATGCTCGCGGTGTCGATCCTGTGCATCCCCGTGTTCCTGACCGGCCACAAGGTGTCGCGCCGCGAGGGCGCGATGTTCCTGTCCCTCTACGCCGCGTACCTCGGTGTCGTGCTCTGGATGGAGCTCGCCTGAGCCCGGGCTAGCGGACCAGGCCGGTCTCGTAGGCGACGATCACGAGCTGCACACGATCGCGGCAGTGCAGCTTGGTCATCGCCCGGCTCACGTGGGTCTTGGCGGTGAGCGGGCTCATGCTCAGCCGCGCGCCGATCTCGGCGTTGTTGAGGCCGTCACCGACGAGCGCGACGACGTCACGCTCACGCTCGGTCAGCACGTCGAGTCGCGCCGGGTCCGTCCGCCGAGCCTCCGGTCCTGCGAACTCCTCCATGACCCGCCGCGTCACCGCCGGGTCGATCAGCCCCTGACCAGCCGCCACGGTGCGCACCGCGTCCTGCAGACCCTCGGCATCGAGGTCCTTGAGCAGGAAGCCCGCCGCTCCCGCGCGGATCGCGTCGAACACGTGCTCGTCGAGCTCGAACGTGGTCAGCACCACCACAGCGGTGTCCTCGAGTGTCGGATCCGACGTGATCGCCCGGGTCGCCTCGATGCCGTCCATCACCGGCATGCGCACATCCATCAGCACGACATCGGGCTGCAGGGCTCGCACGATGCGCACCGCGTCGCAGCCGTCCGCGGCCTCGCCCACGACGACCAGATCGTCGGTCAGCTCGAGCAGCACCCGGAACCCCGCCCGCACGATCTCCTGGTCGTCGACCAGGACGACCGTCGTCATCGCAGGCCTGTCGTCATCGATGGGCCGGTCGGCAGCTCGGCGACGACACGGAAGCCGCCCGACTCTGCACGTCCGACGTCGACCCGGCCACCGACGGCTCGTGCCCGTTCGACCATGCCGGTCAGGCCGTAACCGTGGCTGTCTGCACCTCGGTCGCCTGGACCTCGGCCGTTCGGTCCGACGCCGTCGTCGTCGACCCGTACCCGGAGCGTGCCGTCGTGGTCCGCGACGGTGATCTCCGCGTGGCGGGCACCGCTGTGGCGGATCACGTTGGTGACCGCCTCCTGCGCGATGCGGAACCCGGCGAGCTCGACCGTCGTGGGCAGGCGTGCACCGCTGCGTTCGTCGACCAGGGTCACCTCGATCCCGGCGGCCCGCGCGGTCGACGCGATCTCGTCGAGCTGGTCGAGCCGGGGGAGCGGCGCCGACGGGTCGTCGTCGGTGCCGTGGTCGCGCAGCAGTGCCACGGTGCTGCGCAGCTCGGTCATCGCGTCACGAGACGCGTCGCGTGCGCGTTCGACCGACGTCCGTGCCACGTCGGGTCGGCTGTCGAACGCTGCGAGCGCTGCGGTCATCTGCACGTTCACGGCCGCCATGGTGTGCGCGACCACGTCGTGCACCTCGCGAGCGACTCGGGTGCGCTCCGCAGCGACCCGCTGTTGCGCCTCGAGCTCGCGTTCCTGGGCAGCCAGCGCGACCAGCTCACGTCGCGTGCGAGCGATCTCGCCGAACGCGAGGGCGACGAGCGGCCACAGCACCTCGAGCACCGGCGAGCCGCCGCGTGCACCGATCGGGTCGTCGCTGGTGAACCCCAACGCGCCCGACCACAGCGCGGCGACGACGCCCGCGGCGATGGTGCGGCGTCGCGTGCCCAGGTCGGCGACGGTGTAGAGCGCGACCATGACCGGCAGGTTGAGCAGCTCGCCGTGGTGGCCGAGCAGGGACAACCCGGTGAACGCCGCGGCCGAGACGAGCGCGACCGGCACCGGCCAGCGGCGACGCACCAGCAACGGCAGCACCATCGCGATCGCGAGCACGTAGGTCCACACGTCGGCCTGCCGCGTGCCCGTCTCGTTCCACCACGCGTCCATCAGCGTCGGCCACGCCACCAAGACCGTCACCAGGATGTCGCGGACGCCCTGGGGGACGCTGCGGTAGCGCTCGGTCAGCTCCACGACGCCCAGCGTACGGTTCACGCCCGCCACCGGTGCGGCCCTCAACTGTCGCGCCGGCGCAGGAGCCAGACGGCGACGCCGACGACACCTGCGGTGTACGCCGCGACGACAAGGAGCGACGGCCACGCGCCGAGCGAGCCGACCGATTCGTGTGTGGCGTCGGAGCTCTGGCTGAGCTTCTGCAGCACCCCCGAGAGAGAGGCGCCGCCGAGCCACCGTCTCGCGTTCCCGAGCAGCGGGGCCAGCATTGCCGGCACCAGCACGACGCCGATGATGGTGCCGACGGCTCCTGCCGGGTGACGGGTGATCGAGCCGAGCCCGACGCCGAGCACCGCCATCGACGCGATCGCGACGGTCACGCCGATCAGCGCCGGCATCGGGGTGCCGGTCGCGTAGGAGCCGTCGAGCATGAACGATCCGACTGCGAACGCTGCGGCCGACGCCGGGAGCACGATGGCGGAGGTGACCGCCGCGGTGACGATCGACTTCGCACTGAGCACCAGCAGCGGGCGCGGGCACGCCAACAGGGTCGTTCGCATGGTGTGGCCGCGATACTCGCTGGTCACGCTCGCCGCGCCGATCGCCGCAGCGAGCAGCTGGGCGAGCGTCGCACCGCCGAGCACGCTCGCACCCAGCACGGTGTCGTCGGGTTGCAGCGATCCCGTCGCCGCGATGAGTGCAGCGAACGCCGGCAGGACGAGCGCCAGCAGCTCGATGAGCACCAGGTTCGACCTGAGGCTCCGGAACTTGATCCACTCCGAGTGGAGGGCGAGGCGCAGGTCCGCCGCTCGTCGGGTGACCTCGAGGGACGGGTCGGATGTGGCCGTCGGCGGGGTGGAGGTCGTCATCGCCGCGCTCCTTCGAAGGCGACCGCCGAGGCGGTCATCTCGATGTACGCGTCCTCGAGCGAGGTGCGCGTCGGTGTGAGCTCGGTGAGGGCCGTGTCGCTGGCTCGGGCGAGCTCCCCGATGCAAGCGGTGTCGGCGCCCTGGACGCACAAGGCGCCGTCGGGGTCGATCTCGACCGTCATGCCCGCGGCTTCGAGCACCGACCGGAACGCGGTGTCGGCGGTCCGCACGAGCGACGATCGGGGGGATTGCATCGCCAGGAACTCCTCGACGGTGGCCTCGGCGAGCAGACGACCGCGGCCGATCACGACCAGTCGGTCCGCAATCAGCTCCATCTCGCTGATCAGGTGGCTCGACACGAACACCGCCCGGCCCTCGTCCGCCAGGCCTCGCAGCAGGGCGCGCAGCCAGCGGATGCCGTCGTTGTCGAGGCCGTTGACCGGCTCGTCGAGCACGACGACCTCTGGGTCGCCGAGCAGCGCGCCGGCCAGGCCGAGTCGTTGGCGCATGCCGAGGGAGAACTCGCCGACACGTCGGCCGGCGACCGCGTCGATCCCGGTGAGGGCGAGCACCTCGTCGACCCGGGCGCGAGGCAGACCGTTCGACGCGGCGAGGGCGGCCAGGTGGTCGCGGCCGCTGCGACCAGGGTGCGCGGCGTCGCTGTCGAGCAGTGCGCCGACGGATCGCAGCGGCGTTCGCAGCTCGCGGTACTCGACGCCGTTCACGAGCGCGGTGCCGCCGCTCGGTCGGTCGAGCCCGAGCATGACCCGCATGGTCGTGCTCTTGCCCGACCCGTTGGGACCGAGGAACCCGGTGACGTGGCCGGGGCGCACGTCGAAGCTCAGGTCGTCGATCGCCAGAGTGGCCCCGTAGCGCTTGGTGAGATGTCGCACCTCGATCATGGCAGCGACGGTACGGATCGACCTCCGTACGGGAATCCGCCGAGCGGAGGTTCTCATCTACTCCCGTGGGAGTAGTCGGGATGCCTGACGTGGCTCAGCGGGCGGCGGTCACGAAGCGGGCGACCGCACTTCCACCTCGGCTCGATAGCGTCGACGAGATGCAGACGTCGTCGTCACGGTGGTCCTGGAAGTCCGAGCGGTCGATCCTCAGCATCGGCAGCCGCAACTCGATCCTGTCGATCGGTTCGGTCGGCAGCGTGCTGTCGATCGGTTCCATCGGTTCGTTCGCCTCGATCGGGTCGATCGGCTCCGCTGCCAGCGCCTGGTCGATCATGTCCGCCGCCTCGTTCCGCTCGATCATGTCGGCGGGCGCCAAGCGAGCGATCATGGCCGCGGCATCTCGCCGGGCCTGACTGGTTTCGTCGCAACTCGGTTTCGGGACACACCCAACGGGTACCCGGGTCGCCCGCACCGGCCGCGGTGCCGGCCGGCGGCACCGGCGAATCCGTCAGGCGTCTGCCAGCGGCGGATGCTCCAGGAGCCGGGGCCGGTACTCCACCATCTGCGTCCCGCCGTCGAAGGTGGCGCTGTCGGTCATCTCGAGTGCCATGTCCGGGTAGCCGTCGTAGATGCGCTCCGCCCCCGTAGCGCCGGTGATCACCGGGAACATCACGACCCGGAAGCGGTCGACGACCCCGGCGCGCAGCAGCGACCGTGACAGGGCCAGGCTGCCGAGCGTGCTGAGCACACCCGACCGCTCCTCCTTCAGCCGGCGCACCGCGTCGGCGGCGGCGTCGCGCACCAGCTCGGTGTTGGCCCAGTCGAGGGGCTCCTGGAGCGAGGACGAGAACACCACCTTCGACGCGTTCGTCAGCACGTCGAAGGAGCCCTCCTCATCCGCAGTGAACTCCTCGGTGCCTTCGGGCACCTCGCCGGCGGCGAAGCCGGACATCATCCGGTAGGTGTTCGCTCCCATCAGGTAGGTCGCCTCGGGCTGGTCACCCAGCCAGGCGAGGTAGTCGGGACCTTCCAGGCCCCAGTAGCCGGGCCAACCCTCGGCGGATGCGTAGCCGTCGAGGGAGGTGATGAAGTCGACGAGCAGTTCTGCCATGGCGGTGTCCTTGATGTCCGTGTGGAGGGCGTCGGTGTCCAGTACCGCGTGCAGTACCCGGCACCCGGTTCGCTCACCCCGCCATCGCGGCGCTCATCCAGGCAATAGGCAGCGGTCAGCCGACGAACGCCAGGCTGCGTGGCGCCTGGGCGGCCGGCGCTGCCGCTGGGGTGACCTCGACGCTCGTGCCGGCGACCGCGGTGCGGCCCAGGTTGGTGACGACGGCGACCCTGGCGGCCTGTGCGC
Organism: Actinomycetes bacterium; assembly: GCA_023389745.1. Taxonomy (GTDB): domain Bacteria; phylum Actinomycetota; class Acidimicrobiia; order Acidimicrobiales; family Microtrichaceae; genus JAFAFN01. The sequence goes on from JAEWED010000178.1 coordinate 10,531, forward strand.
CGGCGGCGGCTGCGGTCGTGGTGATCGATGGTGTCGTCGTCACATGGTCGGTCACGCCGTCACCGGTGAGGTCCCACTCGTACGTGACGACCTGCCCAGCCGGCACGGTCACCTCCGCGGTGAATCGCGCCGTGAAGCTCCCGTCGGTCGATCCGACGCCGGTGAGCTGCACCGTCGGAGGTGCCAGCACCTGCGACATGCGCTGTGCCAGCGGCGAACCCCAACCGCTCGCCAGGTCGTAGCCCGGCGTCGCGTCGCAGCAATTGGTCGCGATCGTGTCGTTGTTGCCGGCGGTGATGTCCAGGATCGCCGCAGCGCCGGAACCACCCGAGCGGCCGAGCTCGTACAGCAGCGGGTTGAGGAACCCGAGCCGGTGCTGGCCGGTCGCCCGTGCCTCCTGGCCGAGCAGCAGCACCATCGCACCGAACAGCGGCGTGGCGGCGCTTGTGCCACCGATGACCGACCAGGAGCCCTGGAAGATCGGGTAGCCGGGGTACGGGTCGGCGAACAGGCTCACGTCGGGCACCGTGCGCATCGAGCCGGGACCCACCGACTCGGCCTGGTACCAGGGACGTTCGATCATCGTGCTCGTGCCACCCGTACCGCCCATGCCGGTCGGGAGTCCGAAGAACGTGTTGTCGTTCCAGACGCCGGAATCCCGGATCGAGTTGTCGTCGTTCAGCGCCAGGTTGGTGCCGCCCACCGCGGTCACCCACTGGGAGCTCGCCGGGTACTGCACCGCGAGTGCCTCGAGCTCGGGTGTCGCGACCTTGAACTGGGCGAAGCAGCCGCTCGCACCGCTGTCGCCGGTCGAGTTCACGTAGGTGATGCCGGCGGCCGCGGCGGTCGCCAGGATCTGCTCCATGATCGACACCGCCGCGCTGCGGCCGTGCCAGTTCAGCGGCGAGATCTCGCACGCCCCGAAGCTCGCCGAGATCACGTCGGGTGCCTCGCCGCCGGTCCGGCTGGCGTCGAGCGGCGAGGCGAACATCCGCACCAGGCCGGGGATGATGTCGTCGACTTCGTCGTTGATCGTCGTGTCGGCGATGAACACGTCGAAGCGATCGACGTACGGGGCCGCGAAGCTCATGACGCTCAGGTCGAGGATCGTCTCGGTCGGCTCACCCGTCGGGTTGTCACCCACGATGTGGTCGGTCACGGGGGTCGCGTCGTCGAGCCCGAAGCACGACCGGTACGTCGACAGCCACGTCGGGTCGTAGAGGCCGTCGTCGATGATCGCGACGCGCATGCCCTGGCCCTGCAGGCCGCGGGCGTGCAGCTGGTCGAGCTGGTACGCGGTGTTCAGCTGGTTCGGCATCAGTCCGGCGGGGCCGCTCAGACCCGAGATGGTCACGCCCATGGCGCCGGCGCAGCCCTGCGCGGTACCGGTGCGGCCGGGGGAGCCTTCGCCCGGGGTCGGCGACGGGCCGGCGATCGGCTCGACGGCGTCGTCCGAGGACGGCACGCCGGTGTAGGGGAACACCAGGCCGTCGACCCGGTCGACGTGACCGACGAGCGCGGCGGGCAACGTCGGCTGAGCAGCGGGGTACACGAACTCGACGCCGTTGGCCGCGGTGTAGAACGACGGCGCCGGGTACTCGAACGAGGTCCAACCGCCGGTCGAGAACACCGAGGCGGCCTCGGCGTCGGTCATGAACACCATCGCGTAGGTGCCGGTCGGGTCGAGCTCCACCTCGATGCCCAGTCCCGTGAAGTAGCCCGTCACCGCGTCGATCGTCGCGGTGCTCGCGCCGAATCGGTCGGCCAACTCGGCGACGCTCATCCGCTCGCCGTAGGTGGGAGAGCCCGGATCGCTCACCGACCGGGCGTATGCCTCGAGCCCGGCGACGTCGCCGGTCAGGCCGAGGGTGAACACCAGGTCGCCGACGGGGGTGCTCGGAGCGAACGTGCCGATCAACTCCAGGTCGGTGGTGTCGAGGTCACCCCAGTCGACCGGCGCCGCGGTCTGCGCACCGGCGGGCGAGGCGCTGACCTGGACGACGACTGCGGCGATGAGCGCGAACGCCGTGAGCAGCGTGGCGAACGTGCCGCGGCGGCGGGTCGTCAGGGGCGTGGGGGATCCCGGCACGAGGGCTCCGATCAGGTGGTGGGCGGCGACATACCGCACGAGGTCGTCTCCGGTGTCCATCGGTCGGTTCCCGTCCCCGCTGAGCACTCCGACGAAAAACCTTCGGAGTGGATCTCCCGGCCGGTCGGGACACGTGCCCCATGCACTCGGGACGCCTCGACATCGACCCTTCCAATGACCGTTCATTAGAGGAGGCTCTCCATGCCCACGTCCCGACGAGGTGCTCCCCGGCCGGACCCGCGGGTCCGGCGACACCGCCACCGACTGCTCGCCGTCCCGGTGCTCGCGATCAGCGTGCTCGCCGCGCTGTTCGTACCGGCCGTCACCGCCGGAGCGGTCGACGACTCACCGGTGCGGGACCTACCCGAGGCGGCGACCGACGCTGTCGAAGAGCCCTGGCAGTTCCGAGTGCTCGGAACCCTCCCGCGTGAAGGTTCCGACTCCGCAGGGCTCCGCGCCACCCCCCATGCGATCAACGCGTCGAACGTCACGGTCGGGGACGGCACCGTCGGCCGCTCCGGCGTGTACCGCGCAGCGGTCGGTGACGAGTCAGGGCCGCTCCGGGTGCTGCTCGACGGCGTCAACGCCAAGGCCACCGGGCTCAACGACAGCGGTGAGGTCGTCGCCGACGTGCAGGTGGTCGGCGCCACGTTCCGCGGAGTGCTCATCCGCGAGGGGCTCCCGATCAGCGTCTCCGGCATCGATGGCGGAGCCGTGTCGCTGACGGACATCAACGAGAGCTCCGTCATCGTCGGGGCGACCTTCGACGCAGCGGTGCCGCACACGTACCTCCGTCCTGCGATCTGGCGCGATGCCGAGCATCCGGAGCTGTTGCCGATGCAGCAGAACTGGGGACAGGGCTGGGCATCTGCGGTCAACGAGACGGGAACGATCGTCGGAACGGCGATCAACTCGAGCAACCGGTACGCCGCGCTGATGTGGGTCGACGGCCAGATGCGATCGATCCCGGGCATGGAGCAGGCGGAGGACGTGAACGACTCGAACACGGTCGTCGGAACGTCATCGATCCAGCGGTTCGGGGTGTGGGAGACGATCCCGGTGATCTCACGTGACGGCGGTACCGCGACGCGGTTGCCGGTCACGGACCGCTTCCCCAACGGATACGCCCACGCGATCAACGAGCGAGGCGACATCGTCGGCAGCTTGTACGACGTCAGGAGCTCGTCAGGCTCGTCCGTCGGGGTGGTGTGGCCCGCCGAGGGCGGTGTCGAGATCATCCAGGACCACACCGACGGGCGAGTCGTCGCGGACGCCCGCGACATCAACGATCGAGGATGGATCGCTGCGACCTCGAGCACCGGCGCCGGCTCCGACGTCGAGGTGACGCTCGTGCGCATGGCGCCGCCCGCAGCACGTCTGGTGAGCGCCGAGCTGCAGCGCCCCGACCAGCCGAGCGCGGAGTGGCGCCTTGCGCCCCCGACCGGCGTGCACGAGGGTACCCCGGCGCGCTTCGTCGCCGAGGTCGACAACCCGAGCGACGACCCGCACGTCGTCACCGTCGAGATCGTCGACCGTGACTCGGGCGAGCGTGTCCAGGACCTCGCGGCCAACGAGTCGATCCCCTCGGGGGGCTCGGCGCGGGTCGAGCTCGGCTGGGACACCGACGGTCTGGCGTGGGACGACGCCGGTCGACCGAACGCTCCGCGTCGTTACGACCTGGTGGTCTCCGCCGACGGCGACGAGGTGGACCGACAGCCCTTCGACATCGTCGTGCTGCCCCGGCCGATGGTCCTGGTGCACGGCTTCAACGCGGACGCGACCACCTGGGAGCGCTATCCCGGCATCGTCCGGACCCATCACCCGCTGTGGCAGACCTTCGCGGTCGGTGACGGCCAGGCACCGGGCCGCATGAACACGGGCTCGTTGACCAACCCCACGGCGATGCCGAACACGATCTTCGAGAACGCCGAGATCCTCTCGGGCTACATCGACGCCGTGCGCGACCGCACCGACGCCGCGCACGTCGACATCGTCGCCCACTCCATGGGCGGACTGATCTCACGGCAGTACGTGCAGTCGTTCATGCCGAACCCGGTCGAGGGTGATCCGGTGGTCGACCACCTGGTCATGCTCGGCACGCCGAACCACGGCTCGCCGTGTGCGTCGATCCTGCCCCTCGCCGGCATGTACGAACTGCGGCCAGAGGCCGCTGAGCGCATGAACCGGTCGGTGACGAACCGCCGCGGCGTCGACATGTCGGTGCTCGCCGGTGTGCCCGTGCCGTTCACGTGCCAGGAGCCGTCCCAGGGTGACGGCGTGGTGTCGATCGCGAGTGCGACCACCGGGTGGGAGGACACGCAGGTCAGCACGAACATCCACACCGAGCTGACCGGCCACCTGGACTTCGGGATGTTCGTGCTCCCGCGGCTCGTTCCCGGAACGGCAGGCGCGAACGCCGCCGATCCGGCCTCGGCCGATGGCGGACTTCCCGCCGCCGCGCTCGCCGCTGACGCCGAGGACGGACTGCCACAGCTGGCCACCACCCAGGTCGTGCGCATCGGCGGTCGCTCGGAGCTCGCCGTCCCGATCCCGTCGGGCGACGCGACACGCATCGGCGTGGCGATCGCCGGCGGTCCCGAGGTGTACCTCGACCTGCGCAACCCGAATGGCAGCGGTGAGGGGGTGCCCGACGAGCAGATGGTGAACCCCATCCGGTCGATCACCAGCCGTGACGACGAGTTCGTGCCCGGCACCTGGAGCGCCCACCTGTGGAACGACTCGACCGAGGCGACCGACGTGACGGTCAGCATCTGGGTCGAGGGCAGCTCGACCGTGCTCGACGGCACTGCGACCCAACGCTCTGACGGCTCGCTCGATCTGGGCGCCACCTTCGACGACGCCGACGGGCCGATCGACACCGCGACGGTGACCGCGACGCTGCTCGGCACCGACGGCTCACGCCGCGAGGTCGCGCTGCAGGCCGACGACTCGGGCGTGCACCGTGCGCGCAGCGCGGAGGTGCCCGAAGGTGCCTACGTCGTCCAGTTCACCGCGAGCGCGGCGGCCGACACCGACGCTGCAGTGGAGCGCACCGTGCTCACCTCGGTCGTCGTCGGTGGCGAGCCCGAGCCCGAGCCCGAGCCGGAGCCGGAGCCCGACGTGACCGCGCCGCAGGTCATGATCGACGTGCCCGACGCGCCGGGGTCCGGCTGGTTCGACGAGCCCGTCACGGTGCGCATCGACGCCGTCGACCTCGGCGAGCCCGCCAGCGGCGTCGCTCGCATCGAGTGGCAGACCGCTGGTGCCACCAACGGGTCCGGCAGCGCCGGTGCCGACGGCACGCAGGTCACCGTCGATGCCGACGGCACGACCACGCTGACGGCGACCGCCGTCGACCACGCCGGCAACCGCTCCGAGCCGAGCTCGGTCGAGGTGCGCCTCGACCGCGGCCGTCCCACGGCCACGATCGCGGCGCCGACGCAGGGAGCCAGGGTGGCGCGCAACGGGAGACTGGTCGCCTCGTACGGCTGTGGTGACAGCGCCTCGGGTGTCGCCTCGTGCAGCGCCACGGTGGGCACGACGTCGGTGGTGGACGGCGCGGCGCTGCCGACGGGAACGGTCGGCTCCCATCAGCTGACGGTGACCGCGGTCGACCGCGCCGGCAACACGGCCACGTCGACGGTCAGCTACACCGTCACCGCATCGACCACCGTGACGGAGCTCTTCGACCGGCTCACCGCGGAGGTGCGCGCCGCCAAGCTCGGCTGGCTTCGTGAGCCACCGCTGCTCGCCGCGATCTCCGCAGCCCGCAACACCCACGCTGCGCCCTGGACGCCCCTGAGCTGCCTGAGCCTCGGGGTGTTCAGCCTGCTCGTCGAGATCAACGCGGCGTTCGGGTGGATGTCCGCGACGCACGCCACGACCGTGCGCGGCACCGTCACCGAGCTCCGGACGATGCTGCGCTGCTGAGCTCACGGTCGACGGAGCGTCGAACCGAAGCAGTGTGCGGGCCCGCCCTTCGCCCGGGGCGGGCCCGCTCGCGTACGGGACGCCGCGCAGAGCCCCGCTCAGCTCCAGGTGATGTCGCGGGTGTCGCCGGGCCGCACGATGCCGAGCTCGTACGCGAGGATCACCGCCTGCACCCGGCTGCGCACGCCGAGCTTGAGCAGCAGGTTGCTGACGTGGGTCTTGACCGTCGCCTCGCTGACGATCAGGTCGTCGGCCAACTCGCGGTTCGTGCGACCGCGTGCCAGGCCGACGAGGATCTCGTGCTCACGGTCGGTCAGCTCCGCGCTGCCGTCGGGCAGCGCGGCGGGTGACGAACGCTGCTCCAGGTCGCTCCAGCGTTCGACCAGTCGGCGCGTGACTGCGGAGTCGACCAGGGCGTCACCCGATGCGATCGTCCGGATCGCAGCGACCAGCACGTCGGGAGTCGCGTCCTTCAACAGGAAGCCGCTCGCTCCGGCCCGCAAGGCGCCGAAGACGTAGTCGTCGTCCTCGAACGTGGTCAGCACCAGCACCGCCGGTGCAGGACCGTCGGCCGCGACGATGCGTCGTGTCGCCTCGATGCCGTCCATGTTCGGCATGCGCACGTCCATCAGCACGACGTCGGGCGCTGCAGCGGCGACGACCTGGAGCGCCTCGACCCCGTCGCCCGCCTCTCCGACGGTCGTCAGGTCGGACTCGTGGTCGATGATCATCCGGAGCCCTCCCCGGATCACGGCCTGGTCGTCGACGACCACGACCCGCAGGGCGCTCATGCCGGGTTCCCGACGGCCGCGCCCGCGGGGAACCAGCCGCGGACCCGCCACCCGCCCGAGTCGCTCCGGCCGATCTCGAACCGGCCGCCGCAGCTGGCGGTGCGTTCCTGCATGCCGAGCAGGCCGTGCCCAGCGCTCGCCGAGCGCCCGCCGCCGTCCTCGGATCCGGGCCGAGGACCGATGCCGTCGTCGTCGACGACCACGGCGACCCCGTCGTCGGTCGCCGCGAGCGACACGCTCGCATGCTGGGCATCCGCGTGGCGCAGCACGTTGGTCAGCGACTCCTGCACGATCCGGACCACTGCGTGCTGTGCCTGGGCATCGAGCGGTGGGAGCGGATCGTCGACCTCGAGGGTCACCGCCAGCCCGGTGCCGCGTACCCGCGCCACGACCGCTGGCACATCGGCCAGGGTCGGCCCGGGGGCGAGCTGTGCGGGCCCATCGCCCTCACGCATGACCGACACCGTGCGACGCATCGCGGTCAACGCGTACCTGGCGGTCTCGCTGATCCACGCCATCGAGTCCACCGCGACCTGGGGCTGCGTCGAGGCCACCCGGTCGGCGGCCTGGGAGCGGACGATCAGCGCGGTGAGGTGGTGGGCGACGTCGTCGTGCAGCTCGCGGGCGATCCTCGTGCGCTCGAGCGCGACCGCCTGGTCGGCCTCGATCGTCCGGAGTCGCTCGAGCTCGGCGTTGCGGGCGGCCAACGTCTCGGTCGCTCGCCGGTGCGCTGCTGCCAACACGCCGAGCAGGATCATGCCGGCGATCGCGGACTCGCCGAAGAGGATGCTCGACCAGTCCAGGCTCATCGGCATGTCGTAGGGCGAGACGTGCAACCAACCGGTCGACAGCAGGAACCCGGCGGCCAGGCTCGCGGCGGCGATCGTGGCCGCGCCGAGCGGCGGACGCCAGGCAGCGGAGTACGCGGCGATGAGCACCGGGAGCAGGTGGAACTCGCTCAGCAGCGGCACGTCGTAGAGGAGCGGATAGGCGAGCACCACGGCGGCGAGCAGCGGGGCCGGAGCCCACCGTCGCAGCGCGAGCACCAGCACCGACGCCGCGCCCGCGAGGTCCCACATCTCCTCGTGGCGCGGGTTCCAGCCGCGGGCCTCGCCGACGGCGGCGAACCCGAACCAGGCGACGCCGAGCAGCACGGCGAACACGACGTCCTGGACGGCGGCGGGCTGTTGTCGCCAGCGCTCGATCACCCGATCCACGCTACTTGGGCGTCCTGGTCGGCTCCTCCGCCGAAGGTCGCTTCCACGCTGGCACGTCTCCATCGTTCGACGGAGCACGGGAGCACCCCGGGGACGATGTCGCAGTCCCGGATCCGCTCGACGATGCCGTCATGGATCACACGACCCGACGTCTGTTCGTCGTCACGCTGCTCGTCGTCACCGTCGTCGCCGGCTCGCTGGCCTGGCTGGAGCGCCACTCGACCGCCGACGCGGGGGCCCGGTTCCGAGTCGTCGAGGCGGGTCCGTCCCCGTCGGTGGCCACGGGGCTCCAGCCCGGACTCGAGCGGGCGTTCGCCGACGCGGTCGCCTCGGCGGGCCGCCGCGGCCACACCCTGACGCTCACGTCCGGGTTCCGCACGGCCACCGAGCAGGAGCGCCTGCTGGTCGAGGCCGTCGCCGAGCACGGCTCCCGGGCCGAGGCCCTCCGATGGGTGTTCCCGCCGGAACGTTCGATGCACGTCCGGGGCCTCGCCATCGACGTGGGCAACGGTTCGGCGGCCGAGTGGCTCGACGGCCACGGCGCCGAGTTCGGGCTGTGCCGCACGCTCTCGTGGGAGTGGTGGCACTTCGAGTGGCGTGCCGAGTGGGAGGCCGCCGGCTCATGTCCCGGCCCGGTCGACGATCCCGCTGACGCCCCCGGCGTCTGAGCCGGCGCGACACACCTGTGGGCCAGCGCGTCAGTGGGTCAGCGGCATCCCGGACAGCTCGGTGAGGCGTGCCAGCCCGGGTTCGACACGATCGGTCAGGCGGGCGAGCGCTGCCTGCACCGCGGGGTCGTCGCGGTGCGACGGCGTGACCCGTGCCGGGTTCAGCGCGCAGTGGTTCGCCCAGGCGGCGATGTCGGGCTCGGCGCCGAACGCGTGCGCGGCGAGCGTGCCGCGGACCTGCATCTGCGCCCAGTCCGCCGGCGTGTTCGGCAGGTTGTTCGGCGGGCACAGGCGGTTGCGTTCCCAGTCGTCGGCGCGGGTCGCCTCGACGTAGCCGGCGAGCGCCGCGCAGAAGCAGGGGAAACCCGCCCTGATGGTCTGGAGCCGGATCGCATCGGGACCCCAGATCGGCACCAGCGGCGGGTACTGCAGGCCGGCAGCTGCGCAGTGCACGACCAGCGAGTCCGGCTCGAGCGCCACGGTGCCGCGCTCCAGCACGACCTCGTCCCGGGTGATGTGGCGGACGTGGCCCAGGCGCACGACGTGTTCGACGGTGCGGAGCAGGTCGAGCTCCCACGTGGCGAGCGTCGGGGTCTTGGCCATCGTCGGCACCACGTCGGGGTCGATGCGCAACATGACGCCGGCGGCTTCGAGGCGGAGGAACAGGTCGTCGAGCGAGGTGGCGTCGGCGGCGGCCGTCATCGTGTCCGCGGCGAGCCCGAACGCGATCGCAGGGTCGGGTTGCACGACGGCGCGGTTGAGCATCCACGGGTCGCGTGGCCGGATCCAGGTGATGCGGTCCTGGGCGACGCCGTTGGCCGACAGCCACACGATCGCGTCGGTGGCGGTCTTGCCGGCGCCGACGATCACGAAGCGGCGCGGCGCGGTCGCCAGGCGGGCCAGGTCGTTCACCGGGACGACGCGCACCCCGTCGGCCACGGCGAACGGCGGGGGTGTCGTGGCGGGGATCGTCGGCGCGGTGTAGGCGGCGTCGACGACACGGCGCCGCACGTCGACCCTCGTGGTCGCACCGGACACGCTCGACGTGACCAGGTGCTCCTCGCCGTCGCGGCGGTACTCGCTGCCCGAGAGGAAGGTGACCCGGCCCGAACCGACGAACCGGCGCTGCAGCACGTCGTCGTAGTACGCCCGGATCTCGGACTGGCGGGCTCGTTCGTGCAACCCGCGCTCGGGGCCGCGGTCCTGCACCGCGCCGTGGCCGAGCACCGTCGACGCCACGCCGTAGAACAGCGACGCCTGGTGCAGCTGCACGAACGGATAGGCGTCGTTCCAGTGGCCGCCCGACGCGTGCCGCCGGTCGACCATGGTGACGTGCACGTCCGCGTGGTCGATCAACGCGTCGGTGAACGCCATGCCCAACGCTCCTGCTCCGACGACCAGGTAGTCGGTCTGCATCGATCGCGTCGCCATGGTGCTCGACCCCCGATCACTCGGTGAACAGCTCGCTCGATGAAGCGCTCATTCGATGAACAGAAGGGCCGGTGACTCCAGCGAGGTCCTGATGCGCTGCACGAACGTCGCCGCGACCCATCCGTCGACGATGCGGTGGTCGAAGCTCGACGACAGGTTCATCATCTGACGCGGCACGAACGAGCCGCCGTCCCACACCGGCTGGACCCGGATCCGGTTCACTCCGACGATCGCGACCTCGGGATGGTTGATGATCGGCGTGGACACGAGCCCGCCGAGCGGGCCGAGCGACGTGACGGTGATCGTCGAACCCGACAGCGACGCGGCGGTCGCCGAGCCGTCTCGGGCCGCCGCTGCGCCACGGGTGATCGCCGCCGACAGGTCCCACAGGTCGAGCGAGCCCGCGTCGCGCACGACGGGCACGATCAGCCCGTCGGGTGTCTGGGTGGCGATGCCGACGTGGACCCGGTCGTAGGTGGTGAGCACTCCGTGTTCGTCGTCGAACGTCGAGTTGAGCTCCGGGTGGTGCGCCAGCGCGCGGACCACGGCGCGCACGATGAACGGCAGGGGCGTCAACGGGGAGTGCTCGTCCGCGTGGTCGCGGTTGAGCGTCGCACGCAGCGACTCGACCTCGGTGACGTCGACCTCGTCGACGTAGGTGATGTGGGGGATGCGCGAGGCAGAGGTGCTGACCTGCGCGGCGATCCTGCGACGCAGCCCGATGATCGGGGTCTCGTGGCGCTCGTCCGACCCCGGCCCCGCGGTCGGGCCGGCGGTCGGGGCAGCGGTCGGGGCAGCGACGTCGAGGTGGCGCTCGACATCCGCACGCAGGATGCGACCGTCGGGACCGGAGCCCTCCAGGTCGTGCAGGTCGACGCCGTGGTCGCTCGCGAAGCGTCGCACCGCTGGTGCCGCGGTCGGCCGGGGGGAGGGCTCCGACGTCGGGCTCGGGACCTCGAACGGGTCGACCGTTCGGAAGGGGTCCGCGGTGCGAGGCGACGGTCCGGCCGGTGGCGGTCCGGCGGGCGGAACGTCGGGGGCGTGGGCGACCGGCGCGCTGTCGGTCTCGACACCCAGCAGGTCCGAACCGACCGCGACGGAGTCGCCGGGCACGCCCTTGAGGTAGCTGATCGTGCCGGCCGCACCGGCGTAGAGCTCGACGGTCGCCTTGTCGGTCATGACCTCGGCGACGGGGGTGTCGGCACGGACGTCGTCACCGACGTCGACGAGCCAGCGGACCAGCTCGGCCTCGGCGACGCCCTCGCCGACGTCGGGCAACGTCACCACGTGCACCGTCATGCCTGCCCTCTCATGCCGCTCGCCACCTCATGCCGATCACCCCGTCACGCCTTCATGGTGGCGATCATCGCGGCGCCGAGACGGGCGGGACCGGGGAAGTACGCCCACTCCTGGGCGTGTGGGTACGGGGTGTCCCAGCCGGCGACGCGGGCGATCGGCGCTTCGAGGGACCACAGCAATCGCTCCTGCAGCACCGCGCACAGCTCGGCGCCGAAGCCCGAGGTGAGCGTCGCCTCGTGTGCGACCACGCAGCGGCCGGTGCGGGTGACCGACTCGGCGATCGTGTCGACGTCGAGGGGCACCAACGAGCGCAGGTCGATGATCTCGGCGTCGATGCCGGTCTCGTCCGCGGCGGTGGCGGCGACGTGCACGAGCGTGCCGTAGGTGAGCACGGTGAGCTCGTCACCGCGGCGGTGGACGCGTGCCGAGCCCAGCGGCACCCGGTAGTAGCCGCCCGGCACGTCGTTCGACGGATCTGCCGACCACGGCACGATCGGTCGTTCGTGGTGCCCGTCGAAGGGCCCGTTGTACAGGCGCTTGGGCTCCAGGAAGATCACCGGGTCGTCGTCCTCGATCGACGCGATCAGCAGGCCCTTCGCGTCGTAGGGCGTCGACGGGATGACCGTCTTGAGGCCGGCGACGTGGGTGAACAGCGCCTCGGGGCTCTGGGAGTGGGTCTGCCCGCCGAAGATCCCACCGCCGGTCGGCATGCGGATCGTGAGCGGCACGGTGAAGTCCGCCGCGGAGCGGTGCCGGATGCGGGCCGCCTCGGAGACGATCTGGTCGTACGCGGGGTACATGTAGTCGGCGAACTGGATCTCGACGCACGGCCGCAGCCCGTAGAGCGCCATGCCGATCGCTGCGCCGACGATCCCGCTCTCGTTGATCGGCGCGTCGAAGCACCGGTGGTTGCCGAAGCGCTCCTGGAGGCCCTGCGTGCAGCGGAACACGCCGCCGAAGTAGCCGACGTCCTGGCCGAACACGACGACTCGCTCGTCGCGCTCCATGACCACCGCGTGTGCGTCGCGGATCGCCTCGATCATTGTCGGCGCGGTTCCCGTGGCTGCCATCAGAACCCTGCCTCGCGTCGCTGTCGCAGCAGCTCCGGGGTCGGTTCGGCGAACACGTCGTCGAACATCGTCGCGGCCCGATCCGGTGGGCCGTCGTCGTGCAGCGTGCCGAACGACTCGGCGGTCGCCACCGCTTCGTGGACCTCGGCCTCGACGGACTCGACGAGTTGCTCGAAGTCCTCCGCGCTCCACGACCCGAGTGCACGCAGGTGTGCGTCGAGGCGGTCGATCGGATCGCCGAGGGGCCAGCGAGCGGGCTCGTCGCCGGGTCGGTACGCGGCGGGGTCGTCGGAGCTCGAGTGCGCGCCCACCCGGTACGTGACCCACTCGACGAGCGTCGGTCCGAGGTTGGCACGGGCACGCTGCGCCGCCCACCTCGTGGCCGAGTGCACCGCGAGCCAGTCGTTGCCGTCGACGCGCAGCGCCGGGATGCCGACGCCGTGGCCACGTGCGGCGAAGGTCTCGCCGCTGCCGCGGGCGAAGCCCTGGAAGGTCGAGATCGCCCACTGGTTGTTGACGATGTTGAGGATCACCGGCGCCTGGTACGTCGACGCGAACACGAGCGCGCTGTGGAAGTCCGACTCGGCGGTCGCCCCGTCGCCGATCCACCCCGACGAGATCCGGGTGTCACCCGACAGAGCCGAGGCCATCGCCCAGCCGACCGCCTGGATGAACTGCGTGCCCAGGTTGCCCGAGATCGAGAAGAAGCCGTGGTCCTTCGCCGAGTAGAGCACAGGGAGCTGGCGACCCTTCAAGGGGTCCTCGCTGTTGGAGAACACCTGGTTCGCCATCGAGACCAGCGGGTAGTCCGCGGCGATCAGGGCGCCCTGCTGGCGGTACGTCGGGAAGCACATGTCGCCCGGGTCGAGCGCTCGTCGGTGGGCGCACGCCACGGCCTCCTCGCCGAGCGCCTGCACGTAGAACGAGGTCTTCCCCTGACGCTGGGCCCGGAGCATCGTGCGGTCGAAGGCGCGCACCGTGAGCATGTCGCGCAGCCCGGTGACCAACGTCGAGGTGTCGAGCACCTCTCGCCACGGGCCCACGGCGGTGCCGTCGTCGTCGAGCACCCGCACCAGCGAGTACGCCAGGTCGAGCATGTCGATCTCGGCGCAGTCCGGCTCGGGGCGGCGGACCTCGCCCGCGTCGCTCAACCGGAGGTCCCCGAACGACGCCGTCTGTCCGGGCCGGGCGAGCGGCTCGGGAATCCGGAGGCTCAGGTGCTCCGCGGACGACTCCACGAGATCCACTGTGACAGGTGCCAGCCGTCGGTCAACCGCGAGTGCGCTCGAAGCCCTTCGACGCAGTGCTCCACACGAGACACCCGTCGTTCACCTCACGGCCATCGGCTCGACAGGTGCGTGTCCTACGTTGCCCGGCGTGACCGACCAACTGCCCGAACCACCAGCACGTCGCCCCGAGGTCCTCTTCGTCTGCGTCCACAACGCCGGCCGTTCGCAGATGGCTGCGGCGCTGCTCGCACACCACGCCGGCGACCGGGTCGAGATCCGGTCCGCCGGGACCGCCCCCGCCGACTCGATCAACCCGGCGGTGATCGACGTGATGGCGGAGCTCGGCATCGATCTGCTCGCCACCGGCGCGCATCCCAAGCGACTGGAGGACGCGGCGGTCGAGGCGTCCGACGTCGTCATCACCATGGGCTGCGGCGACGAGTGCCCCTACTTCCCCGGCACCCGCTACCTGGACTGGGCTCTGGACGACCCTGCCGGCCAGGACGTCGACGCCGTCCGCCCGATCCGCGACGAGATCGACCGACGGGTCCGGGAGCTCCTCGCCGAGCTGGTCCCCGAGACCAGCTGACCTGCGACGACCTGGCCCGAGACCAGCCGGCTCGCCCGCTGTACTGCCCCGGGTCAGGCCAGGGCGCCGCGGAGCGCCTCGAGTCGGCCGGGGACCAGGCGGTACCACGCCCACTTGCCCCGCTTCTCCCGGGTGATGAGGCCCGCGTTGACCAGGATCGACAGGTGGTGCGACACGGTGGGCTGGGAGCGTTCGAGCGGCTCGATCAGGTCGCACGCACAGGCCTCACCGCCGTCGGCGTTGGCGATCATCGACAGCAGCCGGAGCCGTGCAGGGTCGGCGAGCGCCTTGAAGCCCTCGGCGAGGATCGCCGCGTCGTTCTCGGTGAGGCCGTCGACCGTGATGGGCGAGCAGCAGGCGTCCATCTGGGCGATGTCCATCTCTCCGTATCGAATGGCCACGGCCGTCACCTCCCATGAGAAGTCGGTCCACATGTATTGACGGATGTCGATGTGTGCGGCACGATGAACCCATCGACGTTCTTCGATCCATCTTACCGACGGAGGTCCCCATGTCACGTGTGCAGCTCGCACTCAACGTCTCCGACATCGACCGGGCGGTCGACTTCTACTCGAAGCTCTTCGCGACCGAGGTCAACAAGCGCAAGCCCGGCTACGCGAACTTCGAGATCGCGGATCCGCCGCTGAAGCTCGTCCTCATCGAGGGCGAGGCCGGCGGCACGCTGAACCACCTCGGCGTCGAGACGATGTCGGCCGACGAGGTCATGGCCGCAGAGGCCCGCCTGGCCGACGACGGGCTCGAGACCACCGGTGTCGACGACACCATCTGCTGCTACGCGGCGAAGACCGAGACCTGGGTCAACGACCCCGACGGCGCCCCCTGGGAGTGGTACGTCAAGACCGGCGACACCGAGCAGATGGCCAACCAGATCCTCGGCGACGGCGAGACCGCGACCTGCTGCGCACCCGCAGCAGCGGAGCCCGTCCAGCTCGGCGGCAAGCCGGCCGACGGCGCCACCGCCGGCTGCTGCTGACCCCGCCGCAGCGCACGCCCGCACCTGCGATGTCCACCACCGCTGCGCCGGCCGACGGCACGGTCACCCCCAGGCTCTCGACGCTCGACCGGTACCTCCCGGTCTGGATCGGCGCGGCGATGGTCGGCGGCATCCTGCTCGGACGGCTCGTCCCCGACCTGAACGAGTCGCTCGAGCGCGTGAAGGTCGACACCGTCTCGTTGCCGATCGCGATCGGTCTGCTGGCGATGATGTACCCCGTGCTCGCCAAGGTCCGCTACCGCGGCATCACCGGTGAGCTCTCGGACCGCCGCACGCTCGTGTTGTCGCTCGTCATGAACTGGCTCGTCGGCCCCGCGCTGATGTTCACCCTCGCCTGGACCTTCCTCCGCGACCTGCCCGAGCTGCGCACAGGGCTCATCATCGTCGGGCTCGCCCGTTGCATCGCCATGGTGCTGATCTGGAACGACCTGGCGTGCGGCAGCCGTGAGCTCGGCGCCGTGCTCGTCGCGGTGAACTCGGTGTTCCAGATCGTCATGTACTCGGTGCTCGGCTGGTTCTACCTCGACGTGCTGCCCGGCTGGCTCGGGCTCGAGACCCAGAGCCTCGGCGTCGGCATGTGGGCGATCGCCAAGTCCGTGCTGATCTTCCTCGGCATCCCGCTGCTCGCCGGGTTCCTCACCCGCACGATCGGCGAGGCCCGTATGGGCACCGAGTGGTACGAGCAGCGGTTCCTGCCCCGCATCGGTCCCGTGGCGCTCTACGGACTGCTCTTCACCATCGTCGTGCTGTTCGCGCTCCAGGGCGAGCAGATCACCGCCCGCCCGCTCGACGTCGCACGCGTCGCCGTGCCGCTGCTCGTGTACTTCGCGGTGATGTGGTTCGGGTCCTTCGCGGCCGGCTACCGACTCGGGCTGCCCTATGACCGCAACACGTCGGTCGCGTTCACCGCGGCGGGCAACAACTTCGAGCTCGCCATCGCCGTGGCGATCGCCGTCTTCGGCGTCACCTCGGGCCAGGCGCTCGCCGGCACCATCGGCCCCCTGATCGAGGTGCCGGTCCTCGTCGCACTGGTCTACGTGTCCCTCTTGGCGAAGCGGCGCTGGTACACCCCGACCCCGACTCGTCGCTGACGCGGGGCCGCTCAGAGCACGTCGGTGCCGTCGAGCGGGGCGACCGGCTCGACGTCGGGCAGTCGTGTCATGCGCACGCTGTTGCCGAGCCCGATCAGCGCGGCCAGCAGCGGGATGCACAGCGCCACCTGCAGCGACAGGTTCCTCGCGTCGGTGTTGATCGACAGGATCTCGTCCTGCACGTCCTGGGGCTCGTCGGCCAGGATCTGCTCCTGCAGCTGCGTGTTGCTCATGACCTGCGCGTCGGTCTCGAGCACCTCGGCGATCTGCTGCTGCTGTGCGGGTGGGATGTCGGTGCTGCGCTCGGTCATGTCGGCGAAGCCCAGCGCGAGCGCCCACAACATGACGCCGCCCGCCATGGCGAGACCGAACGACAGCCCGAACGAGCCCGCCGCGGAGTTCACCCCCGCGGCTTCGCTGATCCGGTCCTCGCTGATCGGCGCGAGCGTGAAGTTGTTCAGCTGCGACACCAGCAGACCGAGTCCGGATCCGGTGACGACGAGCGGGGCGACCAGGTACCAGCCCGAGTCGATGCGAGGCACCAGCGCGATGACCACCGCGATGCCGATGGTGGTGAGGCCGAACCCGGCGAGCACGAGTCGGCTTGGCCGGCGCCGGCGGCGAGCACGGCTCGCGAGCGTCGCGACGGCGAACATCGACAACGACAGGGGAGCGAGCGACAGACCGGCGAGCATCGCGTCGTACTCGAGGGTCATCTGCAGGAACAGCGGCAGGGCGATCATCGCGCCGCCGAGCGTGATCTGCTGCAGCATCTGCTGGGTGATGCCGATGCGGAAGTTGAGGTGCGCGAGCAGGTCGGGGTCGAGCAGCGTGGGCCGACCGCTGCGCTTCCTGCGGACGAGCCAGTAGGCCAGACCAGCGAGGGCGACGACGCCGATCGCCAGGAGTGCGCCGACGGCCTCGCCGCCCTCCTGCCACACGAGGATGCCGAGCACGACGCCGCCCATGCCGACGACCGAGAGCAGCGCGCCGACCAGGTCGATCTTGCGAGGGCCGGTGTAGGCGACGTCGTGGACGAGGTGGATCTGCGACAGCACGATCGCGATGATCGCCACCTCGAGCGCGAAGCCGACCCGCCACGACAGGTAGGTCGTGACGAACCCGCCGAGCAGCGGCCCGACGGCAGCGGCGATCGCTGCGGAGGCCCCGACCAGTGCGTACGCCTGCTGCTGCGCGGGACCTTCGAAGTTGCCGTGGATCAGCGACTGCATGGCGGGCAGCAGCAGCGACGCGCCGAGACCTCCGACGATCGCCCAGAAGACGATGATCGTCGACAGCCCTTGCGCCAGGGTCATGGCGAGGGCGCCCACGGCGTACGCGCACAGGCCGATCACATAGGCGCGCTTGCGTCCGATCAGGTCACCGACCTTGCTCGCGATCAGGATGAACGCGGCCGACACCAGGGCCTCGAGCGCGATCGCCGACTGCACGCCGCTGGCGGTGGTGTCCAGGTCGCGGATCACCGCAGAGATCGACACGTTCATCAGCGACGTGTCGACGACGAGCACGAACATCGCCATCGCCAGCAGCACCGCCAGCCGGCGGTCGCCCGCCGGCTGCTCCGTGATCTCCTCGCGCAGGTCCCCGTCGATGCGGACCATGATGCGCCCGTCGCCGATCGGAGGACATCACCCCCTCCGGGCGATGGTGTCGTCGCGGAGACCGCCCGGTGAACCCGTCGGGACCTACGATCCGGCGACCCGAACAAGGAGCCCCACATGCCCCTCTCGACCGACGACGTCGTCGCGATCCAGCAGCTCTACGCCCGCTACAACCACCTGGTCGACTCCGGCCGCGGCGTCGACTGGGCCGCCACGTTCGTCGAGGACGGCACCCTCGACACCGGCATGGGCTTCGCCGTCGACGGCACGACCGCGGCCCGCACCGAGTTCGGCGACAACGTGCCGGTCATGATGCCCGGTTCGCGTCACGTCGCGTCGAACGTCTGGGTCGACGGCGATGGCGACACCGCCGAGGGCTCCGCGTACCTGCAGCTGTGGGTCGCGGACGACGAGACCGGCGGCTCGAAGCTGCTGGCGAGCGGGCTCTACCGCGACGCCCTGCGTCGCACCGAGGCCGGCTGGCGCTTCGTCACCCGCGTGCTCGTGCCCGACGCCGGTCAGCCCACCTCCGGCACCATCAGCTGACCCACGACGCCGACCGCGGCGCCGGCTCGCCCGAGTGGGTGGGTCAGCGCCGCGTGCGCGTCCGGGCGGCGAGCATCTCGGCGCGGACCTGCTTCTTGGTCGCCGCCCACGAGCAGATCGGGCACGTCGTCAGGTCGTGGCGCAGCGCCGGGCAGTACTCCCGACCGAAGTAGATGATCTGCAGGTGGCGACGGTTCCAGGTGTCGGGCGGGAACACCGCCTTCAGGTCCCGCTCGGTCCGCTCGACCGAGGTGCCGTTCGACAGGCCCCAGCGTGCGGCGAGGCGGTGGATGTGGGTGTCGACCGCGAACGCCGGCACGCCGAACGCCTGTGACATCACGACGCTCGCCGTCTTGTGCCCGACGCCGGCGAGCGACTCGAGGAACTCCATGTCGGGCACGACCTCGCCGCCGGCCTCGACGATCTGGGTCGCTGCGGTCCAGACGTTGCGGGCCTTCGTCGGAGCGAGCCCGACCTCTCGGATCAGCTCCAGGATGCGGTCCGGGCCGAGCGCGACCATGTCCTCGGGCGTCGGTGCCTCGGCGAACAGCGCGGGGGTGACCTGGTTGACCTTCTTGTCGGTCGTCTGCGCCGACAGCGCCACGGCGACCAGCAACGTGTACGGGTCGACGTGGTCCAACGGGATGGGTGGCTCGGGGTACAGGTCGTCGAGCATCTCGCCGATCAGGTCGGCCTTGTCCTGTCGCTTCAAGCCGTCGACCCTAGCGACCCGACACGCTCACGAACGCTGGCATCACCGCTGGCACTCCCGCTCCGCCAGCTCCTTGATGGACCGCAGCATCTCGCGGCTCATCACGAAGCCGATCGGTTCGATCAACGAGGTTCCGAAGAAGAGGCGGTCGCGCACCGACGGTCCGTGCACGGTCATGCCGCGCTCGACCAGGCGGCACGCCGCGGGTCCGTCGGGCAGCAGGTGGAACGCCCAGAGGTTGTCGGGCACAGGAGCGTCCTCGCTCGACGTCGTGCTGCTCGACGTGGAGATCGCGGCGTCGTGCGCCGCGCCGCGCAGCACGAGGCTTCGGCCGGGTTCGAGCACCGCGATGTGCAGCGGAGGCGCCGACGGGTGCAGGTGTACCTCGTCGCCCACGGCGGGGTGCTGCCACGCCTCGACGATTCGATCCGTGTTGCGGATCCGGCAGCCGACCAGGTTCTCGAGCCGTTCGAACGAGGCGAACCCACCGCGTTCCTGACCGAGCTGCACGATCCACGGCCAGACCGCGGCGGCAGGGGCGTCGATCGAGATGGCGTGGGTGTAGCCCCAGGTCGGATCGACGATCAGCCCGTCACCCGGCAGCGCCGCGGCCAGTTCGTCGCTGCGTGCACCCCAGGTGATCCGTCGGTCCCGGCGCCACGGAGCGAGCACGTGCCCGGCGATCTGCGCGACGGCGTCGAGGGTGCGTCGCCACGACCGCTGCGCCGCGGGGTCATGGCGCTCTCCGGTTGCTCCCATCGGTCCCATCGTCGGCGGTCACCAGGGGTGGCGGCCAGAGGCGTTGGTCCCCATCGGGGCACGACCGGAGTTTGAACGCCACGGTGCAACGGGCACTGATTCGTCGACCGTTGGGTCACGAGACGGAGGAAATGACATGACCATTGGAGCAGCACTTCTCGTCGTCGTGGTGGGCGTCCTGATCGCAGCGTTCGCCAACTCGACCATCGGATTGATCGTCGCAGCGATCGGCGTGGTGGGACTCATCCTCGCACTGGTGAGCACGTCCCGAGCCCGTCTCTGACCCACCGCGTCACCAGGCGAACAGCCCCCGTTTCCTCGCCCGGAACCGGGGGCTGTTCCGCGTCCGGACGCGGAGCGCGGCTGGTCTCCCAGCAGTTCACCAGCACGCCCCTAGGCCGACGACGGAACATGTGCTGCGAGGAAAGCACCGCATCGAGAGAGGAACAACGATGGGCAACCAGCAGATCGTCGAGCAGGTCTATGCAGCGATGGCGGCCAAGGACGCGGCGGGCGTCCTGGACCATCTCGCCGAGGGGGTCACCATCTACCAGGACCCCCGTCTGCCGTGGGGCGGCCACCACGTGGGCCACGACGGGTTCGTCGAGTTCGCGCTCGCGTTGACCGGCACGATCACGTCATCGGTGCGCACCGACGAGCTCTACGAGTCCGACGACCGTCACGTCGTCCAGTACGGGCACACCATCGGCACCGTCAACGCGACCGGGGCACCCTTTGACGTCGCCGAGATGCACCTGTGGACCATCGAGGACGGCAAGGTCGTGGCGACGCACTTCGCCATCGACACCGAGTCGATGATGGCTGCGCTCGAGGCGTGAGCGGCCGGCGTCGCGGCCGGAAGGGTCAGGCGGTGTGCAGCGTGCCGCGCTCGCCGGTGTCGCCCTCGCCGCCACCGATGACAGCGGCTCTCACCAGCCGGGCCAGTCGCACGATCCGGTTGGCGTCCGCGTCCCAGTAGTCGGCGCTGTGCGCGTCCAGGCGGAGCAGGACCAGGTCGGGGTCGTCCACGCCGTCGAACCACGCCTCGTAGAGCGGGCTCCACAGCTCCGTGACGCGGTCCGGGTCGTCGACGAGGCGCGCCGAACCCGACACCGAGATCCAGCGGCCGTCCTTCGGGTCGTTGAACGCGGCGTTCGCCGCGACACCGCCCGTCGCTGCTGCGGTCCACTCGGCACTCCTCGAGACGAGGAACCAGAAGGTCCCGTCGAAGTCAAGCTCCTGCACCGTCAGAGGGCGACCGTGCAGGTCGCCGACGAGGTCGGGCAGCGTCACCATGGCGAAGCGGATGCCCTTGATGCGTTCGGCGAGCTCGGCGATGTCGTCAGAGGTGTCGGTCTGCGGTCCTGTGTCGTCCACGGCAGATCCTTTCGTCGACTGCCAGTGCTGTTACCCGTCGCGCCCCACCCCTCACACCGCCCCGACCGGTTGGCGAAATGACACTTGTTTTCGATGCGGTCGCATCGAAAACAAGTGTCATTTCAGTGCTGGTCATCGGGGTGCGGCGGTGGGCAAAGATGTGCAGCGATGTCCGAGCACGCCGAGACCACCTCGCCACCCACCCCGGCGAACTCCTTCGCCAGTGACAACGCCGCAGGCGTCGCGCCCGAGGTGCTCGAGGCCCTGGCTCGGGCGAACGACGGTCCGGCGCTCGCCTACGGCGAGGACCCGTGGACCCGGCGCGCCGAGCGGGCCATGGACGAGCTCTTCGACCACGAGGTCGCGACGTACCTCTGCTGGGGCGGCACGGGCGCCAACGTCGTCGGGCTCGCCACCCTGCTGCAGCCGTGGCAGGCCGTGATCACCCCCGACAGCGCCCACATCGTCGTCGACGAGTGCGGTGCCCCGACCCGCTTCACCGGCTCGCAGCTGATCCCCGTCGCGACACCTGACGGCAAGCTCGTCCCGGAGCACATCGACCACCACGTGGGCTGGCTCGACAGCGAGCACCACCCGCAGCCGGCGGTGGTGTCGATCAGCCAGGCGACCGAGATGGGCACCGTCTACTCGACCGACGAGATCGCAGCCCTGTGCGATCGGGCGCACTCGCACGGCATGCGGGTGCACCTCGACGGCGCCCGCATCGCGAACGCCGTCGCGGCGGGCGGCAGCGATCCCGCGACGATGGTCGCGGACACCGGCGTCGACGTGATGACCTTCGGCCTGACCAAGAACGGCGCCATGTACGGCGAGGCGGTCGTGTTCCTGCGACCCGAGCTGGCAGAGCGCGCTGCCTACGTGCGCAAGCAAGCCGGGCAGCTCTCGTCGAAGACCCGGTTCATCGCCGCCCAGCTGCTCGCACTGCTCGACGACGACCTGTGGCTGCGCAACGCGCAGCACGCCAACGACATGGCCCGGCTGCTCGCGGATCGGGTCGCGCACATCGACGGCGTGCGCCTCGCGTCCGAACCGCAGGTCAACTCGGTGTTCGTCCACCTGCCCGCCGACAAGATCGCGCCGCTGCAGGCGTGGTCGTTCTTCTGGGAGTGGGACCTGTCGCAGTCGCTGGTGCGGTGGATGACCAGCTACGCCACGACCGCCGAGGACGTCGAGCGCTTCGCCCACGGCGTCGAGGTGCTGCTCGCCCCCTGAGCGCTCGCACGAACCGGATGCTCAGGTCCGGTCGCTCACGCCGAACGGTCGCTCAGGTCGACGGTCGCTCAGGTCGAACGGTCGCTCAGGTCGAACGGAGTGCCTCTCGCACGGTCAGCTTGCGGCCGGTGCGCACGATCGCCCGTGAGTAGATCGTCGCTCCGATCCGCGCCGCCGCGGCGATCGACACGACGAGCAGGACCAGCGAGCCGACGATCTCGACGATGCTCGCCTCGCCGAGCGCGATGCGGAACGGCATCATCAGCGGCGACGTCAACGGGAAGTAGGCGAGCACCGTGCCCAGGACGCTGTCGGCCGAGCTCTGGGCGACGATGAACGTGCCGATCAGCAGGAACGTCAGGGGAGCGATGACCGAACCGGTCTGCTCCTGGCGCTCGGCCAGCGCCCCGAGCGCGCCGGCGATGGTCAGGTAGAGCATGAGGCCCAGCACGAACCACAGGGCGCTGCCGGCGATCGCCTCGCCGATGCCCTCGGGCAGGCTGCCGCCCAGCACCATCTTCACGACCACCGGGACCGCGACCGCGAGCAGCGTGCCGATGCCGACGATGCACACCCCGATGACCTTGCCGAAGAGCAGGGCAGAGGGCTTGACCACCGCCAGCAGGACCTCGCTGATCCGGTTCGACTTCTCGACCGCCACACCGTTGGCGACCTGGACCATCAACGACAGCAGCAACAGGTACAGCACGAACGAGATCACGAAGGCCGTGGTCTGACGCCCCGTGCTGGCCTCGTCGACCTCGACCAGGCGCGGCGGTGGGACCGACAGCACCTCGGTGATCTGGGCGGCGTCGAGACCGTTGGCGGCCAGCCGCTCGGTCGTCGCCGTGGTCGTCAGCGCCTGGCGTGCCGCGACCATGATCCGGCCGGCCTGGTCCGCCCGGGCGACGATGCGCGGGTCGTCACCACCGACGAGCGCCAGGTCGAGGCGGTCGTCCTCGATCAGGCGCGTCGCGTCCTCGACATCGGCGGCATGGCGGTAGTCGACGTCGATGTCGAGCTGCGCGGTGATCGCCGTCAGGGCCGCTTGGAGCTGCGGGTCGTCACCGATGACGGCGACGTCGTACTTCGGGTTCGAGTCGTCGGACAGCAGGTCGGGCAGGATCATCGCGGCGCACGACGCGACGAACATCACGCCGAGCACGATCCAGAAGCTCCGGCGGCGGAACGTCTCGCGCAGCTCTCGTCCCGCGACCAGCCGTGTCGACGTCAGCACGCTCACGACAGCTCCGCTGGCGCAGCGGCAGGCTCCACCGCGAGGTCCTCGGGGCGGGCGCCGGCGGCCTCGAGGAACAGCTCGGACAGGCTCGGCGCGTGCACGCCGAAGTCACCGACGGGCACACGCGCCCGGATCTCGTCGAGCACGGCGCCCGCGTCGCTGCCCGGTCGGAGCCGCACCCTCGTGCCCGACGCGTCGCTGCTCGACACCGTTGCGACGTCCGCGTCGATCCAGCTCGGATCGACGTCGACGTCGACTCGCAGGTACCGGTCGGGGCTCTGCGCCTTGAGCTCGCGCACGTCGCCGTGCAGCACGACGCGACCGTGGTGGATCATCGTGATCTCCTCGCAGAGATCCTCGACCAGGTCGAGCTGGTGGCTCGAGAACAGCAGGTGCCGACCGGACCGGACGTGGTCGACGATGACGTTCGAGAGGAACTCGACCGCCACGGGGTCGAGCCCGTTGAAGGGCTCGTCGAGCACGAGCAGCTCCGGTCCGTGCACCATGGCCGCCGCGAGCTGCACCCGCTGCGCCATGCCGCCGGAGAGCTTCTCGACCTCGTCGTGCGCGCGTTCGGCGAGCCCGAGCCGTTCGAGCAGATCGGTCGCCCGGCGGCGACCCGTCGCGGCGTCGAGGCCGTGCAGCCGCGCGATCCACACGAGCTGGTCGAGCACGCGCATGTCGCGGTACAGGCCGCGTTCCTGGGGCATGTAGCCCCAGGAACGGCGATCTGCGTCGGAGGGAGCGTGACCACGCCACGTCAGCGTCCCGGCGTCGGGCTCGATGACGCCGAAGAGGATCCGCATGAGCGTCGTCTTGCCGGCCCCGTTCGGGCCGACCAGGCCGGTGACACGGCCTGCGGTCACCGACAGGTCGACGCCGTCGAGCACGTCGCGTGCTCCGAAGCGCTGGCTGATCCCGCGTGCGAGGAGTGTGTCGGGCATGTGGTCGCCCACCGTAGGCGCCGTGCGATGCCCTGCGTCAGCGGGTCGGACGCAGGTCGCCGTGCAGACGCAGGACGTGCGCGGCCGACACCGGCAGACGCTCGGGCAGGGTGACGGTCAGCTCGCCACCATCGACCGAGTGCGAGATCGCACCCTTCACGCCGAGCATGTCGACCGTGCCGAGCTTCGACGCGTCGACGCCGCGCAGCGTGAACGTGCGTCGGCCGGGGGTGTCGATGAGGAACGCGTTGACGACGCCGTCTCCTTGCGTGAACCGCACGTCGGTGCCCTCGGAGGTCGTGGTCTGGGCGATCTTCCAGGGACGGGTGCCGTAGACCGCGGAGCCGTTGACCTTCATCCACTCGCCGAGGCCGCGGACCGGGGCCTGCTGCTCCTCGGGGATGACGCCGTCGGGGCCGGGCCCGATGCCGATGAGCAGGTTGCCGTTCTTCGAGATGATGTCGCAGAAGCTGCGCACCAGCTCGGTGGTGGTCACGATGTCCTGGGGTCGCTCGTTGCGGTTCGCGCCGAAGGAGTGGCCGACGCCGCGGGTCGACTCCCACTTCTTCTCGAGGATGGTGTCGGACTTGGCGTACTCGGGGGTCGTGAAGTCGTAGTGCTTCGCGCCGGGGAAGGTCAGGGTCTTCTTGTCGGCCGGGATGAACTTCCACACGGCCTGCATGACGTCGCCCACCGCGCCGGTCACGGTGTCGGCCACGGTGTTGCGCAGCGTCGAGGACTCGATCCAACGATCGTTGATGACGCCGTCCTCGACGGAGTTGTAGTAGTGCGCGAAGAGCTCGGCGAGGTTGCCGCCGCCGGGCCAGCAGATGTCGTTCCAGAGCACCGACGGTGCGTAGCGGTCGATCAGCTCACGGACGTGGGCGGTCGCGTACTCGCGGTACTCGGCGCTCGGCGGGGTGGCGAGCACGGCGTCGGCGGGCCGGTGCATGACGTAGCCGTTGTAGGTCCAGTCGTAGCCGCCGGAGTAGTAGAGCCCCATGCGCATGCCCTTGGCGCGCACCGACTCGGTGAGGTCGCCGACCAGGTCGCGCTGCGCGATGAAGCCGGGGCGCGAAGGGTTCTGGAGCTCGGTGGGCCACAGGGCGAAGCCCTCGTGGTGCTTCGTGGTGAGCACCACGTAGCGGGCGCCCGCATCGGCGCAGAGGCCGGCGAGCGCGTCCAGGTCGGCGTCCGCGGACTGCTCGTCGAAGGTCTCGGCGAAGCGGTGGTACGGGTAGTCGGCGCCGTAGGTCCTGCGGTGGTGCTGCTGGGTCGGGCTGCCCTCGATCTGCATCGAGTTCATGTACCACTCGGCGTACGGGTTGTCGCGCAGCATCGCCTTCGGGCCGTGGTGCTGCAGCAGGTCCTGGATGTTCGGCACCTGCGGCGCCCACCCCGGCACGGAGTAGAGGCCCCAGTGCAGGAAGATCCCGAGCTTG
Source organism: Actinomycetes bacterium (assembly GCA_023389745.1). Classification (GTDB taxonomy): domain Bacteria; phylum Actinomycetota; class Acidimicrobiia; order Acidimicrobiales; family Microtrichaceae; genus JAFAFN01. Next base: position 36,825 of record JAEWED010000178.1, read on the forward strand.
GCGTCGTCGTACCACTCGGGCACCTGGTGGGTGCGCACGGATTCCCAGGTCGGTTCGAACATTCGATCGCTCCTCGCGCGGTGTGTCGCGTCGCACGGCCCTGTGCCGGTCGCTCACCCTCAGTGTCGGCCCGGGGCGCCGCCAGGTGAGGCATCCCCGGCGACGAACGTCGAGACCGGTGCCACAGGTTGCTCTCGCCACGACCCGCGTCGACGCTCTTCGAGCAGCGCTCGTTCCGGGGCCGTGCCTGCGGCGGCGATCGCAGCGTCGAGCTCACGTCGTGCGCCGTCGAGGTCACCGCAGGCCTCGAGCAGGTCGGCGCGCACCGCGTGCAGCAGGTGGACGCGTCCGACACGGGCGGGGTCGATCCGGTCGAGGTCCTCGAGCGCCACGCTGGCGCCTCGCACCCGGTGGACCACGACGACGCGGTTGAGCGCGACGACGTCGGAGCCGGTGAGCGCGAGCAGGGCGTCGTAGTGGTCGAGCATCGCCGCCCAGTCGGTCACGTCGAAGGACTCGGCGCGGGTGTGGACCGCGGCGATCGCCGCCTGGTGGACCAGGGACCGGGTGGACGGATCGGCCACGGACGCCCGGCCGTCGCCGTCCGGCGCCGTTCCCGCGACGTCGCGCAGGCGCCCGAGCCCGTCGAGCAGGTCGAGCCCGTCGAGCAGGTCGAGTGCCTCGGTGATCGCGGAGCGGTCCCAACGGGCCCGGTCCTGGTCCTCGAGCAGCACGATCGCGCCGTCGGCGTCGACCCGCGTGTCGCGTCGGGCGTCCTGCAGCAGCTCCAGCGCGAGCAGCGCTCTCGCCGCCGCGTGCTCCGGGAACGACCTGACCGCCGCTCGCGTCAGCGCGATCGCGTCGCGGCACAGGTCCGACCGGATCAGGTCGTCGCCCGAGGTCGCGGCGTACCCCTCGGTGAACACGAGCCGGAGGCAGTCCAGCACCGAGGGCAGCCGCTCCGCGACACGCTCCGGTGCCGGGAAGCGCAGCGGGATGCGTGCGTCACGGACCTTGCCCCGTGCGCGCTGGATCTGCTTGTGGACGGCGCTCTCCGACATCGCGAGCAGACGGGCGATCTCGCGGGTCCGCAGGCCGAAGACGAAGCGGAGCGTCATCGCGACACGGGTCGTCGCGCTGAACGAGGGATGGCAGGTCAGGAACGACAGCCGCAGCCGGTCGTGGTCGGTGCCCTCACCGGCTCCGGAACGGGGGTCGCCGGAACCGCCGGCGCCGGAATGGGGGTCGCCGGGATCCTCGGTGGCCTCGCGTTCGAGTCGTGCGCGCCGGCCCTCGCGACGGACCACGTCGATCGCCCGTCGGCGCGCGACGGTGGTCAGCCATGCTCCGGGCCGCTCCGGGACTCCCCGTACCGGCCAGGTCCGCAGCGC
>JAEWED010000198.1 GCA_023389745.1 Actinomycetes bacterium
TTTATCTTTCGGGGGGCGGGGCGGTTCCCCCCGGCCCCCTCCACCGCGTCCCGATCCGAGATGAGATGACCGACTCCCCCACCGATGTGGATCCCGTCCCGCCCGCGTCCACCCCGGCACCCGCTCCACGGCGACCCTCGCGGCTCCCGGTCGGGCCCGTCGGGCTGCTGGTGATCACCGCGATCGCCCTCGGCGCCGCGTTCCTGGCCGCACGCCTGGTGATCGACACCTCGAACACGAGCGACGCCGTCGACATCCAGGACATGCTCGACGACCAGGCCCAGGCGCCGCTCGTGACCGACACCGAAGCCCGGGCGAAGGTCGGGCAACCGGCACCGAACGTGCGCCTCGACTACCTCGACGGCGGTACCCAGGGCCTGGCCGAGGTCGCGGGAGTCGGCACGCCGGTCGTCCTCAACTTCTGGGCGTCGACATGCGCGCCGTGCATCAAGGAGATGCCGGCGATGCAGCAGGTCAGCGAGACCTTCGGCGACGCCGTCACCTTCGTCGGCATCGACGTGCACGACACCGAGGAAGCCGGCCAGAAGATGGTCGAACGCACCGGCGTGACGTACCGTAACGCCCGCGACCCGCAGTCCGACATCGCGGCAGTGTACGGGGCGCTCAGCCTGCCTCGCACCGTGCTCATCGGGGGCGACGGCGTCGTCCTGGCAGCCCACAACGGAGAGATGGACGTCGCCGCGGTGACCGCCATGTTGAACGAGCACGGCATCACCCCCGCCTGATGGGACCGGAGCTGGCGTACGCCTTCTCGGCCGGGATGATCGCCACGATCAACCCGTGCGGGTTCGCGTTGCTGCCGGCCTACCTCGCGTACTTCCTCGGCCTCGAGGACGCGAGACCCACCGACGGGCCCGCCCGGGCACCGGTCATGCGCGCCCTGGCGGTCAGCGGCGCGGTCACCGCGGGCTTCCTGGTCGTGTTCGCGATCATGGGCTTCGCGTGGTCATCGATCTCGGGCCTGGTCGGGTCACGACTCCCCTACTTCACGATCGTCGTCGGCGTGCTGCTCGTGATCCTCGGCATCGCCATGCTGCGCGGGTTCGAGCCCACCGTGCGCCTGCCGAAGCTCGAGATGGGTGCGGACGGCCGGGCGCTCACCTCGATGTTCCTGTACGGCATCTCCTACGCGATCGCCTCGCTCAGCTGCACGATCCCGATCTACATCGGGATCGTCGCCACCACGCTCGAACGCACGAGCTTCGCGTCCGGTGTGGCGACGTTCCTCGCGTACGGCCTGGGCATGGGCATGACGCTCGCCATCCTGACCATCGCGGTCGCGCTCGCCAAGCAGGGCGTCGTCACGACGTTCCGTCGGGTGCTGCCCCACGTCAACACGATCTCGGCGGTGCTGCTCATCGTCGCCGGCCTCTTCGTCGGCTACTACGGCTGGGTCGAGATCCAGGAGCTGAACGCCGGCAGCTCCAGCCGTGTCGTCACCGCGTCACGCGGGTTCCAGAGCGACCTGCAGAACTGGGTCGAGCAGATCGGCGGCGGCCGCCTCGCGCTCGCGGCCGCGGTGATCATCGCCGCCGCGGTCGCCGTCACCCTCGTGCTGCGCCGCGGCGACGGCTCCGAGCCGACAGCCGATCCGCAGCCTGGCGCTCAGGGTGCGAGTCGCTCCAGTCGCCACTGATCGCCGTGACGCCAGTAGTGCAGCCGGTCGTGCAAGCGGTTCGCTCGGCCCTGCCAGAACTCGAACTCGGTGCAGCGCACGGCGTACCCGCCCCAGAACGGCGGACGAGGGACCTCGACGCCTTCGAAGCGGGCCTCGATCTCGGCGACGGCCGCCTCGAGCGCCTCGCGGTCCGGGATCACGCTGCTCTGCCGGCTCGCCCACGCGCTGATCTGGCTGCCCCGCGGGCGGGTCGCGAAGTAGGCGTCGTCGGTGGCGTCGTCGAGCGGTGACGCCACGCCGTTGATGCGCACCTGTCGGTGCAGACCGAGCCACGAGAACGACAGGCACACGTTGGGGTTGCCGGCGATGTCGTGGCCCTTGTGGCTGCGCTGGTTCGTGTAGAAGTCGAGCACCGCGTCGTCGCTGAGGCCCCGCAGCAGCACGTTGCGCACCGACGGTCGGCCGGTCGCGTCGACCGTCGCGACGATCATCGCGTTCGGTTCGGGCGCGTCGGCCTCTTCGGCGTCGTGCAACCAGCGGCGCAGCTGGTCGACGGGGTGCTCGGCCGCGTCGGACTCGATGAGCTCGCCCCAGTCGTAGTCGGCCCGACGATCGAGCCCCATCAGGCGAACCCCATCACGATCGGCTCGACGTCGTCGGCGCGTCCAGCGCCGCCCGGAAGAACTGCTCGTCCTCGAACAGCCCGACGTCCGACAGGAAGATCTTGCCGTAGCGCTCGAAGTACATGAGCTGCTTCGACAGCATGAAGATGCCACGGTCGAAGTCGGAGTCGTACACGCCGTGCGCCTCGGCCGCGGCACGCACCCGCCGCTGCTCCTTGAAGCGCCGGTAGATGGTGCGCAGGGTCAGGTCACCGCTCTCGATGCCCTTGACCTCGGCGACCTGGCGCTGCGGCGCGGTCAGCAGGTCGGCGAGCGACACCTCTCCGAAGGGACGGGTCAGCAGCGGCTCGAGCGCCATGCGCATGAACACCTCGGTCTGCGCCTCGTCCATGCCCAGGTTCTCCTCGAGCACCGGGCCGTACATGCGCAGGGCGTGTCGGGCGATCTCACTCCATGCGCCGTCGTCGCCGAGCGCCGCCTGGATCAGCGACCGGAAGAACTGGTGCGTCTGCGGGTCGAGCCGGCCGACGATGCCCCAGTCGATGACGCCGACGCGGCCGTCGGGCAGCAACAGCAGGTTGCCGGCGTGCACGTCACCGTGGAACGTGCCCCACCGGATCGCGGTCAGCAGGAAGCCCTTGATGACCTCGTGCACGATCGGTGCCGGGTCGTAGCCGTAGCCGGCGACGGTGGTCAGGTCGTCGACGGGCACCCCGTCGAAGAACTCCATGGTCAGCACCCGCGGGCCCGACAGCTCGGGGAACACCTCGGGCACGGTGACGCGGTCGAGCCCGACCTGGGCGAGCAGGCGGCGGTAGTGCGCCATCGCCCGTGCCTCGTTGCGCAGGTCGAGCTCCTCGCCGATCTGCACCCGGAAGCCCTGGAACATCGACAGCAGCTGCCCCGCTGCGTACTCGCCGGTCTGCTTCGCGACGACGTCGAGCAGCGGCTGGAACAGGTCGAGGTCTCGGGCGACCTGGTGCTCGATGCGCGGACGCAGCACCTTGACCGCCACGCGCCGACCGTCCCGTGTGGTCGCCTTGTGCACGACCGAGATCGACGCGCGACCGATCGGGGTCTCGGAGAAGCTCCAGAAGGCCTCGTCGAGCGGCATGCCGAGATCTGCCTCGACCGCTCGGCGCACCTCGTCGAACGGCACCGGCGCGCCGGTGTCGAGGCACGACCGGAACTCCTGGGCGACCGCGTCGCCGAACATGCCCGGCGACGACCCGATCAGCTGGCCGAACTTCATGAAGGTCGCGCCGAGCTCCTCGAAGGTCTTGCGCAGGGGCTTGGCGTACGCGTCGGGCACCATGCGCCGTGTGAGCGCCGAGCGCAGCGCCAGCGGCGCGAAGTGCTTGGCGGTGACCAGCGCGATCTGACGCCCGCGTCGAGCGACGTCGAGCCTCGAGGTCTGCGGCAGCTCACGTGGGAACACACGTGGCACCGTGTCGAATGTCTCGGCCAACGCATCCAGGTCGCGGTCGATCGTCACGCCGACATGCTCGCGACCGCCTCTTCGCCTGGCAAGTGGGGAGCCGCGAGCTGCGGAACTGCCGGACGGGCAACTGGCGCACGGCGAACTAGCGCACTGGGAACTGGCACACGGGGAACTGGCACACGGGAACTATGGAGTCCCCCGCGACGACTGGATCACGTGATGGACACGACTCGATGGTGGACGAAGGCGACGACGGTGCTCGCGCTCGGCATCGTGCTGACCGGTGTCGGGTTCCTCGACGCGTCGCCGGCCGCTGCCGACGGGACCGGCCCCACCCGGTACGAGTCGGTGATCGACGATGTCGAGCCCGACCTCGACCAGGTCGAGGTGTCGGTCGTCGGCGGCGACGCGTTCCTGCAGGTCGTCGCGGACGACGGCACCGAGGTGTCGATCGACGGCTACGACGGCGAGCCGTACCTGCGCATCGACGCGGACGGCAGCGTCTGGGAGAACCGGCGCTCTCCGTCGGTGTACCTGAACGCGACCCGGGACGGCGGCGACGGCCGGTTCCCCCAGGGTGTGTCCTCGGGAGCCGAGCCGGACTGGCAGCAGGTCGGCGACGACGGCGTCGTGGCGTGGCACGACCACCGGATCCACTGGATGCTCGACGAGGAGCCGACGGTGGGCACCGACGGGGTCGTCCAGGAGTGGGAGCTGCCGATGGACGTCGACGGCACCGAGGTCGTGGTGACCGGACGGCTGCTGCTCAAGGGCTCGGTGTTCCCCTGGGCCGCAGCGGTGGCGGTCGTCGCTGCGGCCGGCGCGCTGGTGGCAGGGCGCGGCCTGCGCGGTCGACTCGTGACGCTCACGGTGGCATCCGCGGCGGCGATCGTCGTCGCCGTCGCCGCCTACACGGTCAACCCGCCGCGTTCCGGTGCGAGCGTCGTACCGCTGGTGCTGACGGTCGTCGCCGCGGTCTGCGTCGCGGCGTCGTGGTGGGCCGCCCGCAGCACTGGCCGCAGCCTGGTCCAGCTCGCACTCCCGCTCGCCGCGGTCGCGGCGCTGCTGGGTTGGGTGGTGCAGCGCCTCGGGACGTTCTGGATGGCGACGGTGCCCAGCGAGCTGCCCGGCTGGCTCGACCGCGCCCTGACCGGCATGGTGCTCGGCGCGGCGGTCGGCACCGCGGCGGCGGTGCTGCTGCGTCCGTGGCCCGAGGAGCGGTTGGCGGGCGCGGCCGCTCAGGACTCGTCGACCGGCAGTTCGCCGCCGTCGAACCAGTCCTGAATGCCGCCCAGGTCGTAGACCTCGGTGAAGCCGGCGTCGACGAGACGCTGGGCGGCCTCGGCGCTTCGGCGCCCTGACTGGCAGTAGACGATCGTGGGCTGGTCGCGGTCCAACGCAGAGGTTCGCCGCTCCCACAGTCCGGCGTCGCCGGCGTCGATGTTCTGGGCGCCGACCATGTGCCCGCTGCGGTACTCGTCGACGGTCCGGACGTCGATGACCAGGATGTCGCGGTCGGACTCGATGAGCGCTGCCGCCTGTTCGGCGTCGATCGTCGTCACCTCGCCCTTCGTCGCCGTGGGGACCTCTGCGGCGTCGCCACCGCAGCCGAGCAACGCGAGCAGGAGCGGCACCAACGCCAGTGCGGCGAGGGCGCTCCGGCCTCGCCGGTGGACGGTGGACTCCTGCCGGAGGGGGGTCGCGCCGGTTCGAAGCATCCCGCCACGCTAGAGCCGCCCGGGACGCTCCATAGACTCGCTCCCGATGACCCGACCCGGCGAGAGCCCGACGCTTCCCGTGTTCGAGGTCCTCGACGAGCTGCGCGCCGCGCTCGCGGACCGGGGCGCCGCGGTCCTGGTCGCCCCGCCCGGCACGGGCAAGACCACGGGCGTGCCACCGGCGCTGCTCGACGAGCCATGGGCGGGCGAGGGCCGCATCCTCGTGCTCGAACCCCGTCGGCTCGCGGCCAGGATGTCGGCCGCTCGGATGGCCGAGGTCGCGGGCGAACGCGTGGGTGAGACGTTCGGCTACTCGGTGCGCGGCGAACGAGCCGTGGGACCGCGGACACGCGTCGAGGTCGTCACCGAGGGCCTCTTCGTGCGGCGCCTGCAGCGCGACCCGTCGCTCGAAGATGTGAGCGCGGTGCTGCTCGACGAGTTCCACGAACGCTCGCTCGACACGGACCTGTCGCTCGCACTCGTGCTCGACGTGCGGGCCTCGCTGCGCCCCGACCTGCGGGTCGTCGTCATGTCGGCCACGATCGACGCGGCGCCCGTCGCGGCACTGATCGCCAGCACCGAAACCGCCAGCGCCGAAACCGCCAGCACCGACGAGGCGGGTGGTCGTGGCCCCGTGCCGACGATCGAGGCGGTGGCGCCGATCTTCCCGGTCGAGACGCGCTACCGACACGGCTCCGCGCACGACCGGCTCGAGGACCGCGTCGCGGCCGTGGTCGGCGAGGCGCTTCGCAGCGACACCGGCGACGTCCTGGTCTTCCTGCCGGGACGCCCAGAGATCCACCGCACGGCCCGACGCCTCGAGCAGCTGCGGCTGCCGGCGGGGGCCGTGGTGGTCGAGCTGCACGGTTCGCTGTCGCCCGCCGAGCAGGACCGGGCGGTGCGGCTCGACCCGGAGGGTCGGCGGCGGGTGATCCTCTCGACGAGCCTCGCGGAGACGTCGATCACGGTGCCGGGGGTGCGGGTCGTCATCGACGCGGGGCGTCGTCGCACGGTGCGGGCGGACCCGCACACCGGACTGCCGGCGATGACCACCGTCGCGGCGAGCCGCGCCGCGGCCGACCAGCGTCGTGGCCGCGCCGGGCGGCTCGGGCCCGGGGTCTGCTACCGGCTGTGGGCCGAATCCGAGGACCGTCACCGGCCAGCAGCCGACGTGCCCGAGATCGTCGACGGCGACCTCGCCGCACTGCTGTTGCAGCTGCGCGCCTGGGGTGTGGCCGAGCCCCGGGATCTCGCCTGGCTGGACCCGCCGCCGCCGGCTCCCCTCGACCGGGCGACGGCGCTGCTGACGTCGTTGGGCGCGTTGGACGCCGACGGATCCCTGACCACCCGGGGGCGGCGCATGGCCGGCATCGGCTTCCATCCGCGGCTCGCCGCCGTCGCGCTCGCTGCCGAGGACCACGGCATCGACGCGGCCCTCACCGCCGATGTGCTCGCGGTGCTCGAGACCTCACGCTCGGGTGAGCTCGACGTCGCCGAGCGGGTCCGGTCCCTGCAGCGCGGCGACGCACCCGGCGATGCGCGCCACGCAGCAAGGGAGTGGCGCCGCACGCTCCGTGCCAGCCGACAGGCCGGCAGCGCTCAGACCGGCAGTGCGGCGCAGCGTCGAGCGGGCGACGACGAGCTCGACGCCGACGTCGCTCGGCTGCTGTTGGCGGGCTACCCGGACCGGGTTGCACGACGCCGCTCGTCGCAGCGACGCGACGATCGAGGCCGCGACGTCACGGTGTTCCACCTGCGTTCCGGTGGCGAGGTCGCCCTGACGCAGGGTGCTGACGCGCACCACCTGAGCGACGCCGAGTGGATCGTCGTCGCGGACCTCGACGGCGGCGACGCCGGACGGTCGGGGCGGCTGCACCTGGGCGCGGCGATCGACGCGCCGGTCGTGCTCGACGTGCTCGGCGACGCGATCCGCACCGAGGACGTCGTCGAGTGGGACCCGGCCCGCGACGACCTGACGGCGGTGCGACGCCGCTCGCTCGGTGCGATCACCGTGGGCGAGGAGCGGTTGCGCGACCCGGACCGGGCCGCGATGTCCGACGCGGTGCTGCGAGCGGTGGCGGCCGACCTCTCGCTCCTGCCGGGGGTCGCGGGCGTGGCCGACCTGCGAGCCAGGGTCGCGTTCCTGCGGGCGACGCACGGCGACGAGTGGCCCGACTGGTCCGACGAGACGCTGTCACGCACGGTCGAGGAGTGGCTCGGCCCGTTCGTCGGTCGTGTCCGCCGCCGGGCGGATCTGGCCCGGGTCGACGTGCGCCAGGCACTCGTGAGCGGCCTCGACTGGAACCGGCAGCGGGCGTTGGACGAGCTCGCACCGACGCACTGGCAGCCACCGGCGCGGGGTGGACGTGATGCCCGGAGGGTCGCGCTGCACTACGGCACGCTCGACGGCGACCCGGCTTCGGTCACCGCGTCGATCCGACTGCGCGACCTGCTGGGCACCGACGAGCACCCGAGCGTGGGCGGGGTGCCCGTCAGCGTGGAGCTGCTGTCGCCGGCGGGTCGCCCGCTGCAGCGCACGGCGGACCTGCCGGGGTTCTGGCGGGGCAGCTACGCCCAGGTCCGGGCGGAGATGCGGGGCCGCTACCCGAAGCATCCGTGGCC
>JAEWED010000199.1 GCA_023389745.1 Actinomycetes bacterium
ACGCTGCACTGGGCACCAGCCGCCGGCGCGATCCCTGCCCGTCAGAGCAGCTCGGGCATCACTGCGACGGTCACGTACTCGGGCATCATGACCTCGATCATCCCGATCCCCGCAGGCATGACGTACCAGTCAGCCCGTCTGGTCGGCGGTGACGCCATCACCGACGTCGCGACGGTCACTTACTGCACGGCCTCCGGCGGTGCCTGCGACGCCAACCTCACCGGCAACTACGACGGCACGACGTTGCCGTACGTGAAGGTGACGCTGCCGACGGTCACGGTGCCCGGCGGGCAGACCTTCACCATGCCGACCCTCGAGATGGACCTCGTGGCGTCAGGGGCTCCGGGCACGTCGTCGGGCTTCGCGCTCACGCAGTACCGCAACGTGACCCGAGCGAACGCCGGCATCTTCGGCAACCAGGACGCGAACTTCGTCGGCTACCCGACGACGAGCGCGACGAGCGGCACGCCGCCGAAGGCGCCGCCGGCCATCCTCAAGTCGGTCACGATCGACTGAGCGGGGCGACCTGAGCCGGTGGTCCGACACCGGAGTGCTGCTGCCGGCGGATGCGATGCACATCGTGTCCGCCGGCAGTCGCCGTTTTCGGAGGTCCGTGTGGGAGGCCATCTCGGGCGACCGCCGGCCCCGCGGGTCGATACCGTGGTCGTCGTGACCGAACGCCCACAGGCAGCTCCCCGTCTGGCCACGTCGGACGACGCTCCCGAGCTCGCCCGTCTGCTGCACGACTTCAACACCGAGTACGACTGGCCGAGCCCTGGCGTCGAGGTGCTCGCCGAGCGGCTCTCCGGGTTGCTCGCCGGGAGCGACACCTTCGCGGTGCTGGCCGGGTCACCCGCGGTGGGTGCGGCGCTGGTGACGCTGCGACCGAACGTCTGGTACGAGGGGCCGGTCGCGGTGCTCGACGAGCTCTACGTCGAGCCGGAGCTGCGCAGCCAGGGCATCGGCGCCGCGCTGGTCGAGCGCTTCCTCGACATCGCCCGGGCGAGAGGCGTCGACCTGGTCGAGATCAACGTCGACGAGCCCGACGTCGACGCCCAGCGCTTCTACCGCCGTCACGGGTTCAGCGACACCGACGGCCCCGACGAGGATCGGGCCTTCTACTTCTACCGGGAGCTGGCACCGTCCGACGGCGGGTGACCCCGGTGACGGCCGTCCCGGCAGCTCAGCCGTCGATCGGTCGCCAGCCGTGTCGGACCGTCGAGGTCACGGCCTCGACGGTGAAGTAGTGCCCCTGGCCTGGTTGGTCGTGCTCCCGAGAGATCGTGCGGTCGGTGAGCGCGCACCACCAGAGCGTTCCCACACCGCCGTGGCCGACGACCACCGTCTCGGTCCCGGTGGCCGCTGCGAGGACCGGGGCGAGCGACTCGACGATCCGGCGTTGTGCGTCGACGGCGCGTTCCCAACCCTCGGCCGAGCGCTCCGGGTGTGCGAAGAACCGGTCGGCCATAGCTTCGAACTCCGCCGGTGGCAGGAAGCCCGTCGCGGATCGGTCGTTCTCGCCGAGACCCTCGAGCACCTCGACGTCGAGACCCAGGTGCTCGGCCACGATCTGCGCGGTGCGGACCGCCTTGGTCTCGTCGCTCGAGACGACACGGCGCACCTCCGGGACCCACGGCTGAGCGAGCATCGCCCGCGCTCGCTGCTCGCCGCGCTCGGAGAGCGTCCAGCGTTCGACGGCGAGCGAAGGGTCGACGACGACGTCGGGATGTGTCACGTAGCGGAGCCAGCTCATCCCGCCAGACTGCACGACCCCGGCGACGTCACGGTGCAACACTCCGGGCATGGCCTCACTCGACGACATCAAGACGGCTGCCGCGGCGCTGTCGCCCCTCGCACACCTCGCGACCGTCGGCGCCGACGGCAGACCCGACGTGGTGCCCGTCCACCCGGCCTGGGAGGGCGACACGATGTGGATCATGGCGACCGCGGGCAGCGTCAAGGTCCGGAACCTGGCCGCCAGTCCACATGTCGCGCTGCACTGGCAGGTGTCCGAGGCCGGCGACGGCGTCGAGCTGTGGGGCACGGCGAGCGTGTTCGACGACCTCGACACGAAGGTCCGGCTCTGGGACGGCGTGTTCGACTACGACCTGAACCTGTTCTCGCCGGGTGGCCCCGCGGACTCGCCCGACACCGTGTTCATCGCGGTGCGACCGGAGCGCGCCCTGTCGATCAAGGCCTACGGCGCCGGCGGACGGGAGACCTGGCGGGCGTGAGCCCCGCCAGCAGCAGACCGCCGGCCAGGAGCAGCAGCGACACCGTCAGCCACCGAACCAGGGACGAGCCGGTGAACGCGAGCGCAGCGGGCGGGCGACCGGATGCGTTCGTCGCAGACGGCTGGCCGGCCGACCCGGCCGACGCGGGCGGCGGTGCAGCGGCAGCGGTCACCGGCATCGTCGCCGAGTTCGCGACGACGATCCCGTCGACGCTCGCGTCGACGGTGCACTCGTAGGACGATCCGCCGACCAACCCGACGACACCCAGCGTGGTGTCGACCGAGGTCGCGACCGCGCTCGTCAGCGTGGTCGCACCCGGCGCCGAACAGGACACCTGGTAGGTGAGCGGCACCGCGTCGGCCTGAGCCTCGACCGGCGACCCGCCGGCGCCCTGTGCGTCCGCGCCGTCGCCGTCGAGCAGTTCGGGCGCGGTGAACGAGAACGTCGCCACGTCGTCGGCGGTCGATGCGACCTCGGCGGCGACCATCGCGCAGCCGAAGCAGAAGTCGGCGTCGAACCGCTCCCCGGAGACGACGTCGACCAGCTCGGCGCCCTGCTCGATGGGATCGGGTCCGGTGTCGTCGTCGGGAACGTGCAGCACCTCGCCGCCGAACCACTGCGCGGGGTAGGCGACCGACGGCACCGATGGATCCACGACCCGGAGCTCGACGTCGCCCTTGCCGCAGGCGACGTAGCCGAGCGCCCAGGTGCCCGAGCCGACGCCGGTCACCGTGAAGGTCCCGTCGGTCGCCGTCGCGGCGATCCGGACCGGACCGAACGCCAGATAGGCCACGACGCAGATGCCGGCCATGGGCTCGCCGCGCACGTTCGTGACCCGTCCGCCGACGGTCCCGGGAGCCCCGTCGGCGAGCTCGACCGACACGTCGTGCACGTCCTCGCCGAGCTCGACGTGCAGCGGGACGGCCGAGGAGCGTGACGTGCCTCCGCCCCACCACACACCGACGTGGTCGGGCAGGTCGGAGCAGTCGACGAACTGGACGCGGAACGAACCGGTGCGGGCGAGCTCCAGGCGGTAGTCGCCGTCGTCCTCGGTGCGGGTCGAGGCGACGACACCCCGATCGTCGGAGGCCTGCACGCAGACCTCGCCGAGCGGGCCGGAGCGGTCGGTGACGCGGCCGCTCACCGTGCCGGTGGTCGTCTCGCCGCGTGACAGCTGGGCGTCCAGGTCCGAGAGCACGACGCCGGCTCCGAGGTGCAGCACCCGGGCGTCGCCGGGGTTGCCCGCGTCGAGGTACCACTCGGTCCCGTAGCCGGAGCCGTTGCAGTCGCTGAGCTCGACGACCGCGTCGACCGGCGGCAGCGCCCCGATGCGATAGCTGCCGTCGGCCGAGGTCGTGGTGTCGCCGATGCGGTCACCGAGCGAGCTCCCGACCCGTTCGTACGCCGCGACGCAGATGCCGCCCAGTGGGGAGCCGGCGGTGTCGGTGACCGTGCCCAGGACCCGGGCCCCCTCGACCATCCACGCGTCGACCGACCCGTGCTCGGTGCCGTCCGCGGCCGACAGCGACAGCCTGTCCGCCGACGACGCGGTCCACGCGGACTTCCAGAACTGGACGGGCAGATCGGACCCGGCGGGGCCGTCGAAGCGGACCGAGTACTCGCCGTCGGGCAGCGGGCTGGTGCGGTAGGTGCCGTCCGGGCCGGTGATCGCCCCCGAGGACACCGAGCCGTCGAGCGCCGCGACGTGGACCGACGCGTCGGCCAGCCCGGTCCCGTCGTGGTGGACCGTGCCGCTCACCGACACGCCGGTCTGCATCGTGACGGGGCCCAGCGTCAGGTCGCCGTCGATGATCGTGACCGGTTCCGCGTCGTTCGGTGCGGTCCGGCCGGACCACCACTGCGTGACGTGGGTCGGGGTGGTGGCGCAGTCGGTGAAGCGGACCGTGTGCGAGCCGGCGTCGATCGGGATGACGTAGGTGCCGTTCCCGTCGGTGACGGTCTAGCCGGTGGGCGTGGAGCCCGCTTCGGTGGTGACGCAGATCGAGGCCAGCGGCGCGCCGTCCCGGTCGAGGACCGTGCCACTCAGCTCGAACTCGGGGGCCGCCGTCGCCGACGGTGCGAGCGCGGCGATGGTCAGGCAGGCCACGGCCACACCGACGGCCGAGCGCGTGAGTCGTTTCCTCTCCATACCGTTCCGTCGGCAACGACTCTGCCGAGATGAAGAGTTTTACTCAGGGTGAGTGCGGGATCGGGTGCCCGGGCTGGACCGGGGCAGCGGCGTCAGGCGGTGCCGACGCGGGCGGTCGGCGTGAACCGGACCGGCAGCCGCTTGATCCCGCCCACCAGCGGCACGCCCGCGGCCTCGAGGTAGGTCGGCTCGCCGACGACCTCGATGTCGGGCAGTCGGGTCAGCAGCTGCCGGAAGACGACCGAGAGCTCGCGTCGTGCCAGGTGTGCGCCCAGGCAGAAGTGCGGGCCGGGGCCACCGAAGCCGACGTGGGGGTTCGGGTCGCGGCGCACGTCGAAGCGCTCCGGGTCGTCGAACACGCGGGGGTCGCGGTTGGCCGCGCCGTAGAACAGCACGAGCTTGTCGCCCTCGTCGAAGTCCTGGCCGGACAGGGTGAGCGGCCGGGTGACGGTGCGCCGCATGAACGTGACCGGCGACGCCATGCGCACGATCTCCTCGACGGCGGTGGCGGTCACGCCCTCGAGGTCGTCCTGCCAGATGCGCCGCTGCTCGGGGTGCTGGGCCAGCAGGTGCATGCCGATGCTGGTCGCGGTCCGGGTGGTGTCGTTGCCGGCCACGGCCAGCAGGATGAAGAACGGTGCGATCTCCTCGGGGGCGAGCATGTCCTCGCCGATGTCGTTGTGCACGAGCGCCGAGGTCAGGTCGTCCTGCGGGTTCTTGCGGCGCTCCTCGGCCAGCTCGCCCATGAGCGTGGTGAGGGTCATGCCGGCGGTCAGCAGCGCGGTGACGATGTCGTCGGAGCCGCCCATCATCTCGGGGTCGCCGGCGCCGAGGATCACGTTCGTCGCGTCGAGCACGGTGCCGAACTCGCTGCGGGGGATGCCCATCATGTCGCAGATGACCAGCAGCGGGAACGGCTGCGAGAGCGCTTCGACCAGGTCGACCTCGCCCTTCTCGCAGATGTCGTCGATGACCTCGGTGCAGATGGTCTCGACGGAGTCCAGCACGCCCTGCAGCGCCCGCGGCGTGAACGAGCGTGCGACGATGCCGCGCTGACGGGCGTGGCGCGGGTCGTCCATGGTGATGAACGAGCCGAAGAACTCCATCGCCTCGGTGGGCATGTCGGCGATCGAGATCGAGCCCTTGCCCGAGCAGTAGTCCGCGGGGTGGCGGCTGATCTCGACGACCTCTGCGTAGCGCGTGACGGCGTAGAACTCGTCGGGCACCCCGGTGAGCGGGTTCTCGGAGCGGGCTGCGGTGAAGGGGCCCTGCTCGCGCAGAGCGGCGAAGTCGGCCATGCGCTCGTCGAGCGAACGGCGCCAGAACGCCGCGGTGCCGAGATCCAGGTGGTCGGTCATGTCGTGTCCCCCGAGTTCGTGTGCGATCACGTTAGGCGATCGCTGCTCGCATTTCTGTGCCGTGTGCCCGTGCCCGTGCTGGTGCCCGCGCGGGTGCCAACGCGTGTGCCAGCGCGGGTGCGCTGATCCAGGCCGTTGAGGAACGTCTCGAGCCCGAAGTCGAACACGGCGTCGGCGCCGGGCGGTGCCGGTCCTGCCAGGGGAGGGCTCCCGGCGACGCCCTGCCCGCTCGCATCGTCGGCCAGGCTCTGGCCGGCGCGACTGGTGTCGAAGTAGACGGTGCCGAGCACGAAGTCGATCAGCGCCAGGACCGCGGCGGTCGCGACCTCGGGCGGGTGACCGGCGTCGATCGCTGCGACCAGCCCGACCTCGACGCCGCGCAGCGCGTTCGGTCCCAGCAGCGGGGCCGCGGTCAACGCCGGGAGCAGCTGGTCGTGGTCGAGCAGCACCCGTCGCAGCTCGTGGGCCAGCCACGCCATCCGCTCGCGACCCGACAGCTCGGGGTCGGGCAGGACGACCTCTCCGATGACCTGGTCGGCCATCAGCACCACGAGCTCGTCGCGGCTCGCGACGTGGCGGTAGAGCGAGGCGCTGCCGGTGTCGAGCTCGTCGCCGATGCGTCGGACGGTCAACGCCGCCAGTCCCTCGTCGTCGACGAGCTGGATCGCGGTCTCGACGATGCGCTCGACGGTGATGCCGTCCGCCCGTGGCCGTCGCCGCGCCGCCCGCTCGTCCCTGGCCGCCCACCAGGCCGCGCTGCCGGGGACCTGACCGGCGTCGGTGCCGGTGGCGGAGGCGCCGATCGGGTCGTCGCCGGTGGACATCGCAGCATCGTAGGACCCCCGCTCGAGGCCCGTCGGTGTCCCTCTGACCCCCTGTGTGTAACAGGCCCGAGAAGAGCGCCGGACCAACGGTGAAGAGGGCGTTAACACCGCAGACTTCGCCGGAATCGACCCTTACTGTCCCGGCATGCCTGAAGCACCACGCCCCCTGGTGGCATTCCACCATGTCGGTCGCACCTTCGGTTCCGTCGAGGCGTTGGCCCCCTGCGAGCTGAGCGTCCCCCGCGGCGAGTTCGTGTCGATCATCGGCCCGTCCGGCTGCGGCAAGTCGACGCTCCTGCGGCTCGCCTCGGGACTCGATCACCCGACCGTCGGCTCGATCGAGCTCGCCACGGACAGCATCGGCTACGTCTTCCAGGACGCGACGTTGATGCCGTGGCGTTCGGTGCGGCGCAACGTCGGCCTGCTCGCCGAGCTGAAGGGGCGGCCCTCGCACGTCGTCAAGGCGGCCGTCGACGAGGCGCTCGAGACCGTCGGCCTCACCGACTTCGCCGACCACCTGCCCCACCAGCTGTCGGGTGGCATGAAGATGCGGGTGTCGCTCGCTCGCTCCCTCGTGCTCGATCCGGAGATCTTCCTCTTCGACGAGCCCTTCGGAGCGCTCGACGAGTTCACCCGGGCACGGCTGAACCTCGTGCTCCAGGAGCTCTTCCTCGAGCACCGATTCGCCGGACTGTTCGTCACGCACTCGGTCGAGGAGGCCGTGTTCCTCGCCAGTCGGGTCGTCGTCATGTCGGCCCGTCCGGGTCGCATCGTCGAGGAGGTCGAGGTGCCCTTCGACTTCCCCCGCGAGCTGGAGCTCCGCTACGAGCCGGAGTTCGCAGCCTGCGCCGGCCACGTCGCCAAAGCGCTGGAGGCCGCATCATGAGCACCGTCCGTTGGTTCCCTCGCACCGTGGTGCCGTCGACGGGGGCCGCATCGTGAGCACCGTCCGCCGAGTCCTCAAGACGGCGGTTCCGCCCACGATCTTCTTCCTGGTCGTGATCGCCGGCTGGTACGTCGTGAGCCTCTTCGTGCTCGCCGAGACCTCGAAGTTCCTGCTGCCCCCACCGCACGAGGTCGTGAGCGAGTCGATCTTCGTCGAGAAGGTCCGCAGCGACATGCTCTCGGCGCTGTGGGTGACGGCCAAGGTCGCGTTGATCGGCCTGGCCGTGGCCATCGTGATCGGCAGCGTGCTCGCGGTGATCATGTCCCGGGCGAAGTGGCTCGAGCGGTCCTTCTACCCGTGGGTGATCCTGCTGCAGACCGTGCCGATCCTCGCGATCGTCCCGGTGATCGGCTTCTGGTTCGGGTTCGACCTGTTCGCCCGGATCGTGGTGGTGGTGATCATCGCCCTGTTCCCGTTGATCATCAATCCGCTGCACGGGCTCCAGAACGTCGACCCGGGCCTGCACGACCTGTTCACGCTCTCGAACGCGCAGGGCCTCACCCGCCTGACGAAGCTCCAGATCCCCTCGGCGCTGCCGGACGTCTTCATCGGGCTGCAGAGCGCGGCGGGCCTGGCGATCGTCGGTGCGACGGTCGGGGACTACTTCTTCGGCCGCGGCCAGATCGGCCTCGGCATGCTCCTGTCCCGCTACAGCTCACGCCTGCAGTCCGCGGAGATGCTCGCCACGGTCTTCGTGGCCTGCCTGCTCGGCGTGATCGCCTTCCTGTTCTTCGGCGCCCTCGGGCGTCGGATCGTCGGCGCCTGGTCCCCTGCGTGGGGCGCGCGCTGACACCCGTCGGGCCACGACATCCATCCACCTACCGAGCCAACCCGCCAGACCTGACTGTTCCCCCGAAAGGACACCCGACGATGAGCACCTCCCGACCAGCGCCCTCCCGAACCCTCCCGAGCGGATCACGTTCGTCACGATCACGACGACTGGTCGTCGGCGGCGCGGCCCTGCTCGCCGCCGCCACGCTCGCCGCGTGCAGCAGCAGCGGCGAGGACTCCAGCGGTGCGGAGCCCTCGGCCACCGGCGACGGCGTGCTCGCCGGTGTCTGTCCCGAGAAGGTCGTCATCCAGGCGGACTGGGAGCCAGAGGCCGAGCACGGCGGCATCTACGAGCTCATCGGTGACGACTACGAGATCGACACCGACGCCAAGTCGGTGTCCGGCCCGCTGCTCGCCGACGGCGAGGACACCGGCGTCGCCGTCGAGATCCGCATCGGCGGCGCCCCGGTCGGCTACCAGGCGGCACCGTCGCTGCTCTACCAGGACCGCGACATCATGCTGGGCTACGGCCGCACGACCGAGTACATGATCACCCAGGAGGACACCCCGGTGACGGCGGTGCTCTCGTCCATGGAGAAGAGCCCGTACTCGATCTACTGGGACCCGGCGACCTACCCGGACGCGAAGAAGATCGCGGACCTCAAGGCGTCCGACGCGACGATCTCCATCGGCCCCGAGAGCTCGGTGTGGATCGACTACCTCATCGGCACCGGCCAGGTCGAGGAGTCGCAGCTGGACCGCAGCGACCAGAACAAGCCGGCGATGTTCGTCGCGGCGAACGGCTCGCTGGCCGAAGCCGGGTTCATCACCGCCGAGCCGTTCATGTACGAGCACGAGATCGCGGACTGGGGCAAGCCGGTCATCGGTGAGCTCATCGCGGACGCCGGGTACCCGGAGTACTTCCAGGCCATCGTCGTGCGCAGCGACGACGTCGAGGCCGAGAAGGACTGCCTCGAGAAGCTCGTGCCGATCATGCAGCAGGCCCAGGCCGACTACATCGCCGATCCGGCAGCGACCAACGAGCTCATCGTCGAGCTGGTCGAGGCCTACGACACGGGCTGGGTGTACTCGATGGAGGGCGCCGAGTTCGCCCACGCCGCAGGGATCGAGAAGGGCATCATGGCCGACGGCCCGGACGGGACCATGGGCTCGTTCGACACCGATCGTGTCCAGGAGCTCATCGACATCGTCAGCGAGTACAGCGACGCCGACGTCTCCTCGGCGACCCCCGACTCGCTCGTGACCAACGAGTTCCTCGACACCTCGATCAGCGCCAAGGGCTGACGATGTCGATCGGCACCTCGTCGGTGTCCCGTCCGGCTCCGGCCGGGCGGGACACCCCGTCCCTCCTCCCCGAGGACCGGCTCGCGGAGTCGCGCCGCAAGATCCGGGCACCCTTCGCGCTCGACCCGACGCTGTGCTGCTACTCGCCCCAGGCGAACGTCGACGCGCTGCGCCACCCTCGCGTCGTCGCCTGGCACGAGGTGATCCGCCACGACTGGGTGCCGACCCCGGTGCCCGGCGCCCGGGCGCGGCTCGCGCTGCTGATGCCGTGCACCAAGTACAAGCCGTACTTCACCAGCCGCGAGCACCGCGGCATCAACGCCGGTCTGCTCGCGGCGGGCTGGGCGCCGGTGCGACCCTCCGGCGCGCCACCCGAGCTCGACGAGGTGCTGACACCCGAGGAGGACCCCGAGCTGCTCAACGAGGCGCCGTTGGTCCGCGACGGCGTGGTGCTGGACCGCTTCGTCATGAGCGAACCGCTCGCGCTCGTCCCCTACGAGCTCACGATGTACCTCGACGGCGAACCCTCACCCGCCTCGGCGTACGACGACCCCGGCCTCTTCGAGGCCCGCGGCACCGCGGTGTCGCCCGAGCGCGACGACTGCACGGCGGTGCAGCGCCGCGACGGCACCTGGGCGTGGGGCCCCGGCGAACGGGCCGCCTACGTGCAGATGCACAACGTGATGTCCGAGACGATGGGCGACGCCCTCGCCCGGGTCGCCCCGCGCTACGACCACATCGTCGCGTGGACCTCGCCGGGACTGACCCACCGGAGCTTCCTCGTGGACGCCGCATCCCGCGCCGCTGACGGCCTCGCCGCGAGCCGGCGTGGGCCCGACGGCGAGCTGCCGTTGCTCGGCGTGCTCGACGCCCACCCGGGCCTGGTCGGCGTGCTGCCCGACCGCGAGCAACGCCGACGGGCCCGCGCACGGCTCGCCACCCGGCTCGACGCCGAGGGACGCGCCCACTCCGAGGCGTCGGTCCGTGCGGTGTTCGCGAGGGGCGACGGCCACGACACCCCGCTCGGGCTGCCCGAGCTGGTCGACGAGCTGGTCGCACACCTCGACGGGCTGATCTCACATCTCGACGAGGGGGCCGCACATCTCGAGGGGGCCGCACACCTCGACGAGGGGGCCACACGTCTCGACGAGGGGGCCGCCGAGTCATGAGCCCGACGACGGCCATGGCGCGCGAGGTCAGGGCCGCGGGCTCCGGCGAGGTCCTCGGACGGATCGAGTCGCTGCGACCGGGGCAGATCGCTCCGCTCGTGGCAGCGGCCCGGAAGGCGCAGCGCGAGTGGGCAGCGGCCGCCCCGTACTACCGCGCGGATGCCCTCGTCGCCGCTGCGGAGGAGCTGGGTGGGCGGGTCGAGCCGCTCGCACGGGCGCATGCCCGGGAGTCGGGCAAGATCCTCGCCCAGGCGACCCACGAGGTCCGCGGTGCGGTCGCGCTGCTGCGACGCAACGCGGAGCTCGCCCGGATGGCCGGGGGTGAGGTGGCACCCACCGGCGCGCTGCCGGGCGGCGAACAGGACCTGACGATCGTCGAACGGGTGCCGCTGGGCGTGGTCGTCGCCGTGCTGCCGTTCAACTTCCCGATCGAGCTCGCCATGGAGAAGGCGGCCGCGGCCCTCGCGGTCGGCAACGCGGCCGTGGTGAAGCTGCCGCCGCAGAACCCGTTGGCGACCGCCGCGGCACTCGACGTCGTGCAGCGTCACCTGCCCGAGGGGGTGCTCCAGGTCGTCGACGCGGACAGCGAGACCGCCGGCGCGCTGTGCGCCGCCCCGGGCGTCGACGCGGTGTCGCTGACCGGATCGGTCGCCGCCGGGCTCGCGGTTGCCCGCGCGACCGCTGCGCAGCTCCGGCCGCTCCACCTGGAGCTCGGTGGCAACGGTGCCGCCATCGTGCGGCGCGACGCCGATCTCGACCACGTCGTGAGCGAGACCCTGCGAGGGCGTCTGCTGATGAACGGGCAGGCGTGCGCCGCGACGAAGCGGGTGATCGCGCACCGCGAGGTCGCGGCCGAGTTGACCGAACGCCTCGTCGCCGCGTTGAGCGACGTCGTCCCGGGCGACCCGCTCGACCCGGCGAGCCGTCTCGGCCCGTTGATCGACGCCCGGGCCGCTGGCCACGTCGAGCAGCAGGTGCAGTCGGCGCTCGCCGAGGGCGCCCGACGAGCGCTGGGCCACGCGCCCGACGGCGCCTGGTTCGCCCCGACGGTGCTGGCCGACGTGCCGCCCGAGGCCGCAGTGCTGCACGACGACGAAATCTTCGGTCCCGTCGTCCCGGTCGTCGCCGTCGTCGACGACGACGAGGCGGTCGAGCTCGCGAACTCCACCCGGCTACGTCTGACCGCCGCGGTGTTCTCCGCCGACCTGACCGCTGCACTCGCAGTGGCGCAGCGTCTGGATGTCGGCGGCGTCGTCGTCAACGGCACCAACAACTACCGCCCGCCCGTGGTGCCCTTCGGTGGCGTCGACCTGGCCGGCGCCGGTCGTGAGGGCCTCGGGTGGACGCTCGGCGAGCTGACGAGGACCCGCTTCATCGCCCTGCGCGGCATCCGACCCGCGGGGATCCCACCCCGACTTCCGACCACCGACCCGAACGGAACGACATGCTCGACGTCACCGACTGCCTGACCACCGACCAGATCGAGGGCTACCGGGACCGGTTCGCACACCGGCTCGCCCAGACGGTGCCGGGACGCAAGGAGTTCGTCGTCGGTGGCGCCGAGGGCTGCACCGTGGTCTCCGCCGAGGGCGACCGGTACCTGGACATGACCTCGGGCATCGGGGTCGCCAACGTCGGCCACAACCATCCGGCCGTCGTCGCCGCGATCACCGAGCAGGTCACGCGCTACGCCCACGTCAACGTCTACGGCCGCTTCGTCATCCCGGAGCAGGTCGACCTCGTCGAACGACTCGTGTCGGTCGCCGGACCGGGCTTCGAGACGGCCTACCTGACCAGCACCGGCGCCGAGTCCACCGAGTGCGCGCTCAAGCTGGCCCGCAAGGCGACCGGGCGGCCGCGCTTCGTCGCCTTCGAGCGCTCGTACCACGGGCGCACCCTGGGTGCGCTCTCGGTGAGCTGGCGCGAGGAGTGGCGCCGCCCCTTCGAGCCGCTGCTCGAAGAGGTCCGCTTCGCCCCCTACGACGACCTGGCGGCGGCGGTGGCGCTGATCGACGGGACGACCGCGGCGGTGATCGTGGAACCGGTGCAGGGCGAGGGCGGCATCCGCGTCCCGTCCCCGGAGTTCCTGCCGGGTCTGCGGGCACGCTGCGACGAGGTCGGCGCGCTGCTGATCGTCGACGAGGTCCAGGGCGGGATGGGGCGATCCGGACGGTGGTTCGCCCACCAGCACTGGGACGTCCGCCCGGACATCATCACGATGGCGAAGGCCACCGGCGGAGGACTGCCGCTCGGCGCGGTGCTCGCGTCGCAGGCCCTGTTCGAGACCTTCGCCGACCCGCCGCTGTCGCACCTGACGACCATGGGCGGCAACCCGGTGGCCTGCGCAGCGGGCATCGCCGCGTTCGACGTCATCGCGGACGGCCTGCTCGACCACGTCGTCGCCACGGGGGAGCACCTGCGCGGCGAGCTGCGAGCCCTGCAGGCCGAACGACCCGAGCTGCTCGTCGACGTGCGCGGCCTGGGCCTGTGGTGCGCCATCGAGCTCAGCGTCGACGCCAACCCGGTCGTCGCCCGCATGCAGGAGCTCGGCGTGCTCGTCGGCTCGGTGCTGAACCAGTCGGGCACGGTGCGCATCATGCCGCCGCTGGTCATCACCCCGGGCCAGATCGACGAGTTCGTCGGCGTGCTGCGACGGGTGCTCGCCGAGGTCCCGGCGTGAGCGAGTTCCTCGTCCGCGGACACCACGTCGTGACCATGGCGGGCCTGGTCGCGCCCGACGAACGGGACCGGACACCGGGTGCCGTGCTCGAGGGTGTGCTCGGCGACGGCGCGGTGCACGTCCGCGACGGCGAGATCGTCGCGGTCGCCCCGTACGCCTCGTTGCGCGCCGAGCTGCCCGGGCTCGACGTGCACGGCGACGGCACCGGGCTCGTGATCCCGGGACTCGTGTCGACCCACACCCACCTCTCGGAGTCGCTCGTCACCGGGATGGGTTCCGAGCTGTCGCTGTTCGAGTGGGGCTCGGCGATCGTCGGGCCCGTCGGCGACGTCCTGACCCGGGAGGAGGCGGCCGAGGGCACGGCGATGCGCGCGGTCGAGATGCTGCTCAGCGGGGTCACGACCGTCAACGACATGTTCTGCCACACCCACGTCGGGTCGATGGCGAGCCTGGGCGCGGCGGACGGTCTGCGCCGCGCCGGCATGCGCGCCGTGGTGTCCTACGGTGCCGAGGACGTCGTGTTGATCGCCTCGCCGAGCGCCGATCGCTGTGGCCTCGTCGAGGGCATCCTCGCCGAGCACCACGCACTCGCCGAGCACGTCGAGGGCGACGCGCTGCTCCGCTTCCGCTTCGGCGTCGGCACGCTCCTGGGCCAGAGCGACGAGCTGCTCGCCGCCGGCGTGACGGCGTGCGACGAGCACGGGTGGGCGGTGCACACCCACATGGCCGAGGTCCGCGAGGAGATCACCGCCGCACGCGAGCGCTGGGGGCACCGCACCGTCGAGCACTCGCGGCGTGTCGGGCTGCTGGAGCGACCGCTGATCGCCGCCCACGGCATCTGGCTCACCGACGCCGACATCGCCACGTTGGGGCGTCACGGTGCCGCGGTGGCGCACAGCCCGGTCGCCAACATGATCCTCGGCTCCGGGGTGTGCCCGGTCGGGCGGTTGCGCGGCGCCGGCGTGCCGGTCGGCATCGGCACCGACGGCGCGGCGTCGAACGACAGCCAGGACATGCTCGGCGCGGTGAAGGCCGCGGCCCTGCTGCAGAAGGTGCACCACCTCGACCCGTTGGTGATCGACGCGTTCGACGTGCTCACGATGGCGACGATCGAGGGAGCGCGGGCCCTGGGGCTCGACGACGAGATCGGGTCGCTCGAACCCGGCAAGCGAGCGGACCTGGTGCTGCTGCAGGACACCGTCGACGTCGCGGTCCAGCACGACCCGGTGTCGCAGATCGTCTACGGCGCGTCACCGCGGTCGGTGCGCGACGTGTGGGTCGACGGTCGACGCGTCGTCGAGGACCACCGCTGCGTCACCGTCGACGAGGCCGAGCAGATCCGCCGATGTCGCCCGCTCGCCGAACGACTCGCCCACGACGCCGGCCTGGTCGCCGCCGGCCACTCCGTGCTGTGAGCCACTCGGTGGTGAGCACGGAAGGGTCGACCCGACAGGTCGTCGTCATCGGCGGCGGCCACAACGGCCTGGTCGCCGCGCTGCGCCTCGCCCGCGCGGGGTGCGACGTGACGGTGCTCGAACGCGGCGACGAGCCGGGTGGCTGCGTGTGGACCGAGCGGCACCCCAGCGGCGTGCTCGTCGAACGGGGCGCGTTCGAGCACGGCGGCATCCTGCCGGTCGCCGAGGAGCTCGGGCTGACCTCCGACGAGCTCGGCGACGCGACGCTGCGTTACCGGGAGCACCCCGTGGCCGCGGGCTTCGTGTTCGGCGACGGCCAGCGGCGGACGTTCCACACCGACCTCGATCGCACGGTCGACGGTCTGGGCGACGACGGCGAGTCGTACCGGGAGCTCGTGGCCCTCGCCGACACGCTCTTCGGCATGCTCGACACCTTCGACGCGCCCCCGACCCCGACGCAGGTCGCCGCCGCGCTGGCACCGCTGCGTGGCGGCGACGAGCTCTTCCGGACGATGCTGCTGCCCGCCGAGCAGGTGATCGAGCAGTCGCTGCGGGACCCCCACACCCGCGCCGCGCTCGCGCTGCAGGCGGCCCACGCCCAAGTGCCGGCCTGGGCACCGGGCACCGGCCTGTTCGCGTTGCTGCTGCCGGCCTCGCACGCCGGTCCGGCGGTCCGGCCCGTCGGCGGCTCCCGGGCGTTGACCGACGCCCTCGTGGCGGCGCTGCGACGCGCCGGCGCAGAGGTGCGGACCGACGCGGCGGTGGTGGCGATGCGCACCAGCTCGCAGACCCGTCGTGCCGACCTGGACCGCTCGTCGACGATCCGACCCGACCGGGTCCGCACTGCGAGGGCAGGGGGGTTCGGCGGGTCGCCCGGTGCACGGGTCGCCGTGCCCGCCGCCGCGGCGGGCTTCGACTGGAGCACCCGCGGCGAGGTCGAGATGTCCGACGGCAGCGTCGTCGCCGCGGACGCGGTCGTCTCGAGCATCGGGGCGCCGCGCACCGTCGAGCTGCTGACCGATCCGGCGCCCGCGCTGCGGGCGAGCGCGGCCGGTCTCCACAGCGGTCACTTCAACGTCTCCGAGCTCACCGTGACCGTCGTGCTCGACCGGGCCGTCGACCTGGGTCTGCCCGATCCGGACGCGATCTGGTACGCCGTGGCCGACCCCGACGACGTGCGCCGTGGCTTCGCCGAGGTGCTCGCCGGTCAGCTGCCGTCGTCGCCGTGGGCGATGGTGGGACGGGTCACCCAGCCCGACGGCGTCGAAGGGTCCGCGGTGTGGATGAGCTCGATCGTGCCGTTGCGCTCGGCGGACGGCGCGTGGACCGCTGCGGCCGAGCGGGCCGCGGCGCAGCGGGTGGTCGACCTCGTGGGCGAGGTGCTCGGCGTCGATCTCCGCTCCGGTCTGGTCGACACGATCGTGTCGGGCCCCTCGACGTGGGAGCGGCGCATCGGCGGGGACGGCAACCCGAACCACATCGACAACACGATCGACCAGCTGCTCGGCTGGCGGACCCCGGGTCACGCCGACATGCGCACCGAGCTCGACTGGCTGTTCCTCGCCGGCGCCGGACAGCATCCGGGCGGCGGGCTGTCCGGCGCGTCGGGCAGCGCGGCGGCTGCCGCGGTGCTGACACCGCGCGCCGCGGGTGGGTCCCGGCTCGACCGGTGGCGCGACGAGCTCGTCGGGCTGGCCCGGGCCGCCGGCGCGTACCGGCGGATGCGGCGTGGCGGCACGACCGGACGAGCGACGAACGGCACAGGAGCCACATGACCGTGACCGTGTTCGACACGATCGACGTGATGACGTCGTACCAGCACGCCGCGACGCTCACCGCAGGAGCGCGGTGCGGGGTGTTCGACGCCCTGGCCGGCCGTTCGCTGACCTGGTCCGAGACCGCGGAGGAGCTCGGGACCGACCCCTCCGCCACCAGGGCGCTGCTCGACGCGCTCGTCGGCCTCGGGCTGCTCGAGCTCGACGCCGGCGAGCGCTACCGGGCCGGGCCCGTCGCCGCTCGGCTCGGCGCGGGCGGTGACCTGCGGCTGATCGTCGAGAAGGAGGCGTTCCTGGCCCGACAGTGGCTGGACCTGGCCGCCAGCGTCCGGTCGGGACGACCGCAGATGGCGCCCTGGCGGGAACGACTGTCGGACGATCCGGACCAGGTGCGCGAGTTCCTCGCCGCGCTCGTCGTGCTCGCTCACGAGACCGGCCCGGACCTGGCGCACCTGCTCGACGTCGGGCCCGACACGACGGTCGCGGACCTCGGCGGGGGACTGGGTGCCTACGCCGTCCCGCTCGCCGCGGCGGGGGCGCACGTCACGCTCGTCGACCTCCCGCCGGTGATCGACTGGGCACGCGACGAGCTGACGCGCCAGGACCCGGCGACGGTCGGACGGATCCGGCTCTGCGCCGCGGACCTGCTCGACGAGCTCGCCGTCGACCTGATCGGTGCGGGGCACGACCTCGTGGTGCTGTCGCACCTGGTGCACGACCTCGACGACGTCGACGCAGCCGCGGTGCTCGATCTCGCCCGTCGCCTCACCCGGCCCGGTGGTTCGGTCGTGGTGTTCGAGCTGCCCGGCGATCCGCCCGGCGCGTTCGGGCCGCTGTTCGACCTGATGATGCGCATCGAGACCCCCGGGGCCGCCAGGAGGGTCGACGAGCTCGTCGAGCTGCTCGCCGCCGCCGGCCTCGCGGAGATCGCCGAGGTGCCCGGCACCGCTCGCCCGCACGTGGTGCTGCGCGGACGGGTGCCCGACTGACCGGAGTGGCTCAGGCCGGAACGTTCAGTCGGGCAGTTCAGTCGGGCAGCAGGCGCGTGACGGGCCAGGGGCGCCGACGGAGCTCGTCGAGCGCGTCCGCGGCCGCCTCGACCTGCTCGCCCGCCAGGTCCCGCCGGTCGCCGACGCCGGCGAGCAGCTCCTCGGCGAGCTCGGCGAAGCGGGCTCGCGCACGGCCGACGTCGACGCCGACCACGTCGCCGTCACGGAGGCGGAACCGCCCGGCGGACATCACGTCGGTGACGTCGCCCGAGCGTGCCGCGGTGAGCAGCTGGTTGGCGACGTCGTTCGGCGGGCAGAACGCCGCGGCGCGCAGGTCCAGCACGGTCAGGTCGGCCCGGCGACCCGCCTCGATCCTGCCGCTGTCGGACCAGCCGCAGGCCGCCGCCCCACCCTCGGTCGCCGCGTCGAGGGTCTGCTCGACGGTGAGCCAGCCCCGGGGCCCCGTCGTCGACGTGCGGGACACCAGGTTGGCGAGTCGGGCCGCGTCGAGCACGTCGAGTGCGTCCGCGGAGTTGGCGCCGTCGCTGCCGACGGCGAGCACGACTCCCGCGTCGACCAGCGCGCGGGTCGGAGCGAGACCCGAGCCGAGTCGCAGGTTGCTGCCCGGGACGGTGACGGCCACCGCGGACGAGCGGGCGAGCAGCTCGACGTCGGCGTCGTCGATCCAGATGGCGTGCGCCGCGGTCAGCGGTCCGTCGAGCAGCCCGATGCGGTCGAGCTCGACGGTGACCGAGTGGCCGTAGCGATCGGCCGCGCTGATCGCCTGCGGCTTCGACTCGGCCAGGTGGAGGTGCAGCGGCAGGCCGTGGCGGTCTGCCAGGCGTCGCAGTCCGACCATGAGCTCCGTCGAGCAGTGCGACGGGATCGTCGGGGCGAGGCCCGCGGCCACGTCCGCGAGCGGCTCCAGGTCCCTCACGAATCGTTCGCAGGCCGCGAGGATCGCGGCGGTGGGAGCGGCGACACCCGTCGGCCCGCAGCAGGCGCCGACGACGGGGACCGCCTCGTGGATCGTGCGGTCCGCGACCATCGGTGCGAGGCGCACCCGCAGCCCCACCCTGGTGTACGCGTCGGCCGCGGCGAGCAGCGCGTCGGGCTCGGGCACGCCGTCCCACGCCATCAGGTCGAACGCGCCGGTCGCGCCCGACGCCATGGTCTCAGCGCCGGCGAGCAGGGCGCAGAGCTCGACGAGCTCGAGGCGTCGCGCTGCGGACATCCAGCCGCCGTGCAGCAGCGATGCCTCGAGGGTCCAGTCCCGGGCTGCACCGCGGGCGATCATGTTGTGCGAGTGCAGGTGCGCGTTGACCAGGCCGGGCACGACCAGCCGGTGGTCGAGGTCCACCCGGTGGGCGTCGACGTGGTCGAAGTCGCCCGGGGCTCCGACGGCCTCGATCGTGGTGCCGTCGACGAGCAGGTCGGCGCGACCGGGGACCCACGCAGGACCGCTGACGACGAGTCCCCCCGCGAGCACCGAGCGGTCAGCCACCGCCGAGCCGTCCGGGTGGCGGGTGGTGGGTCGACCAGTGCTCGGCGATCGCGGAGCGGGTGGTGACCCAGACGTCGTCGTGCTCGGCCACGTGGTCGAGGAACCGGGCGAAGCCGGCGGCCCGGGCCGGGTGTCCGGTGAGCCGCGGGTGCACCGAGACGACCATCATCGCCCCGCCCTCGGCGTGCAGCAGATCGAAGGCGTCGCGCAGGTAGGTGAACGCGTCGTCGCCGGTGGCCCACCACCCCTTGGCGTACTTGTTGTCGTTGTTCGAGAACGTGTGGGGGATCACCAGGTGGTCGGTCTCTGCCACCCGGGTCCAGTAGGGCAGCTCGTCGTCGTAGGCGTCGGAGTCCCACCGGAAGCCACCCTCGGCGACGAGCAGCGCCCGTGTGTGCTCCGAGGGCCCGTAGCGGCAGTACCACCCGCTCGGTCGTGACCCCCAGGTGCGTTCGAAGGACCGGACCGCGAGGTCGATGTCGTCGCGCTCCTGCTCCGGCGACATGAGGTAGTGCTTCGAGAAGCGGTGGCCGTGGCCCATCAGGTCCCAGCCGGCCACGCGAGCGGCCTCGGCGATCGCGGGGTTGCGCTCGAGCGCCAGCGCACACGCCGAGGCGGTCGCCACCATGTGGCGTTCCTCGAGCAGCCGCAGGACGCGCCAGAACCCGACCCGCGATCCGTACGCCATCATCGACTCCGCGGCCAGGTCCCGACCCGGCACGTCCGCGCCGGCGTCACCCGCGTCGGTCAGCGGCGACTCGCTGCGTGGGGCGCCGTCGTCGACGGACGCCTCGGCACCCTCCTCGACGTTGACCGCGATGTTCAGGGCCAGGCGCGCACCGCCGGGCCATCTGGGGTCGGGCCGATCGGCCCCGTAGCCCACCAGGTCGCGGCTCACGGCATCGCCGCCGCTGCGCCAGTCGGTGTGTCCGGCGCGCCCGCAGGTGCGTCCAGCGGGGCAGCCGCGGTGTCGACGGGTGCCGACGGCCGCCCCAGGTCCACGAGCTCCTGGTCGGAGTACTCGCAGTACGACTCGAAGAAGTCCGCTCGGTCCTCGAGGAAGAGCGCCGTCGACAGCGCGTCCGCGAGACGTCGACCGCCGGCACCGAGCCCGGAGTTCATGTTGCCGTTGAGCCCCATGGACAGCCGTGCGCCGTAGGTGAAGTCGTGCACCCTCGAGACCCACCCGGCCGTGCCCGGCTCGCGCTCGGTGAACTCGAAGCCGCCGCCGAGGTAGGGGTGGGTGAGCAGGGCGTCGTCCTCCCAGCCGGCCGGCGGTTCGAAGCGGTCGCCCCAGGTCGCGATCAGCGGCGCCAGCGTCGACAGCTCCGGTCGCCTCGAGAGGTCGACGTTCGGTCCCGTCGCGCTGATGACGTCGTCGAAGCGGTAGGTCTCGCCGCCCGCCTGCACGACGACCTCGCCGTCGTCGAGGCGGACGTCGGTCCAGGGCGACGAGGTGTGCCAGGCGAAGGAGTCCCAGCGGGTGCACCGGTACCAGGTCTGCTGCGGCGGTGGTTGGTTGGTCCGGCCGAACTGCACCGTGAAGCGCCACTTGTCCTCGTCGGGCAGATCGGGGAAGTGGGCGCCGAACGCGTAGAACTCCATCCATCGGAACGGGTTCACCCGCGGCACCGCGGGCCGACGGAAGAACAGATCGACGCTGACCGCGCCAGCCTCGAGCGCGGAGCCGGCGTGGTCGAACGCCGAGGCGCCTCCGCCGAGGACCCCGACCCGTCGACCGGCGTAGCGCCCGAAGTCGACCGGCTGACCCGTGTGCACGTAGCGGTCCGTCGGCAGGTGGTCCGCGATGACGCCGGGCACCGTCCACTCGCCGTTGCCGGCCATGCCGGTCGCGACGACGACGTGTCGAGCGAGCAGGCTCGTGCCGTCGACGCACACCTCGACGACGTCGCCCTCGGGCCGGATCGCGGTCACCGTCGAGTCGTTGCGCACCGGTGCGCCGGTGACGGACCGGAACCACATCAGGTAGTCCTGCCAGTGCTCCTTGGGGATGAACGTCATCTCCTCCCAGGCCGCGTCCCCGTGGGCAGCCCGATACCACGCCTCCGGCGTGAGCGACGGCACACCCTGGTCGGGGCCCGTCAGGGTCTTCGGGGTCCGCAGCGTGTGCATCGCCGCGTAGGTGGTCCAGGGTCCTTCAGAACCCCTGGGGGCGGCGTCGAGCACCAGGGTGTTGGTGATGCCCCGGCGGCGCAGCGCGAACGCGATGGTGAGGCCGGCCTGCCCGCCGCCGATGATGGCGACGTCGAGCACCCGGCGGTCACCGACCTGGTGCGGCCTCGGCCACACCGGACGCGGGTAGGCGGTCATCTCGAGCTCGCGCTGCACCCGTTGCTCGAGTGCTGCGAGGCGGTCCACCACGGTCATGGGACCTCCTGGGGTCGGGTGGGAGCGACGGGGTCGAGCACCGCGTCGATGGCGGCCGCGGCGCTCAGCAGCTCCTCGTCGTGGCCGTCGAAGCCGATCAACTGGACCCCCTGGGGTTGCTCGTCGATGGTCAACCACGGCGCCGACGCTGCGGGCACCCCGAGCAGCGACGCCGTCGCCGGCATCCGCCGACAGCCCGTCGAGGCGTGTCCATGGGGAGCGGGGTTGGTGGTGCTCAGCGAGATCAGGACGTCGTGGTCCTCGGCGAGGTCCTGCCAGAGCGCTCGGAGCCGGGCGCGCTCGACCAGTGCCCGCTCGACGCCGGCGGGACCGATCGACGCCGCGTGGTCGACCATCTCGGCGAGGCGCGGGTCGGGTTCTCCCGCGGCGACCAGCGGCGCGAGCACGTGGGCGCTCTCGCCGGCGAAGAGGTCGAAGCAGGCGTGTCCCGACCCGGCGAGCTCGAGGTCGAGCGCGACCAGCGCCGGTGACCCGGTGTCGACCGAGAAGTGCTGCGACAACGCACGGACGAGCGCGTCGAACGCACCGAGGGTGCGGGGTGACGGCAGGCCGCCGTGGTCGAGGCCGAGCACCCCGATGCGAGGCCGGGGTCGGCGCTGCAGCGGGGCCGTGCGGGGCTCGGCGAGGATCCCGAAGACCGTCGTCAGGTCCGCGAGGCTCGCGGCGATCACACCCAGGTCGTCGAGGGTGTCGCTCAGCAGGTGCATGCCGCCGCGGGGCAGGCGCCCGTGGCTGGGCACGAACCCCCACGCGCCGCAGTAGGACGCGGGTCGCAGCGTCGACGCCTGGCTCTGGCTGGCGAGTGCGACCGGCACGAACCCGGCCCCGACCGCCGCCCCGGAGCCCGCCGAGCTGCCGCCCGGGGTGTGTCCGGGCACACGGGGGTTGTCGGTGACCGTCGTCGTCCCACAGGCGAACGGTGTCGTGGTCGTCATGCCGACAACGACCGCACCGGCGGTCCGCAACCTGGCGACGCTCTCGGCATCGCTGTCGGGGACCCGGTCGGCGAACAGCGGCGAGCCGTACGTGGTCGGCATGCCGGCGACGTCGATGATCTCCTTCACGGCGATCGGCATGCCGGCGAGCGGACCGCTCGCCGCTGCGGTGCCGCCGAACGCTGTGCCGTCGAACGCGCGGCGGTCCAGGTGGGTGAACGCCCTCACCCTCGGTTCGAGCGCGTCGATCCGAGCCGCGGCCTCCCCCAGGTACCGGGGTGCGTCGCCGTGCCACGGCGCCGGTCGCGGGCTCACCACGTCGACCCGACCTGCTCGGTAAACCAGTCGTGGATCTCCGAGGAGCGACAGGCCCGGACGTCGTCGGCGACGGTGATCGCGGCGACGATGCGCTCGATCTCCTCGATGCGGTGCGGCACGCCCATCACGTGGGGATGCAGTCCGATCGGCATCACGACCGGCCCATGGGTCGTCGCGTCGCGACGCAGCACGTCGAGGGTCCTCGCCGTCCGGTCCACGAGCGACCCGTCGGGCTGGTGCTCGACGACGTAGGTCGTCACGTCGTTCAGGGACAGCGTGTACGGCAGCCCCACGATCGGGCCCGCTGCCGTCGCGAGCCACGTCGGCCGGTCGTCGATCATCCAGTCGTGGTTGAACTCCACGCCGTGCTCACGGAGCAGGCGCAGCGAGTCGTCGGTCTGGCTCATGCCCGGGCTGAGCCAGCCACGCGGTCGCCCGAACCGTGCCTCGAGCCGGGCGAGCGTCTCGGCGACCATCGCTGCCTCGGACTCGTAGGTGTGGGCGGAGCGTTGCCGCAGACCGTGTGCGAGGACCTCCCACCCGAGGTCCTCGACGAGCTCGGCGACCCCCTCGTAGCGGTCGACCACCTCGGCGTTCATCGCCGCGGAGACCTTCGCTCCCAGCGGTTCGAGCGCCGCCGCCAAGCGGGGCAGACCGGCACGCAACCCGTAGAGCACCCACGAGTGGTTGGCGACATCGGGCACCACCGAGATGCCCTGCGGCGCGGGCAGCGCAGCGCGGGGCATCGGCGCGTCGAGGCTCCAGTGCTCGAGGTTCACCACCACGTTGACGAGGACCGACGCGCCGTCGAACGGCGCGAGCGCCGGCGCGTCGCCGCTGAAGGAGAACCCTGCGGGCGCGGTTCGCTCAGCCACGACGATCATCTCGCTCGTCCAGCCACGCGCCGTTGTCGATCAGCCGTGCAGCGGTCTCGAGCAGCAGCTCGTCGTCGCCCGGCAGGCCGAGCAGCGAGACGCCGACCGGTGCCGGACCGTGTCCGTCGTCGATCGTGCCCGCCGGCAGCGTCAGCTGCGGGGCGCCGGTCAACGAGGCGCCGACGACGAAGCGCAGGTTGAGGTCCCGCCACTGCATGAGCCGGTCGTGCGGTGTGTCGCGCCGGGGTGCGGGGGCCCAGGTCGTGGGGAGCACGGCGATGGCGTCGTCGAGCAGGTCGGCCGTGTGCTCCATCAGCGCGGCCCGGGCCCGCGACGCGGCTGCCACCTCGTGGTCCTCGAGCAGCCCCGCAGCGCGGATGCGTTCGGCGATGCCCGCACCGAGCGCGGGCCGGGCCTCGGTCACCCACGCCCCGTTGCTCTGCCAGAGCTGGCGGCTCATCAGGGGCCAGAAGATCTCACGCAGGCCGCTGCCGGAGCACGGTTCGCGACGCAGCTCGAGCCCGAGCGAGCGCGCGGCAGCGAGTGCGAGCTCCTCGGTCCGTGCAGCGCCCGCGTCGAGCGTCGCGGCGAGCAGGTCGGTGCACAGCACCAGCGCCCGCACCGGCCGTGGCTGGCGTGCAGGGGTGAGCACCCCGACGGCGGTGCGCAGCAACGGCAGCTCGCGGGCCAGCAGGCCCACGGTGTCGAAGTCGGGTGCCATCGGTCGGACGCCGCTGATGTCGATGCGGCCGTGGGTCGGTCGGAGCCCGAACAGACCGCAGAAGGCGGCCGGCACCCTGATCGAACCGCCGGTGTCGGTGCCGAGTCCCAGGTCGGCGTCGCCGGCGGCGACCATGCTGGCCGACCCGCTCGACGACCCACCGGGGACCCTGGTCGGCGCGGCCGGATTGGGGGGTGTCCCGTAGTGCGTGTTCACGCCGAACATGCCCATGGCCAGCTCGTCGGTCGCGGTCTTCGCCACGACGGTCGCACCGGCGCGTCGCACCGCGTCGACGGCCGCGGCGTCGCTGGTGGCCGGCGGACCCGCAGCGAGCATCGGGTTGCCGGCACCGGTGATGGAGCCCGCGACGTCGAACAGGTCCTTCACCGCGACACGCACGCCGTCGAGCGGCCCGGGCGCGGTCGGTCCCAGGTCGAGCAGTCCGCCGGACACGAGCGCGCCGCCGGGCTGGGGCGTCACCGGTACGAGTCCAGGAACGACGTGGCGAGCGCCTCGGCCTCGTCGAAGGGGTAGAAGCGGTGGGCGTGCATCTTCACGACGGCGGGTGCGCCGGAGTAGAAGCGCTCGTACTGGACGTGGCGTCCCGCGAACTCCGAGCCGACCAGGTCCCACGCCAGCTTGAACAGCTGGACCCGATCTCGCACCGGGAGCAGGTCGCTCCCCATGACGGGATCCATCAGGGCGAGCTCCTCGGGGTCGTCGAGGTCGAGCACCGACGACGGCACCTGGATGGGACCACCGCCCGACAGCTCGCCGAGCAGCTTGACCGCCTTGGGGTAGACCTCGGTCTGCATGCCGAGCGCGGCATAGAGGAACTGTCCGGCGGGCCGGTAGACGCCGAACTCGTCGAGCTCCGCGCCGGCGTGCGCGGCGTCGGCCAGAGCCTGCGAGACGGTCTGCAGGGTCGCCAGGTCGGCGAGCTGTGCCCGGATCGCGGGGTCCTTGTCGCGGCCGTTCGCCGTGACGACCAGGCTGGCCACACCGGTCAGGAAGCGCAGCTTGGCGGTGAGCCGGATGATGGACTGGAGGTTGCCGATCTGGTGTGCGGCGGTGCCGAAGAACTGGCTGTTGACCACGTCGACGTCGCCCGCGGCGAACACCTGGTCCCAGGGCACCAGGACCCGGTCGAACACCACCATCGAGTCGGTCTCGTCGAAGCGGGTGCTCAGCGGGTAGTCGAAGGGGTCGCCCGCGGTCGCGTAGGGCCGCCGGGTGACCAGCGACAGTCCGGGGGAGCCGGCGTCGACCACGAACGACAGCGCTCGCGAGACCTCGTCGGGTCCCAAGGGTCGCACGCTGGTCACGAAGATCGCGTCGGCGACCGCGGCCCCGGTGCCCAGCATCTGGGCACCGGCGACGACGATGCCGTCGACGGTCTCCTCGACCAGGTGCACCGGCGTCACCCGACTGGTCGGGTCGCTCGGATTCATCTGCGGCGGCACGATCGAGTTGGTCACCCAGAGCCCCTGCTCGGCGGCGCGGGCCGCGTAGCCGAGCACGCTCTTGCCGAGCTGGTGGCGGTCGGTGTCGAAGAGCTCCGGGCGTGACACGAAGCCGGCGAACAGGCCCGCGACGTGGTCCGGTCCGCGGCCGATGAAGCCGTGGGCGTGTCGTGACCACGACTCGAGCGCACGTTTGCGCAGCTCGTGGCGGTCCCAGGTGTCGGGCACGGTGTAGATGGCGAGCTGGCCCGTCTCGGGGTCGACGAGGTCTGCGGGGTCGGAGCGGGCGGCGGCGTCGTAGAGCGTGGCCATCGTCGTGACGACGCCGGCGAAGGCGGGGTGGTCGGCGACGTCGGCGATCAGCTGTCCGTCGACGTACACCCTCCGGTCGTCGTCGAGAGCAGCGCGGTAGTCGTCTCCGGTGCGCATCGTCGGCTCCTTCATGTCGCGAGGATCGTCTCGGCGCCGGGACCGGCGAAGAGGTCGTCGGGGGTGAGGCCGTTCGAGATGAGACCCTCGGCCGCGGCGTACGCGATGACCTGGGCGAGCATCCCGCGGTTGGCGCGCAGCCCCACCGACCAGTGGTCGGGTCCGAGGAGCCGCTCGGACTCGAGCAGCTCCTCGAGCTGCCACGGCAGGATCGAGTCGAGCGCCGAGGAGTCGAACACGTCGGCGCGGGCCGTGGTCTGCGCTCCGGCGAAGGCGTCGAACAGCGCGGCGGGCAGCCACGGCGCCGACTCGGCGACGGGCCGCTTCACCGCGAGGACGTGCATCGCCGGGAAGATGCCCGATCGGGAGTGGTAGTCGAGCTCGACCTGTCGGGGATCCGGGAAGAGGCGACGCACCCCCGGTCCCGGCCACGTCGACGGCGCGCGCGCCGTGTAGAGCGCGTCGATCTCGCCGTCCGCGAGCATCTGCGCCAGGCCGCGGTCGGAGCGTCGCTCGACGGTGAACCCGGGCGGCAGGAACTGCGGGTGCTCGTCGCCGTCGCGGGGCCCCTCGGTCCCGGCCGTCACGTAGATCGGCGAGGTGCGGTCCAACCCGTGGAAGTCGTGGAGGATGCCCCGGACCCACACCGCCGCCGCCATGTCGAACACCGGGATGCCGACTCGACGCCCAGCGAGGTCTGCCGGTTCGACGACGTCGGAGTGCTCCGAGACGAAGACGCACGACAGCCGGAAGTGGCGCGACGGGAACACGGGGACGGCGAGGTACGGCCGCTCGTCGGTCTCGAGCGAACGCAGGTACGTGACGATCGGGAACTCGCACACGTCGAAGGGATGCTCGGACAGCTGCAGGTTGAAGAGGTCCTGGACCTCCATCGTGGTGAACTCCGCGGCGAAGCCTGCGATGGGCACCCGCCCGTCGGTCAGCGGTCGTGTGCGGGCGGTGTCCGAGAGCCCGATCGAGATCTTCATGCGCCTCCTCGTGGTTCGTGGACCCGCAGGTCGCCGTCCGCGTCCCGCCGGTTCGAGAGCACCCGTTCGATGTGGGCGCGCAGCGTCGGCACGAACCGGGGGTCGAGCTCCCACTCCAGGGTGATGAGACGGTCGACGCCGGCGAGGACCTCGTCGGGGACCCTGGCGGCGTTGTTCACCACCACCACGGGTGCGTCGTCGAGCAGCGCCAGGTCGTCGGTGCCGACCTGGACGCCGTCGATCTGGCCCGGGAAGTACTGGCCGACCACGGCGGTCATCCACTGGATGCCCCTGGCGCTCGGAGCGGCGACGACGAGCCGTTCCTCGTCGCGCACCTCGACGAGCTGGCGGAGCGTCGTCGGGGAGGCGGCGAGGTTGAGCTCCACCACCTGGTCGATGTCGCTCACCAGGGGAGCGACGTCCTTGAGGTGGAAGATCGGTGAGACGACCGCGTCGAACTCGAGGTCGAGCAGTCGACCTGCCGCGTCCTCGATCAGCACCGGCTGGACCTCGACGTCGATGGCCCGCTGCATGAGGTCCTGGAGGTGGCGCAGGTCGCGTTCGTTGCACTCGACGAGGGCGACTCGCCGCACGGCGTCGACCCGCTGCAGCACGGTCTCGACCGTCGTCGTCAGCTCGTCGGCGGTCAGTCCGAGGCGCCGGGCCCGCAGCAGCAGCTCCTCGAGGCGCTCGGTCACGACGGTCCGAGGATCCGGTTCGTCGCCGTCGAAGTTCTCGACGTAGGCGCCTCGACGGGGGACGGTGCGCACCCGTCCGCCGGCGGCGAGGCGTCCGATCGCACGGTCGACGGTCGACGAGTTCGACCCCAGCTCCAGGGCGAGCGCACGGCACGACGGCAGGCGCGAGTCGACGGGGTAGACGCCGGTGAGGATCCGGTCGAGCAGGTGGTCGTAGACCTCCTCGACCCCCGGTGGCGCCACGCTCACCGGGTCACCGCCAGGGCGGACAGGTCGTGCAGCCCGGCCAGCGTCGCCAGCTCGGCGGCGTGGGGCCGGGAGCGCTCGGCGACCTCGACCGGGTCGACGCGGACCACCTCGCCGCCGAGCACGCTCGGCTCGCCGTCGACCCAGACCTCGGCGACCTCACGACTGCCGGCCACGAAGACGACGGCCTGGTACGGGTCGTGCACGTTGGCCAGCGCCGGACCCGAGCCGTCGAAGACGACGAGGTCGGCCCGCTTGCCGACCTCGAGCGAGCCGATCGTGTCCTGCATCCGCAGCGCACGGGCACCACCGATCGTGCCGAGCTCCCACGCCTCGCGGGCGCTCATCGCGGTGGCCTGCTGGCGGTGCACCCGAGCCAGCAGCGGTGCGGCCTTGAGCGCGGCGAGGAAGTCCTGGGAGTCGTTCGACGCCGCGCCGTCGACACCGATGCCGACGTCGATGCCGGCCTCGAGCATCTCGGTCACGGGCGCCACTCCGCTGGCGAGGATCATGTTGGCCACCGGGTTGTGGGCCACGCCGACGCGGTGCTCGGCGAGCAGCTGTCGGTCGAAGCGGTCGACCCACACGCAGTGCGCCGCGAGGGTCGGCGCGGCGAAGAGACCCTCGTGCGCGCAGTGGCCGACCACAGTCCGCCCCGTGCGTTCGAAGGTCGCGGTGACCTCTTCGCGCACCTCCTGGATGTGGATGTGGACACCGTGGTCCCCGTCGACCGCGTAGCCGACGGAGCGGGCGAACATCTCGTCGCTCTGTCCGCCGAGGGCGCCGATGCCGACCCGGAAGGTGCACAGGCTGCTGCCTTCGGTCGCTTCGCGGAGTGCCTCGTGCTCGTCGAACTGCGCCCCGATGCCCGAGCCGCCGCGGTCGCCGGCACCGAAGGACAAAACGCCGCGCAGCCCGAGCTCCTCGAGCGCGTCGACGACGACCGGAGTGATCGGCTCGTCGCCGGGCTGGCACACGAACATGTCGTTCGCGGTCGTCACACCGCTGCGCAGCATCTGGATCCCGGCGAGCTGGGTGCCGAGGAACGCCTTCGGCCGATCCATGTGGGGGTCGACACGGCGGATGAGGACGTGCAGCCACTCCCAGAGGGTGACGTCGCTGGCGATGCCGGTGATGAGCCCCTCGGAGAAGTGCCCGTGGGTGTTCACGAAGCCGGGGCCGACGATGTCGTGGGGCCCGCCGCGCACCGTGGCGTCGGGGTGACGTGCCGACAGCTCGTGCCACGGCCCGACCTCGACGATCGAATCGCCCTGCACGAGCACCGCGCCGTCGCGGATCGCGACGGGTGCGAGGACCCAGCCGCCCCGGAACAGCGTCCCGCTCACATCGCGCCGATCGAGTAGTCGAAGGCGTCCGCCTGCGGCGCGACGAGGTCCGCGTAGAGCTCGGGCCGCCGTGCCCTCAGCAGGCCAGGGATCGAGTCGAAGGTCTTGGGCTCGACCATCGAGTCGTCGTGGTCGCGCAGCCAGCGCAACCGCTCCAGGTCGACGTCGCCGATGGCGAGCTCCTTGCGGCCGGCGAACACGACGGGATGCTCCGGGCCGGTGATCATCGCCGCGCCCTGCTCGTCGCCCCACAGGTTGTTGGTGAGGGCGATGTAGCAGACGTTCTCGATGGCCCGGACCTGGTTCACCATCTGCCAGTTCCGGGTCAGGCTGGTGAACCCACCGCCGGCCGGGGAGAGGATGATCTGGGCGCCCCGGAGGGCGACGATGCGGGCCACCTCGGGCGTCCACATCTCGGAGCACACGACGATGCCCATGGGAATGCCGTCGAGCTCGAAGTTGCCGAAGACGTCGCCCGGCGAGACGAGCTCGCCCTCGCCCTTCTCCGACGGGGGGATCGTCGCAGGGTGGGTGCGCTCGTAGCGCAGCACCGTGTCGCCCCGACGGTCGACGACGTAGACGCAGAGGCGGTTCAGTCCGTCGTCGCACACCTCGGTGCGGGACCACACCACGTTGATCGCACGGTCCCGGGCGACGGCAGCCATGGCGGGCCCGGCGTCGTAGAACGCGTCGAGGGCTCGCACCGGTCCGGGGCTGAACTCCGGGAAGCAGACGAGGTCGGCTCCGCCCGTCGCCGCGTCCTCGACGAGTCGCACCGCCCGATCCACGTTCGGACTCCCGTCGGCGCCGGCGACACGTCGCGGTTGGGCGACGGCGAGGCGATAGGTGGAGGGCGTCGAGGCGGGAGACGTCGAGGCTGGAGACATGGACGCACAGTACGAATCGAGATGCCCGAGATCGGTCGACGAAACGGTCTCTTAACCGGGCAGGAACACGATTCTCATCTCTGTTACACGCGGCGTCACAGAGGGACAGAAATGCTGGAAATACCAGGGTTTCAGGGGGTTCGGAGCGTCGAATTTGCACCTACCGTGAGCGCATGCGCCGTTGGTTCCTCCTGCTCGTCGTCGTGGCCGCGGCGTGCGCGTCGTTCACGTGGATCGGGCTGCCGACCCCGATGTTGTTCGGTGGTCTCGCCGGGGCGCTGGTGTATGCGCTGGCCCGACCGGCGGAGCCGTTGTCGCTCGCCCCCATGGCCTTCACGCTGGCCCAGGCGAGCGTGGGTGTGGTCGTGGGCACCTCGATCGAATGGGCGGGCCTGGTCGAGCTCGGCCCACGTTGGATGATCGTCGTGATCGTGTCGGTGTTCTCGCTCGTCGTCAGCGTGTTCGTCGGCCAGCTGCTGATCCGGCGAGGTGCCACGCCGGTGACCGCCACCTTCTCGTCGATCGCCGGAGGCGCCGCGGGACTGACCGCGATGGCCGGCGACCTGGGCGCCGACGCCCGCGTGGTCGCGGTGCTGCAGTACCTGCGGCTCCTCGTCGTGCTCGTCACGATGCCG
Organism: Actinomycetes bacterium; assembly: GCA_023389745.1. Classification (GTDB taxonomy): domain Bacteria; phylum Actinomycetota; class Acidimicrobiia; order Acidimicrobiales; family Microtrichaceae; genus JAFAFN01. The sequence goes on from JAEWED010000199.1 coordinate 31,071, forward strand.
ATCGTCGTCGGGTTGGTCTTCGGCGCCACGTCCGACGGCATCGGCCTGGACGTCGAGCTCGAGCCCTGGCCGGTGGCGGTGCTCTTCGTCGTCCTGGCCGCCGCCGTGGGCCTGTGGCTCGGGAGGGTCACCCGGATGCCGTCGGCCGCGATCCTCGGGCCGCTCGCCGTCGCGTCGCTGCTGACCCTCCTGCCCCTCTTCGACGACGTGCGGGTGCCCGAACCGATCCAGGCGGCGGGCTACCTGGTCATCGGCGTCCAGATCGGCCTGCGGTTCACGGTCGCCAGCCTGCGGTCGATCAGCAGGATGGTCCCGCTCGCCCTGTTCTCGATCGTGGTCACGCTGATCGCCTGCGCGGGACTGGCGTGGGTGCTCGTGCTCACGACCGACGCCAGCCCGCTCGACGCCTACCTGGCCACGACCCCCGGCGGGATCTACGCGGTCATGGGGACCTCGGCCGCGACCGGGGGCGACGTCACCTTCGTCGCCGCCACCCAGGTGCTGCGCCTCCTGATCGTCCTGGCCAGTGCGCCGTTCCTGGCAGCGGTCCTGCGTCGGCGCCGACCCGTCCCGGACATGTCCGAGGGCGACGGGGCACCCGGAGCCGACGGGGGTGGGTGACGGGCGGGCCTCCCGGACGGCCTGCTCGCACTCCATCGTTCACTGCGCACTCCATCGTTCAGTGGGCAGTTCATCGGTCACTGCGCACTCCATCGTTCAATGGGCATTCCATTGAGTTCAATGGTGCAACTGACTACGCTCGGGCCATGCAGCGGAAGAGCTTCGAGGCGATGAACTGCTCCGTGGCCCAGTGCCTCGAGGTGGTGGGCGAGTGGTGGTCCATGCTCATCGTGCGCGACGCGTTCCTCGGCGTCCGTCGCTTCGACGAGTTCCAGTCGCGCCTGGGCATCTCGCGCAACATCCTCGCGACGCGCCTGGCCGGGCTCGTCGAGGCCGGGGTGCTCGACAAGGTGCCGTACCAGGAGCGGCCCGTCCGACACGAGTACCGGCTGACCGACAAGGGCCGCGACCTGTGGCCGGTGCTCACCGCGATGCGGCAGTGGGGTGACCGCTGGGCGGCGCCCGACGGCGCGCCGCTCGAGCTGGTGCACCTGGGGTGCGGCGAGGTGACCCTGGTGGCGCACACCTGCGCAGTGTGCGGCGAGCCGATCGACCATCGCTCCGTGCGAGCGGTCGCCGGCCCGGGTGCCGAGTCCCGGGACCGGCTCGGTCAGCCGGTGGCGCGCGCCGAGTAGACCGGCAGGTCGAGCATCGTCACCACACCCGGCGGAGCGGCCACGACGGCGGGGATCGCGTTGATCACGTGCATCGCGGTGGCCAGGCAGCCGGCGTGGTTGTGGTCGCCGAGGTCCGAGGAGACGCTGAGCTCGAGGTGCACGTGCGGTTCGCCCTCGACGAGGATCCGGTAGCCCGACCCCTGCGGCCACTCCGGAGCGTCGCCGTCGCGCAGCCGGGTGACGTGCTCGACGACGATGCGCTCCTGGCCGTCCGCGACGCCGACGATCTCGAAGCGCATGCCCGAGATGGTGCCGGCCGAGACGGTGCCCGACGCGATCTCGATGTCCTCGTCCGCTCGGATCACCTCGTGGCGCTCGACGATCTCGTCGAGCGGCAGGCCGATCGCATCGGCGACCAGGTGCACGACGGGGCCCCAGGCCAGCGCGGTCGAACCGGGCGAGAGCAGCAGGGACTCCGAGGTGTCCGCCTTCCCGAAGCCCATGATCTCGAACATGGTGAACGGGTTGTCCCAGGTCGCGTAGTTCACGATCTCCATCATCCGGACCGTCCGGACGTCGCGGCACAGCGCCAGCGCCCCGATGGTCACCCCGGCGTTGCCGTAGCCGGGGTCGATGCCCGAGGTGTAGCAGGTGGTGCCGCCCTCCTGGCACGCCGCCTCGAGCCGCTCGAGCACGCCGGGGCCGGCGTGGGCGGGGTGCAGCAGCGGCACGAACGAGGTGTTCACCACGTTCACCCCGGACGCCAGGATCCGGCACAGGTCGTCGACGACGCCGCCGGGTCGCACGTCGGAGCTCGCGGTGTAGCAGACCGCGTCGGCGCCCAGGTCGAGCAGCGCGTCGGCGTCCTGGGTGGCGAGCACGCCGAGGGGCGGACCACCGCACAGCTCGCCCGCGTCGCGGCCGGCCTTGTCGTCGCTGTGCACCCACAGCCCGATGAGCTCCAGGTCGGGATGCGCGGCGATCGCCGCGGGCGCGTGCACGCCCACGGTCCCCGTCGCCCACTGGATCACCTTGATGGCCATGACGCCCCCACTTCCCGGCGCACCCCCGTGCCCGCCGAACGAGAACCCGTTCTAGCCGCCGGAGCGCGACCGTGCGACGGACCTCGGTCCGCCGCACGGTCGGGTCGCCGGTGCGCCCGCCGGCCCGTGGCCGGCGGCGCCGTCACCGCCGGCCGGCCTCGGATCGCGCGGTCGAGGCGCGGATGCGCCGTGTGCCGGTGAGGAAGGTGCTGCCGAGGAGCAGTGCGAGTGCACCGATGAGCGACAGCATCGCCGCATGGGCGCCGGTGAAGGCGAGCGACGCGGGGCGGGCTGCCGTCGGCGTCCCCGTCGTTCCGGCCGTGGGAGCTGCAGCGTCCGCCGATGGAGCCGCGGGCGGACGCTCCTCGCTGAGGCCCAGCACGACCGCGTCGATCGTGACCGTGCGGAGCGTGTTGTCCGTGGCGACGCCGTTGAGCTGGATCGTCGTGTCGCCGATCCGGACGCCGTCGGGCACCGGCAGCGACGTGGAGAACGTGCCGTCGGGACCGACGGTGACCTCGCCGAGCAGCACCGGCGGCTCGTGCATCAGCCAGACGTCGACGGTGCTGCCCGGCAGGAAGCCGTGCCCGCTGACCGACACGCTGCCCTGGGGAGACAGCACCAGACGGCCCCTGGCGTCGAGCTCGTTGACGGAGCGGTGCGGGTCGATCCCGCGGACGTCGATCCCGAAGGAGCCATCGGTCAGGCGGAGGGTTCCCCTCGGGGTCGCGAAGTCGCCGGTCGCAGGTGACGGGGTGGTCACGACGATCGGCCGCGGCGTGCCGTCGACGAGGTGCGGAGCGCCGTTGCTCGGCCGGTCCGGCCTGGTGCCCGGGAGCCGCACGGGGGCGGTCAGGGGCGAACCGCTGACCTCGTTGCTCGACGCGCCCGGGCCAGCGGCGTTGATCGCTCGGATGCGGACCGGGTAGGCCGTGTGGTTCTCGAGCGGTCCGATCACCAGCGTCGAGTCCACCGCGCCGCGGTGGCGCTGCCAGGTGATCCCGCCGTCGACCGAGTACTCGTAGGCCTCGATCGGTGCGCCGCCGTCGGCGGGTGCCACGAAGGTGACCGCCAGCGTCCGGTTGCCGGCCTTGATCGAGGTGATCGTCGGTGCGTCCGGGACGGTGCGTGCGGTGGACGTGGCCGGTGTGGCCGAGGCGCCCGCTCCGGCGATGTTGATGGCCGTGACACGGAACGTGGTCGGGGTGCCGTTGGTGAGTCCGCTCACGGTGGCCCTGGTGTCGGTCGAGCCGGTGTCGGCCACGACGGTGGTCCAGGTGGTGCCGCCGTCGAGGGACTGCTCGATCAGGTACCCGGTGACCGCTGCGCCGCCGTCGTGCAGCGGCGCGGCCCAGGTCAGCGACGCCGTGCCGTCACCCGGTGCCACGGTCAGGTCGACCGGGGCGCCCGGCACGGTGCGCGGGGTGGCCGACGTCGGCGAGGACGCGTCGCCCGTGCCCACCGCGTTGGTCGCCGCGACGCGGATCCACGTCGGGGTGCCGTTGGACAGCCCGACGACCGTCGCGGCGGTGCTCGACGATCCGGTGTCCTCGATCGCCACGAACCAGGTGACCCCGCCGTCGGTCGAGGTCTCGATGCGGTAGCCGGTGATCGCCGTACCGCCGTCGTCGTCGGGCGTGAGCCAGGACAGCAGCGCCGCGCCATCTGCGGGGAGCGCCGCCGCTGCGGTCGGTGCGTCGGGCAGGCCGAGCGGGGTGGCCGAGGCGATGTCCGAACGGGCGCCGGTGCCGTGGCCGTTGATCGCGGCGACTCGGAACGTGACGGCGTCGCCGTTGGTCAGGCCAGGGATCGTCGCCGTCGTGTCGGCCGATCCCGTGTCCGAGACCGCGGTGGTCCAGCTCGCTCCGCCGTCGAGGGACTGCTCGATCCGGTAGCCGGTCACATCCGATCCGCCGGTCCACTGCGGTGCGGTCCACGAGAGCTCGGCGAGCTCGTCGCCGGCGGTCGCGGTCAGTCCGAGCGGCGCGCCGGGCGCGGATGCTTCGATCTCGACCCGGATCCGCAGGGTGGTGGTGTCGCTCAGGCCGTTGGCCGTCGCCCGGAGGGTGAGGTCCTCGTGGGCGGCGCTGAACTGCTGGTCGATCACGTCGCTGCGCGGCACGATCACGTAGGCACCCGAGGGCTCGGCCACGTGGACCGTGGCGTAGGTGCCGACGAGGCGGTGCGTGTAGAGCACGCCGTCCACCGACTCGGGCGCGTAGGTCGCGCCGTCGAGCGAGTAGCTGATCGCGTCACCCTCGGGATCGACCGCGTGCAGTTGGCCGGTCCGGTTCGAGAAGGTGGTGGCGCCCAGGGTGTTGGTGAACACCGCGTCGCTGACGGGGTCGATGGTCGGCGCGTCGTCGACGAGCTCGACCTCGGTGGGGATCGTCTCGTTGGTCGGCCCGTCGGAGGACGAGGTGGTCAGTCCGATCGAGATCTCGGCGGGCGGGTTCTGGCCGGTGTGCTCGTAGTGCACGAGCCGGGCGACGGACTGGGCCACCGCGGCGTTGGCGTCCGAGCTCAGGACGCGGACGTCGTCGATGTAGAGCGAGGCGCCGACCTGGCGACCGCCGGTCGCGTCGTAGGTGCCCGAGAGGAAGCGGAACCGGTAGGTGCCGTCGGCGGGGATCTTCCCGGCCGAGGTGCGCCAGGGCTGGTGACGGCCACGGCCGTACATCAGCTCGGTGTGCGCATTGGTGTCGACGTCGACGAGGTAGCCGTAGACCTCGTAGTCGTCGTTGCCGTTCGCTGCGGTCCAGTCGAACGCCAGGTCGTCGCCGGCCTTCGCGACGAAGCTGCTGCTCCAGGCGTCGGGGCCGAACACCGAGCAGTACGCGTCGGCGGTGATGTTCGCGCACCACGAGTCCTGCGAGAAGAGCCGTAGCTCCTCGTCGACCACCGCCGAGTCGAACAGGCGCACGCCCTGGTCCATGGCGAGGGCGCGCTGCTGCCCCTCGAAGCGCCACCCGGACGCGCTGGCGCCCGAGCCGTAGGCGTTGTCGCTCACGAAGGAGTAGCCGGGGCCGTTGATCGTGTAGTTGGGCGCGGATCCGGTGGTCGCTCCCATGGCACGGCCCTGGGACTTGGGGACCTGGTTGCTGGGCATGGTCAGGTGCCGCTCGTTGATCGTCCAGCCGATCGGATGGCCGTTTGCGTCGACGCCCTCGGAGAAGCTGGCGTTCGGCAGCGCTGCGGAGAAGTCGATGCGCAGCGGCCGACCGTCCTGTCCGTCGTACGTGGCGTGCACGGTGCCGATCTGCTTGTGCTCACCGTCACCCAGGCCGAGGTACACCTTCTCGCCGATGACGGTGATCGCGCCGGCAGTGGGGTCCGGGGTCGAGCCTTCGGGCAGGAAGAGCCGGTCGTCGGTGCTGGAGTTGGCGACGCTGAACTCGATGTAGCCGTCGGCGAAGGTGCCGCCGCCGCTGATCGTCACGCCGGGTGCGACGGCGACCGGTGGTCCGCCCTCGCTGTAGCTCACCGGGTCGACGCCGGTGATCGTGGCCGGCGCTGCTCCGGCAGCGGTCGGGGTCACCACGGCGGTGAGGAGGACGAGCGCCGCGAGCGCGGCGCGTGCCAGTGGTCGGGATGGTCGTGGCCTGTGCATGGCGAGTCCGTCGGCCTCGCCTGACCGAAATTTATTCTTCGGCCGAAGTTTTCTCGTCGGGAGGGCGAACTTCGTCCGCGCCGAGGAACTCGAGCAGCTCTGGCCAGGCTCGCTCGTCCTGGAACAGGAACAGGTGACCGCCCTCGAAGACGTGGAGCTCGGCGCCCGGCACACGCTGCGTGATCGCCTCGGCGTTCACCACCGGGGCGATGTCGTCGAACGTGCCGCACCCGACGAAGGTCGGGGAGTCGATGCGCGCCAGCCGGTCGACGACGTCGTGTCCCCGCCGCGCGGCGAGCTGTGCCAGGCGACCGGCGCGCTGGTCGTCGTCCTCGTCGGTCGGCTGCCCCTCGGCCATCGTGAGCACGATCTGCAGATCGTCGGGGTGCTGGCCCAACCACTCCGAGGTCCAGCGGCGGTCGGCCAGCAGCAACGAGCGCGTCGCCCGGTCGTGGGCGGGCAGGTCCGCCAGCTCCTCGAGCGGGTAGGACGGGAACTCACCACCGGGCGACGTCGAGAGCAGGGCGAGGCGCTCGACGCGCTCGGGAACGGTCACCGCGACCTCTTGCGCGACCATGCCGCCGAAGCTCAGCCCGATCAGCCGGCAGCGGTCCCAGCCGAGGTGGTCGAGCAGTCCGCTCACGTCGGCGGCCACGTCGGCCATCGAGTATGGCGACGACGTGAGCGGGCTGTCGCCCATGCCGCGGAAGTCGAAGCCGACCACGTCGAAGGATCCTGCGAGTCGCTCGATGACCGGTCGAGCCGCCGCCAGGGTCGCCCCGGAGCCGTTGCAGTACAGCAGTGGGGCCCCTGACCCCGAGCGCTCGTACCAGAGCTGCGTTCCCCCGACCTCGGCCATCGGCACGGCGGCGACGCTAGCCGGAGGCGATCGGCCCTGGTCGCCGTACCGGTCTCAGAGCTCGGGTCCGCCCGGTTCGACCACGACGTTCGGGTCGAGCGGGCGTCGCAGCGGGACCCGCATCATCGAGAAGTCGGCCGTCGCGACCAGGTGCTCCTCGCTGTCGACCACCTTGCACTCGATGACGATCAGCTGGGACCCGAGGCGCACGATCTCGGAGCGCCCGGTCACCCGGTCGGTGCGCGGTCGGCCGAGGTAGCGGACGTGCATGTCCGAGGTGACCAGCGACTCGGTCGTGGGGTCGAAGTTCGTCGCCCTGGCCGCAGCGAGCGCACAGGACAGGTCGACCAGGGTGGCGATGGCGCCGCCGTGGAGGTTCGCGGTGAACCCGAACGCCTCGGGCCGCACCGGCATGTGCACCTCGGCGACGGACGAGCCGGGCACGGGTGCCTCGAACTCGAACCCGAGCAGGTCGTGCAGCGGGATCTGCGGGTTCATGGCCGGTCCTTCCTCGTCGGACATCAGCCGACGAGCGTACAAGCGACGCCGGGTCGTCCGGATCGCCGCGCCCCTCGCCCGGGGGATTGTGGGCGAGGGGCGAGGGGTAGAGGATCGTCGCACGGGTCGATGTCGACCCGAGTGCCCGACCCGGGATCGGAGGCGCGACGTGTTGACACATGACCGTTACGAGGACTGGCGGGGCATCGACGTCGTCGACCCCGCCGACGCCCTGCTGGGCGAGGTGGTCGAGGTGCTGCTCGACACCGACACCGGCGCGCCGGAGTGGATCGTCGTGGGCGACCCGACCGACGTCGACCCCGACCGGCCGCGTCCTGCGACGCCGCTCGGGCTCCGGCTCATCCCGATGACAGGAGTGAGCTTCGGCGAGGACGCGCTCCTCAGCCGCTGGACCGGCGAGCAGGTGGCCGGCGCGGTGGTGGACGGGGCGACCGAGGGCATCTCGCGCCGCGAGGAGGACCGGCTCTACCAGCACTACGGGCTCGACTACCCGACGCACTGGGTGAACGACGGCATGCCCGGCGGCGCCGAGACGGTCGGCATCGCCGGCATCGCTGCCGAGGGTCACCACTCCAGCGGCGCCCCGAGTCGTTCGCGCACCGGCCCCGCAGCCGACCACGAGGTCGACGAGCCACGGCGTGTTCGGCCCGCTCGCGTGGTGACGGCGCCCACCCCTGAGGAGACGGCTCGCGAAGAGGACGAGCGCCGCGCCGTCATCGACGGCATCGGCGACGGCGCCGGCTGAGCGGTTCGGTCCGGCTGCTCAGGGGGCCGGCTGCTCAGGGGTGCCGGGTCGAGCGGGACTGGATCGCCCGCCAGATCAGCAGTGCGATCACCGCGCCGATGAACGAGCCGATGATCCCGGAGAACTGCAGGGCGCCGTCGTCGCCGTCGTTGCGGAAGATGAGCCAGCCGAGGAACCCGCCGATCAGGGAGCCCACGAGCCCGAGGACCAGCGTGCCCCCGATCCCCATGGGGTCGTCGCCGGGCACGACCGCCCTGGCCAGGAAGCCTGCAATCAGTCCGATGATGATCGCTCCGATGATCCACAGCATGTGGCACCCCCTGGGTTCGGCTCGACCCGACCGGTCGGCGTGACCACACCTACCCCAGGGGTGAACTCGGCAAACGGCAGAGGACCAGGGTGCTCGGGGTCGGCCCGGGGTGCTCCGGGTCGGCTCAGCGCGCCGTGGAAGCGCCCGGGCGGTCGATCCCCCAGGCCTGCACCGGGATGGGGAGATCGCCCGGTCGCGGATCGATCCGGGGGCAGCGCGCACCGGAGTAGATCGTCGGCATGCAGCGGTTGCAGTGGATGCAGCCGGACACGGTGCCGGTGCCCACGGCCCACTCGTTGACGATGTCAGGGTGGTGCAGGATCGCACGCGCCATCCCGACGAACTCGAAGCCGGCGGCGATGCCCCGCTCCGCCGTCGCGAGCTCGCTGATGCCGCCGAGCAGCACGAGCGGCATGTCGAGCGCCTCGCGGAACTGGAGGGCCTGCTCCAGGAAGTACGCCTCGGTGTACGGGTAGGTGTGCAGGAAGCGGCTGCCGACCAGGCGGAAGCCGCCGCGCAGGAACCACGGCAACGTCGCCCGGAACTCATGGAGCGGCGCGTCGCCCTTGAACAGGTACATGGGGTTCGCCAGCGAGCTGCCGCCGGTCAGCTTAAGGGCGTCGAGCGCTCCGTCGGACTCGAGCATCCGCGCGACCTCGAGGCTGTCCTCGATCGTCAGGCCGCCTCGGTAGCCGTCGACCATGTTCAGCTTGGCGGTCACCGCCACCGACGTGCCCACCGACGATCGCACCGCCGTGACGACCTGGCGTGCGAAGCGCGCCCGGTTCTCGATCGAGCCTCCCCACTGGTCGCGGCGACGGTTGAACATCGGGCTGAGGAACGAGCTGAGCAGGTAGTTGTGACCGATGTGGATCTCGAGCGCGTCGAACCCGGCGTCGACGAGCAGCTTCGCTGTGCGCTCGTAGTCCGAGGTGACACGAGCGATGTCGTAGTCGTCGGCGGCCTTGGTGAACCGCATGCCGAGCGGGTTGAACAGGCGTCCGGGTGCGAGCGAGCGGGCCTTGTTCGACGCCGAGTTCGCGACCGGCCCCGCGTGGCCGACCTGCGCCTGCGCGAGCGCTCCGTTGCGGTGGATCGTGTCGGTCAGGCGGCGCAGCCCGTCGACTGCTCCGGGCACGACGAGGATGCAGCCCGAGTCGGTCCGACCCTCGGGTGCGACGGAGAGGTACGCCACGGTGCTCATCGCGGCGCCGCCCGCGGCGACTGCCTCGTGGAAGCGGATCAAGTCGTCGGTGACCACGCCGTCGGGCGACCTGCCCTCGAACGTCGCCGCCTTGATGATGCGGTTGCGGAGCGTGAGCGGTCCCAGCCGCGCCGTCTCGAACAGCTGTGGTGCGGCGGCGTCGACGGGCGTGGTCATGGCGGAGCTCCCTTGGACGGTCGAGCCCGGATGGTGGAGCCCGGATGGTCGAGCCCGGATGGTCGAGCCCGGATGGTCGAGCGACCCGGCGGCCGGCCTTTCGAGACCGCTGGTCCCAGAACCCTACCGCGTCGGCCGCGCCGGGTTCACCCCGATGACTCGACGTGCGGCATCTCGAGGGCCGGCGTCATTCCAGGAACTGCGATCGGGTCGTCGCGAGCAGGCGGCGTGCGGACTCCAGGGTGTCGAGCGCCACGGGCGGCTCCTGCGGAGTGAGCGACGCGAGCTCGGCCCACGTCGCGGCGTAGCGCTCGAGCAGCTCGTCGAGTCCTTCGGTCCGCCGTCGGAGCGCCCGCAGCTCGGCGGTCGACGTCGACGGATCGCGTGAGATGCGGTCCACGGCCTGTGACACCGCGATGACCTGCCGGTTGTCCTGTTCGAGCAACGTGCGTGTCGACTCGCTCAGCAGGTCGAGTCGCCGTGCGATCCCGGGGAAGCCGTCGAGCAGCGCCTCGGCGTCGGCTCGGTCGGCAGGCCCCATGCGGTCGAGCTCGACGACTGCGCCGCGCCGCAGGTCGACCCCGGGCACTGCCACGACGACTGCCGCCGACGCAGCGTCGTACCACCAGTGCCCGTCGCTGCGGTGCGCTGCCCAGGGGACCTCGTCGCCGTCGACGCGCACCGACCGCGGCGTCGCCTCGCCGACGAACCGGACCTCGACGGGCCGCTCCGGTCGCCACCCCGGGTAGTCGCCCTGCGCGGGGCCGATCCGAACCGAACGCCGCTCGTCGCCGGCGCGCTGGACCAGCGGGGTCGTCACGAACTCGCCGCGCAGGTAGCCGGTCGACACGCCGTCGTCCTCGTAGAGCTCGTGGCTGCCGTCGCCACCGGGGTACGCGGTGACCGACAGGTGCGGGTACGACGGCGAGCCGAGCCGGTCCGCGTCGCGCTGTCCGGGAACGACGGTCCCGCCGCGCACGAACACCGGCACCTCGCTCAACAGGTAGCGGCGTTCGAACCACTCGCCGGCGACGTCGTCGACGCGCACGTGCGCGCCATGGGCCAAGTCGTACCAGTCACCCTGGGGCAGCCAGACGCGCACCCCGGCCATGGCGTCGTCGTCGAGCGGCGACACGACCGGCGCGACCACCATCAGCTCGCCGAGGAGGTACTGGCCGACGGCCCGGTGGGCGGCCTCGAGGTGGGGGTGCTCGTGGTACATCGGCCGGACCAGGGACGCGCCGGTGTCGACACCTCGCCGGCACTCGCCGTACAGGTAGGGGACCAGCTCGTAGCGCCGTCGGACCGCGTCGATCATCACGGTGCGAAACGGGTTCTGGTACTCCCACAGCCGGCGTTCCTGGTCTGGTCCGAGCGAGCCGTGGGTCCGCAGCACGGGCGAGTGCGCGCCGAACTGCACCCAGCGTGTGTAGAGCTCGGCGCCGGGAGCACCGAAGTGCCCACCGATGTCGTGGCTCCAGTAGCCGTAGAGCACGTTGGCCGCGCTGGCGGTGAACTCCGGCTGGAACACGAGCGACTCCCACACCGCGTGGGTGTCGCCCGAGAACCCGATCGGCGATCGGCCCGCGCCGAGGCCGCGCCAGCGGCTGAAGATCAGCGGCCGTCGGTCCGGGCGACGGCGGGCCTGGTCGTCCCAGTGCAGCTGGTTGAGCCACGCGAGTGGGTCCAGCCC
>JAEWED010000233.1 GCA_023389745.1 Actinomycetes bacterium
CCGCCCGGAAGCCCTCCTGGGCCTGCGCCGGAGAGATCGCGATGTCGAGGATCGCGTCGACGTCCTGGTTCACGAGGCTGGTGATGTCCGCAGCCATCTTCGCCGGGTCGCCGTTGGCGTTGGTGACGACCGTCTTCCAGCCGAGCAGCTCCGCGGCGCGCTCGGCGGTCTCGATCTGGACGCCCACGGCCGGGGACTGGAGGGTGATCGCGGCGATGCCGATCACCTTCTCCTCGTTGGCGCCTCCGCCACCGTCGGACGAACCGCCGGCGGTGTCGTCGGAATCGCTGCCGCACGCCGCAGCGGCGACCAGCACGGGAGCCAGGAGGGCGACGAGCAGGCGTCGCGTGCGTCGTGCGTTCATCGACGCCCCCCATGGACGGAGGCGCGCAGGCGCGCTCGAACAGACATGGCGATGGTCACGGTGGGTCCCCCCTGTTGACGTGGACGACGACGCTTCCGACCCCCCGGCTGCGCCTCGTCATGAGTTACTGCGAACCATACGCATGATTAACATCAACTATCAAGCGTTCGTCGCGGATCTCTGCGCGACGGGGCGCTGGGCACAGGGATCGCGCCCAGCGAGCGAGATGTCGGGGCGCGGCGCGGTCAGCTCGCCCGGGCGAAGCGGTCGCAGAGCTCGACGAGCGCCGAGGCGTTCTCCGGATCGAACATCGAGTGCCCCGCCAGGGTGTTCACGATCAGCTCCGCCTCGGGCCAGGCGCGGTGCAGGTCCCACGCCGAGCGCATCGGACAGACGACGTCGTAGCGGCCCTGCACGATGCCCGCGGGGATGTGGCGGATGCGATCGACGCCGTCGAGCAGCTGCGTCGGCGACTCGAAGAACCCGCCGTGGAAGAAGTAGTGGTTCTCGATCCGTGCGAAGGCCTCGGGGCCGTCGGGGAACTTGCCCTGGTCGCTCGGCTCGAGCGTGCTCGTCGCCCGCTCCCACTCGGCCCATGCCGCAGCACAGCGGAGCAGCTCCTCGCGGTCCTCTCCGAAGAGGCGCCGGTGGTACGCCCCGATCAGGTCGTCACGCTCCTCGGGCGGGATCGGCGCCAGGTACCCCTCCCAGGCGTCGGGGAACAGGTGGCTCGCCCCGTCCTGGTAGAAGAACGCGAGCTCGGACGGGCGCAGCATGAAGATGCCCCGCAGGACCAGCTCGGTCACCCGCTCGGGATGCGTCTGGGCGTAGGCGAGCGACAGGGTCGACCCCCACGATCCGCCGAACACCAGCCAACGGTCGATGCCGAGGTGCTCTCGCACCCGCTCGATGTCGGCGACGAGGTGCCAGGTCGTGTTGTGCTCGACCGACGCGAACGGGGTGCTGCGCCCGCAGCCACGCTGGTCGATCAGGACGATCCGGTACCGCTCGGGGTCGAAGAACCGGTACTGCTTCGGCGACGCGCCGCCGCCCGGCCCTCCGTGCAGCACCACGGCAGGTTTGCCGTCGGGGTTGCCGGCCTCGTAGACGGCGATGGTGTGTCCGTCACCCACATCGAGGAACTCGGTGCGACGGTGGTCGATCTCTGGATGCAGCGGGGTCACGTCGCCATCTTGGCCGAACGCGACGCCGGCTCCGGGCCGGAGAGTTCTCCAGTTCCGGCCTGATTCCGCCGACGATGCGCAGGAGTGATCGACACGAGCGACCCGACGGAACAGCTGGGTGCGGCGGCGGGACGACAGCGACAGCGGTCGCGGCACGAGGCAGAGCGGTAGCAACGGCACATGGGACGACGGCGGATGACAGCGGGGCACAGGAGATGACGGCGAATCCCATCGAGGTGCAGCGCGCCGGGCTCAGCGCTGCGGTCGACCGGCTGTCGATCCACTCGACCGAGTGGTCCTGCGCACGGGTGCTCGACGAGGGCCTCGACCTGGTCCGCGACTGCTCCTGGGCGGACGCGTCCCTGCTGTACTCGGTGACGCCCGACCGTGTGCTCGAGCTGTGCCGACGCCCCGCGTCGACGACGGCGACGCCCGCCGAGCTTCCCGTCGACTGGTTCCCGTGGGGCCTCGCTCCGATGAGCCCGCAGCGCTACCTGCTCGTCGAGGACGCCTCGGCCCTGCCGTGGTCACCGGACTCCGACGAGACACTCGGTGATCTCGGGATCAGCTCGTGCCTGCACCTGCCGATCCTCGAGCGGTCCGTGCCGGTCGGGGCGGTCCACCTGTACTGGAGCGAGCCGCGGCTCAACTGGGACGACGAACGAGGTCGCCTGCTGCGCACGCTCGGCAGGTTCCTGCTCGCCCGCGCCTCGGCGTAGCCCACGCGCCGGGACGAGGGTCGATCACTCGTCGATCGGTTCGTTCCGGCCGACCCGTCGCAGCGCCCGCCGGAGCGCCGACTCGCCCTCGGCCGCCTCGATCAGGTCGAGCTTGGTGAGATCGCTCTCGATCACCTCGTGCCGGTCGAGGTAGGCCGAGACGAACGCCTGGATCACCGCGGCGGCCGGCAGCGCCAGGATCGCGCCCATCGGGCCGAACAGGCTGGCGCCGGCCAGGGCGGAGCCGAACGCGACCGCGGGATGCAGGTCCATCGTGTGGGCGGTGATCTTGGGTGACAGGAGGTAGTTCTCGACCTGCTGGTACACGAGGATCCACACCAGGACCCACAACGCCGTGATCGGACGGTTCACCAGCGCGACCAGCAGCGGCAACGCGCCGCCCAAGTAGGTGCCGACGACCGGGATGAACTGGCTGACGAGGCCGAGCCACACCGCGAGCGCGAGCGGCGAGGGCAGGCCGAGCGCCAGGAAGACGACCCACGACGAGACGCCCGCGACCGTGGCGAGCAGCAACCGCGAGAAGACCCACCCGCCGGTCTTCTCGATCGACAGCTCCCACAGGCGCAGCACCAGATGCTGACGGCGCTGCGGCAGCAGCGAGCACACGTTGCGTCGCAGTCGTGGGCCCTCGGCGATCATGTAGTAGCTGAACAGCATCACGGTGAACATCTGGAAGACCACCGCGACCGCGGCACCGGTCACCGACAGCACCCGGCCACCCATGTCGGTCGCCATGCGTGCCAGGTCGTCCTGGTAGTCGGCGAGCGTCTCGTTCAACTCGGTCGAGGTGATCTCGGTGTCGAAGGTGTCGTTCGCCCAGTTGGTCAGCTCGGTCACGTAGCCCGGCGCCTGGTGCGCGAGGTCCGAGACCTGACCGATGACCAGGCCGACCATCAGCGCCGCGAAGATGCCGCCGCCGCCGAAGACGACCAGGAAGCACAGCAGCGTCGCCCGGCCTCGTTTCCAGCCGCGGTCGGCCAGCCAGTTCACCGCCGGCTCGACCGCGAACGAGAGGAACAGCGAGACCCCGATCAGGCTGAGCAGTCCGGTCAGCCGGCCGAGCGCGCCGCGCACCGCCATGAAGGCGAGCACCGAGAACGCGACGGCGAGGATCGCCCGCCAGAACCACGGCGGCAGCGACTTGTCGCCCACGATGTCGCCGAGGCTGCCCAGGTCGGGGGCGTCGCCGGACAGGTCCGTCGGGAGCGTGCCCTCGTCGTCACTCACCGAATCCGCTCCAGCACTCCGTCAGACTGGCATGCCGCGGCGCGTCGGTCGTGGACCGGGACCCCTGGGGCCCGGGGGCGGGATCAGTGGCCGAACATCATCATCCACTGCTCGAGCGACGTGGGCCGGAAGACGACGTTGTTCGCCCGGGTGTCGCCGAGTCGCTGCGCGCTCTGGGGCGAGTAGGCGTGCCCCGGCAGCAGGACCGCGTCGTCGGGGACCTTGGCGAGGGTCTGGGTGAGGCTGAGGTAGAGCGCCTCGGGATCGCCGCCGGGCAGGTCGGTGCGGCCGCAGCCGTCGAGGAACAGCGTGTCGCCCGAGACCAGTGCACCGTTGACGAAGAAGCACTGGCTGCCGGGTGTGTGGCCCGGGGTGTGCAGCAGCTGGATCGGGATCTCGCCGACCATCACCGTGTCGCCAGCGCCGTGCAGTGTCAGGTCGCCCGCCTGCAGGTCGGTCACCTTGAGCACCCACTCGGCCTCGTCGGCCTGGACGTGCACGGGGATCGAGCCGAGCTCGAGCAGCTCGCTCACGCCCTCGATCTGGAAGCCCATCATGGAGCCGCCGCAGTGGTCGGCGTGGTAGTGGGTGACGAGCGCTCCGGTGAGGGTCATGTCGTCGGCCTCGGCGATCGCCTTGAGCTCGGCCACGCCGTAGGCAGGGTCGACCACGACGCACTCGCGGGTCGCCCGATCACCGATCAGGTACGAGAAGTTGACCATCTGACGAGCGATCTGGTCGTTCACCGCGAAGTCCCGTCCGGCGAGCAGCTGGCGCAGGTAGAAGCGTTCGGGATCGGGCTGGTTCGGGGCCTGCGAGGAGTCGGTCACCTGCGCAACGCTACCGAGTGTCGGCGGTCCGCCGAGCTCAGCGTCGGGGCACGGCCGAAGGGAACCGACGGCGGGCGGCCGGGAAGCGTCAGCCGACGGGGCGGCCCGACCACTCACGCAGTCGCCGCCGGAAGAGCGCGTCGTAGCGGTCGTACTCGCGACGCAGCGCCGGACCGGGCCAGTCGCGCGGGGTGAGCTCGCGCGGGAGCAGCGGGTCGGCGACGAAGTGCCGCAGCACGGCCGCCGAGAGCACGAAGCCGGGGGCGAGCGACTCGCGCTCGCCGGCGTCGAGCTCCTCGGCGAGCGGCCGCATGGCGCGCCGGAGCTGATCGGCGCGATCGGCCCAGGCGTCGAGGTCCCAGAGCGACGCGGCGAGCTCGGCGTCGGACCGTTCCAACGGCAGGTCTGCGTCCGCGACGAACCAGGTGCAGCGACCCAGCGCGTCGGCCGTGGCCTCGAGCGCCGGCGACCGGTCCAGGTTGTCGGGTCGCATCCACACGCCCTCGCGCTGCTCGGCGAAGCGCAGCTGGACCATGAGTCGGCGCATCTCGGCCCGCTCGGACGCCGGACGGGCGCCGGGCGAGACGACGGCCAGGCGCCATCGCCCCGACCACTCGCGGGTCTCCGCCGCGCGGCTGCGGCGTTGCCTGTCCTGGCGTCGGACCAGGTCGCCGGTGAGCGAGTACCAACCGTCGCCGTCGTTGACGACCTCGCCCGCGGCGACCATGCGCGACAGCGCGGTGCGGACCGTGCCCTCGGCCAGGCCGAACAGCGCGCACGTCCGCACCAGGAACGACACCGGCAGTCGAGGTGGGTCCGACCCGAGCAGCGTCGACGCCAGCACCGACCGGGCGGTCAGCGGTCGCTCGCCGTCGAGTGGGTCCCCCTGCTCCGACATCTCCCGGACCCTAGCGACCACCGCCCGACCTTACGCTCTGGCTTCGCTCGTTGGGATCTCGTAATATGCGGGCATGACCTCGACGCCCATGTCGTCGGCCCTGCGCCGTTCAGGAACGATGGTCCCGGAACGAGAGCTGCTGCCCGACGTCCTGCCGACCGACACGCTCGGCCCCAAGGGTCGTCCGGTGGGTGTGCTACGGGACGAGCTGTACCGCATCCCGAACGTCGCCAACGTGTTCCACGTCATCGGTGTCTGGGTGCAGTCCGTCGGCGTGCTGGTCGCGGCGTCGTGGATCGCGGACCGCTCGACGTGGCTGGGCGTCGTCGCGTGGATCGCCGCGTTCTTCCTCATGGGCCGCGCGTTCGCTCGTTTCTCGATCCTCGGACACGAAGCCGCCCACCGGCTGCTGTTCTCGAACCGGCGGATCAACGACTGGGTCGGCAAGTGGCTCGTCGCCTACCCGGCGTTCGTGCCGCTCGACGCGTACCGCCGCAGCCACATGGCCCACCACAAGGAGGAGTTCGGCCCGAACGAGCCCGACATGGGGCTCTACGCCGGGTACCCGATCACCTCGGCGTCGTGGCGGCGCAAGCTGCGCCGCGACGCGAACGGCAACTCCGGCTGGAAGAACCTGAAGGGCCTCCTCCTCGCGCTGCGATCGGCGACCGCCCGCCCCGTCGCGCTGCGGATCCTGGCGTGGCAGGTCGTGCTCTTCGTCGGCCTGTGGGCCGGGCTGGGGCACTGGTGGATCTACCCGGTGTTCTGGCTGCTGCCCTGGATGACGGTGTGGCGGGTGCTCAACCGCTTGCGTGCGGTCGCCGAGCACGGCGGCATGCAGGCCTCACCGGACCGGCGGATCACCACCCACCACGTCCATCAGTCGTGGAGTGCGCGGTTCTGGATGGTGCCGTTCAACACCGGCTGGCACCTGGCCCACCACGTCGACATCGGCGTGCCGTTCTCGAAGCTGCCCCGCCTGCAGCGCGAGCTCGAGGCGTGCGGGTACGTGCAGCCCGGCCTGGAGTGGCCGACGTACCGGGCCCTGTGGCGTCATGCCGCGTCACGGACAGCGGATGCTGGGTGACACAGCGGATGCTGGGTGACACAGCGGATGCTGGCTGACACAGCTCAGCCGCTGCTGAGCCCGCCGGCGGCGACCTCGAAGAGCAGCACCGTCCCGTCGTCGAGCACCAGTCGCAGGTCGGTGTCCTGGAGCAGCTCGCCGGACACCACCGTCGGCAGCAGCTGGATCAGCTCGTACTGCGGCTGGGGCGTCGGCGGGTACGTGATCGTCGAGGGCGCCCCCAGCGTGATGCTGACCTCGGAGCCGTCGATCTCGAAGGTGCCGGTCGCGGTGTTCACGCCGTCGTAGACCTCGATCTCGTCCTGGCCGAAGGTGACGACCGCCGGCACCTCGGCGAGCGTGGCGTTCGCGCTCTCGTTCGCGGTGGTCACGTCGGTCAGTCGCCACCGGGTGTCGCGCAGGTCGATCGGCGCGGCGACGGGCTCACCGACGTCGTACTTGAGCTCGCCGCTGGGGAACGTCAGCACGAGGGTGTCGCCGCGCACGACGGCGCGGGTGGCGGTCTCGACGAACCCGAAGATCGCGTGCTCCGGGAGCAGCGGATCGGGGTAGGCCGTCCTGGTCGCGGCGAGCGGACCGGCGGAGAAGTCCTCGCCCCGAAGCGTGTACGGGCCGCGGGCGGTGTTGACGCCGTCGTCGAGGGCCAGGGTGTCGGCCTCGAACGCCAGGCGCGGCACCTGGGTGCCCTCGAAGATCGTCTCGTCCTCGCCCACCGTCATCGAGCTCAGGTGCCAGTCGGTGTCGACGAGCACGTTCGCGTCGCTGCTGTCGGGCTCCGGCACGGCGCTGCTCAACGGTGCGTCGTCGCCCGCCGAGCAGGCGGTCACCAGCAGCGCCCCGAGAGCGGCGATCGACCTCAGCAGGAGTTTCATCGGGGCGACTCTAGGAGCGGAACTGCGTCTTCGAGAGGCGCCGCCCGCAGGTAGCCTCCGCGCATGACCGAGTCGAGCGAAGCCCCGTCCGCCACGTCGCCGCTGCGCGTCGGGTTCCTCGGTCCGGTCGGCACGTTCACCGAGCAGGCGATGCTGCGCGAGCCGGATCTGGCGGCGGCTGAGCACGTCGCGTTCCCCGTCATGACCGAGGTGCTGTTCGCGGTGGCCGAGGGCTCGATCGACCTCGGTGTCGTACCGGTCGAGAACGCGATCGAGGGCACCGTCAACGCGTCGGTCGACACGATGGCCTTCGACGTCGACGTGCTGGTGCAGCGCGAGCTGCTCGAGCCGGTGTCGATGAACCTGCTGGTCCGTCCGGGCACCCGGCTCGCCGACGTGCGGCGGGTCGTGTCGATCCCCGTCGCGACGGCGCAGTGCCGCACCTGGTTGCGAGCGAACCTGCGCGACGACGTCGAGTACGTGGCCGCCAACTCGACCGCCGAAGCCGCCCGCACCGTCGCCGACTCCGACGACGGCGCGACGGCTGGCATCGCGAACGCTCGAGCCGGCGCCGTCTACGGGCTCGACGCCGCGGGCGTCGACATCGAGGACCACCCCGAGAACGTCACACGGTTCGTCGTCGTCGCACGAGAGGGCGTGCCGGCTCCGACCGGGCACGACAAGACGTCGATCGTCGTCTACCAGCGTGCGGACCGGCCGGGTTCGCTGCTCGCGATCCTGCAGGAGTTCGCCGCCCGGTCGATCAACCTGAGCCTGCTGCTGTCGCGCCCGACCAAGACGTCGCTCGGCGACTACTGCTTCATGCTCGACCTGGACGGCCACGTCGCGGACCCGGTGGTGGCCGACTGCCTGCGGTCGCTGCGTGCGACCCAGGGCGGGGTGAAGTTCCTCGGCTCCTACCCGGCGGCCGGCACGGCAGGACCCGCGGTGCGCGCCGAGGCCGACGCGGGGCTCGTCGAGGCCACCGAGTGGCTGCGGGCGATCACCGACCAGATCGCCCGTTGAGGGCTCACGTCCCCTCGAGCACGGACTCCTCGACCACTGAGGTGTCCTCGCTGCCGTCCGGGCGGCGGGTGCGGCGGATCTCGGCGCCGTAGAGCGACACCAGTCGTGCGACCGCCGTGGCCAGGAAGATCTGACCGGTCATCGCCTCGACCACCGCGATGCGACGTCCCAGGTCGGTGTGCGCGACCAGGTCGCCGTAGCCGACGGTCGTGAGGGTGACGAAGCTGAAGTACGAGTAGTCCTCGTTCGACACGCCGTGGCCGAACAGCGGGGCGACGGTGACTGCGTCGACACCGGCATAGAGCATCGTGAACAGCAGTCCGATCAGGAAGTACACGCAGAGCGCACCCAGGATCGTCTCGACGTTCACGCGCTGCTGATCGATCACCTGGCGGAACACGGCGACCAGGATCACCAGGTAGAGCGCGGCGTTGAAGAAGGCCGCGGCGCCGTGCTCGGTGGTCGCGTTCCGGTGCGCCACCACCGTGTACACCGCCATCGCGAAACCGACTGCGAGCACGACGACGACGATCGGGAGGCCTCGCCGCCCCGGCGACCTCGTGGTCCTGAACGCGACGAGGATCATGAGCAGCTGGAGGATCGTGGCGGTCGCCCTCGCCCAGGCGTACTCCGAGAAGCCGTTGACGATGAAGGTCGTGACGAGCAGCGCGAACAACGTGCCGAAGCGCTGGGTCAGCTTCGCGTCGCGCAACGCCGCTGCCCTGGGACGGGACTCCACCATGCATCGCACGGTATCGGCGGCCTCTCCGCACTCCACCCGACACCTCGGCCGTGACCTCGCCCGACCGGCGGAATCCTGCCGGGGCGCCGATACCGTCGACGTGGGGCAAGCAGGCGTGGCGCCCACCGGGCGCCCATCCGACCCGAGGAGCGCGCATGAGGTGCACCCACTGCGGAGCCATGATCGGCCCGACGGACCCCCAGTGCCGCCGCTGCGGCGTCGCAGTGGGGAGCGGGACCTTCGCCGCTCCGCCGGCCGCCCCGATGTCCACTCCGCTCTCCGGCCCGCCGGCGAGCCCCGGCGGTCACCCGTCGTCGCCTGCCCCGGTCGACCCGTGGGCCGTGCCGCCTCCAGGCGTCGAGTGGGGCATGCCGGGCGCCGCCCACCGGCCAGGGCTCCAGCCCCCTGCCCAGCCGTACGGGTACCCGGTCACCAGGTCCGCCGGGTCGGCCTACAGCATCGCCGGCATCATCTGCGGTGCGGTGGCGTTGGTGTTCTGCCCGATCGTGCTCGGAGTCATCGGCCTGGTGCTGGCGAGTCGGGCGAAGAAGCGCGGCGAGTCGCTCGCCGGGGTCGCCAGGCTGGTGAGCCTGGTGGGCCTCGTGGCGGGCATGGTCCTCGGCGCCCTGCTGGCCATGCGGTACCCCGCCTTCTGAAAGCCGGCCTCCGTCGTCTGCCCGTACGCGCCCGGCGCGTCGGGCCACCGATTCCGGGCGGTCGACGCTGCGCCTACGATGAGCGACGGAAGGATGGCAGAGCGGACGAATGCACCGGTCTTGAAAACCGACGGGCCTTCACGGGTCCCGGGGGTTCGAATCCCCCTCCTTCCGCCGGATGCACTCAGCGTCGAACCCGGTCAGACGAGCGACACGGCCCGTCGATCGCTCCCGGTGCGGGGCGATCGACGGGCCGTCGTCGTCACTTCTTCTTGTTCTTCTTGGACTTCTTCTTGCCGTTCTTCTTCTTCGAGGACTTCTTGTCGTCCTTCTTCTTGGACTTCTTCTTGTCGTCCTTCTTCGATGCCTTCTTCTTGGCCATCTGACCCTCCCTTTTCTCTCTCTGGACGTCCGGGCGTCACCTCCGCGGCCCCCGCACGTCGTCGCACCGTAACCGAGCGCCCATGATCGGCGGCGCTTCTACAGCGGCGCGTGATGGAATGGCCCGATGAGCACGGCGACGCTGGCGCAGCACCACCACGGCCGGACGGTCGGCGACGCGCCGAGCATCGTGCTCGTGCACGGCTGGCCCGACAGCGCCGCGGTGTGGGACCTGGTCGTGCCGCACCTCGCCGACCGCTTCCACGTCGTCGCGGTCGACCTTCCCGGCGTCGGCGACGCACCTCCGGCGATCGGCCGCCGCCCCTATCGCCTCGACGCCCTCGCACCAGCCCTCGACGACGTCGTGCGCTCACTGGACACCGACCGCGGCGTGCACCTGGTCGGCCACGACTGGGGTGGCGTGCTGGGTTGGGAGCTCGTGATGACCCCGGCGTACGCGGCCAGGCTCGCGTCGTTCACGGTGTTGTCGGGGCCGAGCCTCGACCACCTCGGGCTGCTCGCGCGCCGGGCGACGCGCGACGTGGCCACGGCCCGTGTCGTCGGCGACCAGCTGACCCGCTCGTGGTACACGACGGCGCTCAGCCTCCCGGTCCTGCGCACGGTCATCTGGCGGGCCGGCGCGGACCGGGCGTTCCGTCGGTGGCTGCGACGCAGCGAGGGCGTCGAGGACTACCCCGGCGACCACCTGGCCCGGGACGCCGCCGGCGCGGTGCCGCTGTACCGGACCAACATCGTGCCCCGCCTGCTCGCGCCGCGTGCTCGGCCGGTCACGATCCCGGTCCACGTGATCGTCGCCGAGCAGGACCGATACGTCGCGCCGAGCACCATGCGTGCGCTCGAGGAGTGGATCCCGCAGCTGCACACGTCGTCGATCGACGCCGGCCACTGGTCGCCCCGAACGCAGCCCGAGCAGGTCGCGACGCTGGTGACCGAGTGGGTGCAGCAGCTCAGTTGAGGTCGGTGGGGAAGCCGTCGGGGATCGGTGTGGCGTGCAGCTCCCAACCCTGCCACCACTCGTCGGATCCCTCTGGCGCCGGGAACCCGAGCGCCGTGCGAGCCTCCACCGCAGCGCGCACCGATCGCTTCAGCTCCCGCAGCCGCTCGCGGTGCACGCGGTCGATGCGTCGTTCGTCGATGCAGTGCTGTTCGAGCTGCCAGGCGAGCTGCCGCATGGTCGTGACGGTGTCGCTCGCCATCTTCACGATCGGATCCACACCGGGATCGAGGCCGGCGGTGCACTCCTCGGCGCGCATGCGCCCGTAGTGGATGTCGATGCGCATCAGCCCCGGGTGCACCTCGAAGGAGCCGACCACCTCGATCGTGGGTTCGATCACCGTGTTGGTGACGCCGTCCGGCAGGGGCACCGCGAGGTTCTCTGCCTGGGTCGACAGGTAGCCCAACGACTCGGCGGCCCACAGCGACAGGCTCCGCTTCGGGGTTCGGACCGGCACCGCGACGAGCGTGTAGATGTCGGCCGCTCCCAGGTCGACCGCGGCGCGCAGCGGGATGTTCTGCAGACAGCCCCCGTCGACGTAGTGGTCCCCGCCGAGCGAACGCGGCGGGAACACGCCGGGGACGCTCGCCGAGGCGATGACGCCGTCGATCACGTCGACGTCGTCGGCGCCGGGCAACGGCGTGCGTGCGTCCGGGCCGACCAGGACGCCGTCCTGGGTCACGTAGTGCGTCTGACGCTCGCGCAGCGCGGTGATCGCCAGGCGCAGCTCGAGCCCGGGGCGAGCGACGAGGGCCGGGTCGATCGTGGCGATGCCCACGTCGTCGCGCCGTCCCCGGATCGCCTGCTCGAACGGATCCAGGTTGAGCACCGCACGGGGCAGGCCGTGCTCCAGCTTCCGACCGCCGGCGAGCCCACGGGCGAACACCGCCACCTGCTCCAGGTGGTGACGCCGCCGACCCCCGGCCGAGGACGCGGGTGCCTCGGTCTCGCCCATCACCGCGAGCGCCTCGGCCTCGAGCTCGTCCCAGTCGTCGTCCAGGTCGGGCCGACCGTGCGAGGTCACCAGTCGGTGGATCGTCGCGGCGGCCGACGTCCCGTCGAGCTCCGCCAGCCAGGGCTGCTCCGCGAACACCACATCGGTGCGGGTCATGGCCATCAGGTCGCCCTCGGCCTCGCCGAGACGGAGTCGGCACTCGTCCGCGTCACGGCCCTGGCCCACCACGGTGCCCAGGACGCCCCCGGCCGAGGTCGCCGTGATCACCTGCGGCACCAGCCCGAGCGTGCCGATCAGGTGCTGCAGGGCGCCGAGCTCGAACGCGCCCTTGAACCCACCGCCGGCGAGCACGAATCCGACCTTCTCATCGCTCACGACGTCGCGCGTCCTTCCTGGTCCATGCTCCGATTGTGGCCGACCATCACGATCGAGCAGCGCCGGCCACCAGCGTTGCTACCGTGGCACCAGGTCCCGACGACATCGAGGGAGGGCCGTGGACGCCGAGGTGCTGCACCGGATCCAGTTCGGGCTGACGATCAGCTTCCACTTCATCTTCCCGCCCATGTCGCTCGGACTCGGGCTGCTGCTGATCATCTTCGGTGTGCAGTCGGTCAGGACCAACGATCCGAAGTGGCGTCAGCTGTCGCTGTTCTGGACGAAGATCTACGGCCTCATCTTCGCGATGGGCATCGCCACGGGCATCGTGCAGGAGTTCCAGTTCGGCACGAACTGGTCGGTCTACTCCCGCTACGTGGGCAACATCTTCGGCAGCCTGCTCGCGGCCGAGGGCATCTTCGCGTTCATGCTCGAGGGCGGTTTCCTCGGGCTGATGCTCTTCGGCGGTCAGCGCCTCGGCAACAAGCTCTGGTTGTTCGCGACGACGATGGTCGTCGCCGGTGCCACCATCAGCGCCACCTGGATCGTGATGGCGAACTCGTGGATGCAGACGCCGCGGGGCTACGAGCTGCGCGACGCCGGCCACGGCGAGCAGGCGTTCATGACCAGCTTCCGAGAGGTCGTGTTCACCCCGTCGTTCGGACCTCGCTTCTTCCACACGCTCATCGCGTCGTGGATCGTCGGGGCCTCGCTGGTGCTCAGCATCGCGGCCTTCTACCTCCTCAGGCAGCGCCACGTGGAGCTGGCCAAGACCATGGTCCGGGTCGCGCTGCCGATCTTCACGGTGCTCGCCGTGCTCCAGGTGACGGTCTTCGGCGCGAACCAGGCCGAGTCGGTGGCGACCCACCAGCCCGAGAAGCTCGCCGCGATGGAGGGCGTCTACGAGACACGGGACTGTGCCCCGATGACGCTGTTCGGGTGGACCAACCCGTCGGCCGAGGCCACCACCGGGCTGCAGATCCCGTGCATGCTCAGCCTGCTGACAGGTCGGAGCACCTCGACGGTGATCCAGGGCCTCGACGACTTCCCCGTCGACGATCAGCCGAACGTGCCGCTGGTGTTCCAGGTGTACCACCTGATGATCAACCTCGGCATGCTGTTCATCCTCATCGGAGCCCTGGGCTGCCTGTTGTGGTTCTGGAAGCGGAAGCTCTGGACCACCCGCTGGATGCTCTGGATCTTCGTGCTCAGCATCGGGTTGACCCAGCTCGCGACGTTGTCCGGCTGGTGGACCGCGGAGTTCGGTCGCCAGCCGTGGATCGTCTGGCAGCAGCTGCGCACCGAGGATGCCTTCAGCCCCAACGTGACCTGGGGTCAGGTGGCGTTCTCGATCGGCATGTTCGTGGTGCTGTACGCCCTGGTGTTCGCCGTCTTCCTGTTCCTCCTCGACAGGAAGATCAAGGCCGGTCCACCCGACCCGCCCGACGAGGATCACACCGAGTCCCTGCCGGACTCCTTCGGCGAGATCTTCACCAGCCGGCATCGGGCGACGAGCGCCGGCAACGGCAACGGCAGCTCCCGCAGCAGCAGCAGCAGCACCAGCAGCACCGGCACGACCACCGGGGGACGGTGACATGACCCTCAACACGCTCTGGTTCGTGCTCTACGTCATGATCATCGGCGGGTACGTGGTACTCGACGGCTTCGACCTCGGTGTCGGCATGCTGGGCCCGGTCGTCGCGAAGACCGACGAGGAGAAGCGCTACCTGCTCAACAGCATCGGGCCGGTCTGGGACGGCAACGAGGTGTGGCTCGTGCTCGGCGGCGGTGCGCTCTTCGCCGCGTTCCCGCTGGTGTACGCCTCGTTGTTCAGCGGCTTCTACCTGGCGATGATGCTGGTGCTGCTGGTGCTGATCCTGCGCACGGTGGCCATCGAGTTCCGGTCGAAGCGACCCGGCGCCGCGTGGCGCGCCACGTGGGACTGGTTCTTCACGATCTCCTCGCTCGGCATCACCGTGCTGCTCGGCGTCGCCCTCGGCAACGTGATCCTGGGTGTGCCGATCGACGCGGACGGCAACATGTACATCGACCTCTTCCACCTGCTGAACCCGTATGCGATCGGGCTGGGCCTCACCGCGGTGGTGATGCTCTCGCTGCACGGCGCGATCTTCCTCACGCTCAAGGTCGACGGTGAGCTGCTCGACCGGGTGAAGCGCCTGATCCCTCGGCTGATGGCCGTGTTCTTCGTGTTGATGACCGTGCTCATCGCGTGGACGCTGCTGCTCGACAATCCGATCTCGGACCGCTACGCGCACCGGCTCTGGATCGGGATCTTCCCGCTGCTCGCGCTGCTCGCCGCACTCGCCGCGTGGCGACAGATCCACCACGAGCGGTACCTGTCCGCGTTCCTCGCATCCGCGACGATGATCGCGTTGCTCATGGCCACCGTCGCCGCCGGGCTCTACCCGGTCCTGCTGCCGTCGTCGACCGACCCGGCCTTCGACCTCACGGTCCACAACGCGGCCTCCGCGGAGCCGACGCTGCGCGTCATGACCGTGATCGCGGTCATCGGCATGCCGTTCGTCCTGCTCTACACCGCGGGCGTCTACTACTTCTTCCGTGGCAAGGTCGTGCTCGACGACCAGAGCTACTGAGGCGACGCGATCTCCGAGAGCCCGGCATCCCCGATCCGCCTGCTGCGACGCGACCGTCGCGCCGCTGCGCTGCTCGCCGCGTCGGTCGGTGCGGGGGTCGTCGCGACCTGCTCCACGATCGTGTGGCTGGTGCTGCTGGCGTCCGTCGTGGACGACGTCTTCCTGGGCGGCGCGTCCCTCGGCGACGTCCGCGACCGGCTGGCCGCGATGGCCGCCCTGCTGTGCCTGCGGGCGGCGTGCAACTGGGGGGTCGAGGTGCTGGCGGACCGGGCGAGCGGTCGGCTGCGCGCCGCGGTGCGGGCCGAGCTGGTCGAGCACCTGTTCGCGCTCGGCCCCACAGGGCTGTCGGGCGAGCGCACCGGCGACGTCGCCGCCACGATCGGCGCGGGGGTGGAGTCGCTCCACGACTGGGTCACCCGCTTCGTGCCGGCCGCGGCCCTGGCCGTCGCCACACCCTTGCTGGTCGGCGCGGCGGTCCTCCTGCTCGATCCGTGGACGACGTTGATCCTGCTGTTCACCGGGCCGATGCTGGTCCTCCTGCTGGTCGTCATCGGTGGGCGGACCCGGACGTTGACCCAGCGGCGATTCGACGAGCTCGGCTGGCTCAGCTCGTTCTACCTGGACATGATCCGGGGGCTCGGCACGCTCAAGGCGTTCGGTCGGTCCCGCGAGGGCGCCGACCAGATCGAGCACGTCAGCCGCAGGTTCGGCGACACGACGATGGAGGTGCTGCGCACCGCGTTCCAGACGTCGCTCGTCATGGAGTGGGCGGCGACCGCGGCGACGGCGCTGGCGGCGGTCGAGATCAGCTTCCGGATGATCGAGAGCGGCCTGCCCTTCGGCACGGGCCTCGCGGTCCTGGTGCTGGTGCCCGAGTTCTTCGTGCCGTTCCGTCGGCTGGCGATCGAGTACCACGCCGGCCAGTCCGGGCGCGCCGCGGACGAGCGGATCGAAGCGTTGCTGGCCCTCCCCGCCAGGACACCGCCCAGCACCACGGCGGGCACCGCGCACGTCGGCTCCGATCGTCCGCCTCGCATCGAGCTGCGGGACGTCACCTACCGCTACCCGGGCCAGGAGCGTCCGGCCCTCGACGGTCTCGACCTCACCATGGGCGCCGGGGAGACCGTCGCGCTGGTCGGGCCGAGCGGGGCCGGCAAGACCACGGTGTCCCGCCTGTTGCTCCGCTTCATGGACCCATCGAGCGGCGCGCTGCTGATCGACGGGGTCGACGCGACGTCGATGGAACCGGGTGCGTGGCGCCGTCGGATCGCGTGGGTGCCCCAGGCCCCGACGGTGATCGCCGCCACGGTCGCCGACAACATCCGCCTCGGCGTCCCGGACGCATCGATGTCGGCGGTGCGAAGAGCGGCGGAGATCGCCCGGGCGACCGGCTTCGTCGAGGCGCTGCCCGACGGCTTCGACACGGTGCTCGGCGAACGGGGTCTGCAGCTCAGCGGCGGGCAGCGTCAGCGACTCGCGATCGCTCGGGCCGCGTTGCGCGACGCCCCGGTGATCGTGCTCGACGAGTTCACCGCCCATCTCGACGAAGACGTCGAGTCGGAGCTCGCCGAGGCGATGGGCGACCTGCTCCGAGGGCGAACGGCGCTGCTCATCGCACATCGTCGCCGGACCGTCGAGCTCGCCGACCGGGTCGTGCGCCTCGTCGAGGGGAAGGCGCACGCGACCAGCGCCCAACAGGTCGCCCCGCAGGTCGACGGGACGGTCGCCGGATGACACCGCGTCGCGCTCGAGGGCCGCTGCGCCGGGTCGTCGACACGATGGGCGCACTGCGCTGGTGGATCGTCGCGGCCGCCGTGCTGAGCGCCGTGACGTTCGGGGCGGCGATCGGGTTGATCTCGATGTCGGGCTACCTCGTCTCGCGCGCCGCGCTGGTCGACTCCACCGCGACGCTGACGCTCGCGATCGTCGGCGTCCGGCTCTTCGCCGTGGTGCGCGCAGTGGGGCGCTACCTGGAGCGGTACATCGGCCACCTGGGCACGTTCCGGATCCTGACCCGTCTTCGCGTCTGGTTCTTCACGGGCATCGAGCCCCTCGCGCCTGCGGTGCTCGCGGAGTCGCGCTCGGGGGATCTGCTGACGCGGATCGTCGACGACGTCGAGGCGCTCCAGGACCTGTCGCTGCGCGTCCTGGCACCACCGCTGGCAGCGGTGCTCGCCGGTGGGGTCGGCGCCGCCGTGCTCTGGTCGCTCGATCCGACGCTGGTCGTCGTCCTCGTGGTCTTCATGGTGCTCACCGGAGTGGTGTTGCCCGCCTCGACCCACCGGCTCGGTCGGGCGGCCGCCGATGTGCTGACCGTCCGTCAGGCGGAGCTCAACTCGACCGCCGTCGAGTCGGTCGACGCGATCGCCGAGCTCGTGGCCTACGGCCGCGAGGACCTGCTCGGCGGGCGGCTCGCCGTGCTGACCGAGCAGCGGCGGGGGGCCGAGCGCCGGCTCGCGACGCTGCGCGGGTTGCACGCCGGGCTCGCCGGTCTGCTGGGCGGGCTCGCTGCGGTGTGCGCGCTGGCGGTGGCCGTGCCCCTGGTGGCCGACGGCCACCTCGACGGCGTGCTGCTGGCGGTCGCTCCGCTCGCGGTGATCGCCAGCTTCGAAGCGATCGCCCCGCTGTCGGGATCGGTCGAGCACCTCGACCGCAGCCGCGCCGCGGCACGCCGCCTGGTCGAGCTCGTCGATCGGGCGCCGACGGTGGTCGATCGCTCCGGCGCCCGCGACACAGCGCAGGCCGGCACAGCACAGGCCGGCACAGCACAGGCCGGCACAGCACACGCCGACACGCGGCCGGTGCTGTCGGGCGAAGGGTCGATCACCTTCGACCGTGTCGGGTTCCGCTACCTGCCCGACCGGCCCGAGGTGCTGCACGGCGCGAGCTTCACGATCCCCGCCGGAGCCCGCGCCGCGATCCTCGGCCCGAGCGGCGCGGGCAAGTCGACGATCCCTGCGCTGCTGCTGAGGTTCTGGGAGCCCCAGCACGGTGCGATCCGCATCGACGGCGTCGACGTGCGGGACGTGCCCGTCGACGCGGCTCGACGCGAGGTCGCCGTCGTCGCCCAGCACGACCACCTCTTCGACACGACCGTGCGCGACAACCTGCGACTCGGTGACGCCGAGGCCGACGACGACCGGCTGCGCGCCGCATGCGGTGCGGCTGCGCTCGACGAGTGGCTCGCCTCGGTGCCCGGAGGGCTCGACGCCCGCGTCGGCGAGGACGGTCGTCGCCTCAGCGGCGGCGAACGTCAGCGGCTGATGATCGCCCGTGCGCTGCTCGCGGAGTCCCCCGTCCTGGTGCTCGACGAGGCGACGGCCCACCTCGACGCCGAGACCACGTCACGGGTGCTCGCCGGTGTCGCTGCCTGGCGGCAGGGACGTACGACGGTGCACATCACCCACGACGCGGCGCCACTCGGAGCGCTCGACGTGGTGCTGCGAGTGCACGACGGCCGGATCGACGAGCGTGCGGCGCAGGGCGTC
The DNA here is from genome assembly GCA_023389745.1 of Actinomycetes bacterium. Classification (GTDB taxonomy): domain Bacteria; phylum Actinomycetota; class Acidimicrobiia; order Acidimicrobiales; family Microtrichaceae; genus JAFAFN01. The sequence goes on from JAEWED010000233.1 coordinate 18,456, forward strand.
CGGGCGACGGGCGACGATCAGGACGCCGAGGCCCCAGGGGCGTAGACGTTCATTCGGCCCTGGCGCACGAACCCGACCAGCTGCAGCCCGGCCAGGTTCGCGGTGCGAACGGCGAGCGCCGACGGCGCGCTGACCGCCACGACCGCGGCGAATCCCGCCGCCCACGCCTTCTGGACCATCTCGAACGAGGCGCGGCCGCTGACGTACAGGGCCATCTCCGCGGTCGGCCGTCGACCGTCGACCGCGTCGAGCCGGCCCTCGAGCAGGAGCGAGCCGACGACCTTGTCGACCGCGTTGTGGCGTCCGATGTCCTCGCGCAGCAGCACCATCTCACCGGCCCGGTCGAACGCCGCCGCGGCGTGCACCGCGCCGGTGCGCTCGAACAGCGGCTGATGCTCGCCGGCCCGCTCGGGCAGCTCGACGAGCAGGTCGAGCGGGAACGGCTCGACACCGCTCAGGGGGTCGAGACGGGCGGCCAGCTCGTCGATGGTCGTCGAGCCGCAGAGCCCGCACGACGACGACATCGTGGTCAGCCGGGCGGTGGGAGTCGGCGCTCGTCCGCCGGTGTGGACCGTGACGACGTTGTAGTCGGTGTCGTAGGCGGAGCCGGTCCCGCAGTACCTGCACCGCAGCACCGGTGCGCCGGCGAGCAGTCCGTCGGTGAAGCAGAAGCCGGCGGCCAGCTCGAAGTCGTGGCCCGGGGTGCGCATGGTGGTCGCCACTCGGACGCCGTCGAGCTCGATGGCGAGCGGTTCCTCGACGATCAGGTTGTCGGGGGAACGGCGGGTGGTGCCGTCCGCGGCGTACCGACCGACCAGCACCCGGTCGACCCGACCGGCGCGCGGCGGGCGGGTGCGCTCAGGCTCGATCGCCACTGATCGCCGCAGCCGAGGGGTCGGTGCCGGCCCGACCGAGTTGCAGTCCCCGCAGGAAGCAGGAGATGGGTGCGTTGCGGCGGTCGCCGCTGTCGTGTGCCGCGACCCCGGCGAGGGACAGCAGCGCCTCGATCTGCTCGTCGTCGAGCGTGTCGACACCGGCTGCTGCTGCGAAGTCGTCGATCCAGGCGGTGTCGAAGTCGTCCTCGGCCATGGCCCGGATGCTACAAGTGGGCGCGGTGGACCCGACCTCGCCATCGTCACGCACCACCGGGGTCTCGGCGATCGTGTTGGCCGGCGGCCGCTCCTCGCGCTTCGGCGCCGACAAGTGCCGCGCGTCGTTCGCCGGCACGCCGGTCCTGCAACGGGTGCTCGACCGGGTCGAGGACCTGCGACGCTCGGGTCGGGTCGACGAGGTGGTCGTCGTGGGCCCGTGGGCACCCGAGGGTGTGCACCTCGAGCTCGAGCCGATCCGGTTCCTCGGTCCGCTCGCCGGTCTGGCCCACGCGCTCGACACCGTCGACACCGATGTCGTCCTGGTGCTCGCCGGCGACCATCCGCTGCTGGCCACCGCGCTGCTCGAGCTGCTCGTCGACCGGGCGCTCACCACTCCAGCGGTCGACGCCGTGGTGCCCGTGGGTCCCGACGGACCCGAGCCGCTCGTCGCCTGCTACCGGCGCTCGGTGCGGGCGGTCGTGCAGCAGCAGCTCGACCGGGATCGCCGCAGCCTGCGCGGCCTGCTCGACGAGCTGTCGGTCGACTGGATCGGTCGCGAGGTGTGGTCCCGCGTCGATCGCAGCGGGGTGTCGTTCCTCGACGTCGACACCCCCGAGGACCTGACCGCGTTGGCGCAGGAGGCGCGGGAGCGACGCTCGGGCGGCGGGCTCGACGCGGCGGAGGAGTAGCGCTCAGCCCCAGAGAGGAAGCAGCTCGACCTCGCTGCCGCCGGTGAGCCGGGTGTGGCCGTTCGGAACCACCGCGAGCGCGCTCGCGGCGGCGACGCCGACGAGGGCGTGCGAACCGGCGAGCGGCGTCGGCTCCCAGGTGCCGTCCTGACGCACGGCGACGGGCACCAGGTGGGTCTTGCCGTCGTCGGCGCGTTCGAGGTCGTTCGCCAGTCGACCGGTCGAGCGTGGCGCGACCGCAGGGTCGATGCCCCGGAGTCGACGCAACGCGGGTCGCACGAAGAGCTCGAAGGCCACGACGACCGACACGGGGTTGCCGGGCAGACCGATGTAGGTGCACTCGCCGACCCGTCCGAACGCGAGCGGTTTCGCGGGTCGGATCGCGACCTGCTCGAAGCGCACCGGGTGCTCGCCGAGCGCGGCGCGCAGCGGGTCGAACTCGGCGCCCATCGAGATGCCTCCCGAGGTGAGGATCAGGTCCACCTCGGGTGCGAGCGCCTCGAGCAACGCGCCGATCAGCGGGGCATCGTCCGCGGCGTGCACGACGTGCGCGACGCCGCCGGCGCTCGTCACCAGCTGCTCGCTGAGGGTGCTGTTCGAGTCGTAGATCTGCCCGGGGCCCAGCTCACCGTGGCCCGGCGACACCAGCTCGTCGCCGGTGGTGACGATCGCGACCTTCGGGGCACGGTGCACCAGCACCTCGGCCAGTCCGTTCGCGGCGGCCACGCCGAGGTGCCCGGCGGTGAGCAGCGCCGGAGCGCTGATGAGCAGGTCGCCGGCGCGGCCGACCTCGCCGCGCACACGGACATGGCGCCCGGCCGGCACCGAGGTCCGAACGGTCACGACGTCGGTCCCCGCGTCGGTGTCCTCGACGGGCACGACGGCGTCGGCCCCCTCCGGTACGACGGCGCCGGTCAGGATCCGCGCCGCCGTGCCCGCGACCACCTCGGCGTCGCTCGGGTGGCCGCTCGACGCGGTGCCGACGACTCGCAGCTCGACCGGTGCTCCGTCGAGGTCGGCGGCACGGACCGCGAAGCCGTCCATGGCGGATGCGTCGAAGGGCGGCGTGTCGACGGTGGCCACCAGGTCGGCGGCGAGCACCGCGCCGAGCGCGTCCGAGGTGCGGACCATCTCGGCCGGCAGCGGGTGCACCAGCGCGAGGACGTCGTCGGTCGCCTGTTCCAGGGAGAGCATGACCACAGGGTATGGCCGCTCGAGCCGAGCGGATCGCGGCTCAGGCTCGTCGCACGAGCACGACCGCCACGTCGTCCTCCGGTTCGCCCTCGCCCAGGCAGGCGCCGAGCAGGCCATCGGCCTGCTCGGCGAGCGTCCCGGTGCCGTCCAGGTCGGACACCACCGAGACG
>JAEWED010000237.1 GCA_023389745.1 Actinomycetes bacterium
GCTCCGGCCCCCGTCGCACTTCGCTTCGATGCTCCAGCTCCCTGGTCCGCCAGCTCCTGAGCTCCCTGGTCCGCCAGCTCCCTGATCCGCCAGCTCCTGATCCGTCGGCGCCCTTCCGGGCGGGTTCCGCCGACGTCCTCCCGATCGACCCACCGGAACGGACAACATGGTCTTCATCAAGAAACTGGGACAGCTGCTCGTCACCGTGCTGCTGGTGACGCTGTTCTCGGCGTTGCTGCTCGAGCTGCTGCCCGGTGACCCCGTCAGCACGCTCGCCCCGCTCGCGAGCGACGAGCAGCGCGAGGCGATCCGCGAGGACCTCAACCTCGACGCGCCGTTCATCGTCCGCTACACCAGCTGGCTCGGCGACTTCGTCACCGGCGACATGGGCGACTACTACTCGGTCAGCTCGGTCCGCCCCGTCGCCGACCGGCTCTGGGACTCACTCGGGGTGTCGCTGCTGCTGATGCTCTACGCGCAGGTGCTGGCGCTGCTGATCGCCATCCCCCTGGGCGTGCTCACCGCACATCGCAGGGGCACCTTCTTCGACCGGATGTCGAACATGTCGGCGTTCGCGATGCTCGCGATCCCCAACTTCGCGCTCGGCTTCGTCCTGCAGTACTACCTGGCGGTCCAGCTCGGCTGGTTCAAACCGAGCGGCTACGCCTCGCCGAGCGAGTCCTTCGTCGAGCACGTGCAGTACATGATCCTGCCGACGATCACCCTCGCGGTCGGCCAGATCGCGGTCTACATGCGTCTGCTGCGCAGCGACATGATCGCCACGCTGCAGCAGGACTTCATCCTGATGGCCAAGGCCAAGGGGCTGAAGTCGCGTCGCATCCTCTTCAAGCACGCGTTGCGTCCCTCGTCGCTGACGCTGCTGACCGTCGCAGGGTTGAACATCGGCACCCTCATCGGCGGCGCCCTCATCGTCGAGGTCGTCTTCTCGCTGCCGGGCATGGGCCTGATGCTCTTCGAGGCCATCGCCCGGCTCCAGCTCGTGGCCTTCCAGTCGATGGTCGCCGTGATCGCCGTGCTCTACGTGTTGGTCAACTTCGCCGTGGACATCCTGTACTCGGTGCTCGATCCCAGGATCCGTCATGCAAAGAACTCCTGAGCCAAGTCCTCCTGAACCGGGCGCCCCTGAGTCCGGCGACCGGGGCTTCCAGCCGCAGGGAGACCGCGACACCGCGGTCACCCACATGGACCCGACCGACCTCGGCCTCATCGAGGCGATCGAGGTCGACGCTCCCGGCGGCACCCGCCGTTCCAAGCTCGGCGTCGGTGCCTGGCTCGCGATCGTCTGGCTCGGCGGCCTGATCGTCCTGGCGGTCTTCGCGCCCGTGCTGCCGATCCCCTCGCCGACCGAGAGCTTCCCCGAGATCGCCCGATCAGGTCCCACCGGCGGCCACCTGCTCGGCGGCGACGCGATCGGCCGCGACATGCTCTCCCGCATCATCTGGGGTGCGCGGTCGTCGTTCATCGTCGGCTTCGGTGCCGTCGGCTTCGGTCTGCTGCTCGGCGGGCTGCTCGGCCTGATCACGGGCTTCTTCCGCGGAAAGGTCGATCTGATCATCACGCCGCTGATGAACATCCTGTTGGCGATCCCGCAGTTCATCCTGGCGTTGTCGCTGGTGACGGTGCTCGCCTCGGGCGACACGGTGACCCAGTCCCGCCGCCTCTTCGTGGTGGTGATCGGCCTCGGCATCGTGTCGATCCCGCTGCTGGGTCGCATCACCCGGGCCAACACCCTGGCATGGTCCGAGCGGGAGTTCGTGCTCGCCGCCCGGGCGATGGGCGCCAAGAACTGGCGCATCATGATCCGAGAGGTGCTCCCCAACGTCGTGCCGGCGATGCTGTCCATCGCGCTGCTCGGGGTCGGCATCGCGATCGTCGCCGAGGGTGGGCTCAGCCTCTTCGGCGTCGGTGTGCAGCTCCCGACCCCGTCGTGGGGCAACATCATCGCCGAGGGCCGCGGCCAGATGCGGAACTCGCCCCACATCGTGGTGTTCACGTCGCTCGTGCTGTTCCTGACGGTCCTGGCGCTCAACTACCTCGGTGACGTGATCAGCCAGCGGTTCGACGTGAGGGGGTCGGTCCTGTGAGCGCGAAGACGCCAGCACCTCCGGGCCCCAGCGCCGAGGCTCCCGTGCCCAGCGGCATCCCCGGCGGCGGTCCGCTGCTGCAGGTCGCCGACGTCCGGACCCAGTTCAAGAGCCCACGGGGCATGGTCCGCGCGGTCGACGGGGTCTCCTTCGAGCTCGAGCGCGGCAAGACGCTCGGCATCGTGGGCGAGTCCGGGTCCGGCAAGTCGGTGCTCTCCCGGTCGATCATGGGGCTCCTGCCCGGCAACGCCGTTCGCACGGGCTCGATCCACTTCGAGGGCCGTGACATGACGGCCCTGAGCGACGCCCAGCTGCGCGAGCTGTGGGGCAACGACATCGCGATGATCTTCCAGGACCCGATGACGGCGCTGAACCCGGTCATGAAGGTCGGCAAGCAGATCACCGAGTCGCTGCGGTTCCACCTCGACATGTCGAAGCAGGACGCCAAGGAGACCGCCGTCGCCCTGCTGCGAGCGGTGAAGATCCCCGAGGCCGACAAGCGCTTCAACGCCTACCCGCACGAGATGTCGGGCGGCATGCGACAGCGCGTCGTCATCGCCGTCGCGTTGGCGTGCGGCCCGAAGCTCCTGTTCGCGGACGAGCCGACCACCGCGCTCGACGTCACCGTGCAGGCGCAGATCCTCGACCTGCTCGCCGAGCAGCAGCGTGAGCGCTACATGGCGATGGTGCTGGTCACCCACGACCTGGGCGTGGTCGCCGGTCGGGCCGACGAGATCGCGGTGATGTACGCCGGGAAGATCGTCGAGAAGGCGCCGACGTCGGTTCTGTTCCGCGAGATGCGCATGCCCTACACCGAGGCGCTGCTCTCCGCGATTCCGAAGCTCGAGGACCCGTCGCACACCAGGCTGCTGGCGATCGGCGGACGACCGCCGGACCTGGTCAACCCGCCCAAGGGCTGCTCGTTCAGCCCCCGCTGCCCCTACGCCCGCGAGCGCTGCCACGAGGAAGAGCCGGTGCTGACCGAGAGCGGCACGCCGGGGCACCTGTTCGCGTGCTTCTACCCGGTGGGCTCCCCCGAGACCGAGGAGATCAGAGTGCAGATCCAGGCCCGCCGGATGATGCAGTCCGCGCCGCCGTCGGCCCGTGTCACGGCCGGCGACGACGAGCAGGGGGCGAGCTGATGGCCGGCAGCGGCACCGCCCACCTGCGGCCCCGTGACGAGGTCCTGCTGAGCGTCGAGAACCTGGTCGTCGACTTCCCCGCCGGCCGCGGCCGGAAGGTCTCGGCGGTGAACAACATCTCGTTCGACATCGCGGCCGGCGAGACGCTCGGGCTCGTGGGCGAGTCCGGTTGCGGCAAGTCGACCACCGGCAAGGCGATCATGCAGCTGCCCCGGCCGACCCGCGGCTCGGTCACCCTCGACGGCACCGACCTGGCCAAGCTCTCGGGCGAGGACCTGCGCCGCACCCGACCCAAGCTGCAGATGATCTTCCAGGACCCGATCTCGTCGCTGAACCCGCGGCGCACGGTCGCGCAGATCGTCGAGGAGCCGCTCAAGGTCTGGAACATCGGGACCGACGCCGAGCGCAAGCAGAAGGTCGCCGACGTGCTCGCCTCGGTCGGCATCGACCCGAACGCGGCGGCCGAGCGCAAGCCGCACGAGTTCTCCGGCGGTCAGTGCCAGCGCATCTCGATCGCCCGGGCGGTGATCACCGACCCAGAGGTGATCATCTGCGACGAGCCGGTCTCGGCGCTCGACGTCTCGGTGCAGGCCCAGATCCTCAACCTGCTCGAGGACATGAAGGAGCGCTACGGGCTGACG